>NZ_JACJPK010000085.1:0-198652 GCF_014696035.1 Trichocoleus sp. FACHB-262 | reverse complement strand
TGGTGGTGGCAATGAATTGCTGGAGTGAATCCATTTCTTGTGAGTTAGTTACGAGTCCTTCTCTCAGCCTAATAACTTCTCCTTATCCTTACAACTTGATTAGGATTGCTATAGTGTCTAAAATTACCTGACTTGCTTGTGCAGCATTTTTGCTAATTGTTTCTCCAGCTCTCATAGCTACTTCTGCTACTGTTTGGCTGACTTGCTGTGCTGTAGCGTTGTTTGTGGCTGTTCCAGCCTTAGTTACTGTTTCTGCAATGTTTTGACTCGTTTTCGATGCAGCATCACTAACAGTCGTTCCAATTTCTGATGCCTTTTCTGCGGCTACTTTTCCTACCTGCTGAGCTTTGTTATTAACAGTCTCACTAACTTCTGATACTTTTTTAGTGATCGATTTCCAAAATGGTGATTCTTGCACGGTTATTCCTCTGAAAAATTTATTGGCCTCAAGCGATAGATGTTGAGCTTTTTAGCCGTCCATGCACCTTGACTCGCTTCGGAAATCCTAACTGTTCAGAATTTTCGACGGGTGAAAGTTGAATAATATTTACTCAATTAAAATTGTTCCCTTGTCCTAACAGTTTCTCTACAGCCAAACTAATATCTGGGAATAGCTGCACCGTTAATTCTTGCCCTCGCCGTAACTCTTGCACCTGCCCATAACCACTCAAACTCGGCTCCCGGTAAATCGCGATCGCGTTCTCGTTCAAATCTACCAGCCACACTTCTCGCACCCCACTCTTGGCATAAAGCGGCATCTTGATCTCTTGATCAAACTCAACCGTTGTATCCGCCACTTCTACCAGCAACAAAATATCCTGTGCTTGGGGATAACCCGCTTCGTACAAATTTGGACGAAGTTGCAGTAACACTAAATCTGGTTGCGGTTCCGAGCGATCGCTTAACTCCACCGGATTTTGAACTCGAACAATGGCTCGCTCTCGCAGGCGATCGTGGAATAAATAAGTTAAACGATTCACACAAGCAGCATGACGGCTACTGATAGACCATAGCTCAATCACTTCTCCCTCAAGCAACTCCACTCGGTCATCCTCAGTCAAAATGCCTGCCTCAACCATTTGGTGATACTTCGCCACCGTAAACTGCCGCCGGAGTAGCTGAACCACCATCGCTGCTTCACCTCACGCAACTTGGGTCATGCTCCCATTATGCTCAACGCATCTAGCAGGACGCGATCGCCCAACAAAAAACCCCAGCGGGGAGCTGAGGTTTCGCAAAAGTTTAACTAATGAACAAAAGAATTAGTCGAGGGTTAGCGATCGCCCAGCGTCGGAGCTTGGAGCGATTGCGCTTTGATCCCCAGTGGCAAGAAAGAAGGTAGCGCCGAAGCTGTGGTTGATTGTGGCCTTTGAGCGATCGTAAACACAGAATCACGCAAGCGAGCTGTGAGTTGTTGGGTTTTAGCGTCGTAGACCTGTGTCAACAGCTTGGGGTAGAAACCAATCCCGATAATAGGGATCAGTAAGCAAGCCACGATGAACACTTCACGCGGCTCAGCATCAATCAAAGTTTCGTGAGACGTGAGTTCCTTGTTTTCTGGCCCAAAGAAGATTTCTCGTAGCATCGAGAGTAGGTAAATCGGAGTCAGAATCACCCCGATCGCAGCCAAGAAGACAATGATCACCTTAAAGGTGGAGCTGTAAGCATCACTGGTAGAGAAGCCGACAAACACCATTAACTCAGCCACAAATCCACTCATCCCAGGCAGAGCCAAGGAAGCTAATGAGCAAGTGGTAAACATTGAGAAAATTTTGGGCATTTGTTTACCCACACCACCCATCTCATCCAAAATCAGCGTATGGGTGCGATCGTAGGTAGCCCCTACCAGGAAGAAGAGGCTGGCCCCAATCAGACCGTGGGAGACCATTTGCAGCACCGCGCCACTCAAGCCCAAATCGGTAAAGGAGCCAATCCCAATCAGCACAAAGCCCATGTGCGAAATCGAGGAATAGGCAATTTTTCGCTTCAAGTTGCGCTGGGCAAACGAGGTCAGCGCTGCGTAGATGATGTTCACCACCCCTAACACCACCAAAATTGGGGCGAAGTAGGCGTGGGCATCGGGTAGCATTTCAGCATTCATCCGAATCAGGGCATAACCACCCATTTTCAGCAGAATTCCCGCCAGCAACATGTGGACTGGAGCCGTTGCCTCCCCGTGGGCATCCGGTAGCCAAGTATGCAAGGGGAAGATCGGCAGCTTCACCGCGTAAGCAATCAAGAATGCGGCATACAGCCAGAACTGCAAGTTGACAGGCAGATGTTTATCCATCAGCGCTCGCATGTCAAACGTGACCGTATCGCCATAGAAGGCCATCGCCAAAGCGGCCACCAAAATGAACAGCGATCCCCCAGCCGTATAAAGGATAAACTTGGTCGCGGCATAGAGGCGCTTTTTGCCACCCCAAATCGCCAACAGCAGATAAACCGGGATCAGCTCCAGCTCCCACACCAGGAAGAACAGCAGCATATCCTGTACAGCAAACACCGCAATCTGACCGCCATACATCGCTAGCAGCAGGAAGTAAAACAGTTTTGGCTTCAGGGTGACAGGCCAAGCTGCCAAAGTTGCCAACGTCGTAATAAAGCCTGTGAGCAAAATCAGCGGCATGGAGAGGCCATCAGCACCCACCGACCATTTCAGGTCTAGTTGCGGCACCCAGGAATAGCTCTCCACCAGTTGCAAGCCTGGGTTGGAGAAGTCGTATTGCGTATAAAAAGCGTAAACCAGTAGGGCAAAATCGAGCAGTCCCACAACTAGGGCATACCAGCGGACAGTGCGACCATCCTTATCTGGAATGATGGGCAAGAGCAAAGCTGCCGCGATCGGAAACAAAATGCTCGTACTGAGCCAAGGAAAATGTGTCAAATCCATAACAGCTTCAAATCACAATCAATCAAAACTCAGTTTTAAACCGCAAAGGGCGGGATGGTCCCGCCCCTGTCGTTTTAGGTAATGCCAGAGAGAATTACCAAGCCCAGCACCGCCCCAAACACAATCAAGGCGTAGAACTGCGCTCGACCATTCTCTAGATATTTCAGACCTTCGCCTGTAATTAAGGTAACGAATCCCGCTAGGTTCACAACCCCGTCTACAATCCGCACGTCTACCTCTAGCACTTGACGAGCCAGACGACGGCTGCCTTGGATGAAGACCGCGTCGTAGATTTCGTCAAAGTACCACTTATTTTTGGAGAGTTTGTAGAAGGAAGGAATCTTAGCCGCGATCGCCCCTGGATCAATTTGGTGCCGCAGATACATCAGCGAAGCCAGCGTGATCCCAATCAGGGAAACGCCAACGGAGCCGCCTGCCAACACCAGAAACTCATTCAAGTTAAAAGCTTCTGCCGCTTCCATCACCTCGTGCGCCGCTTCCGTGGGTGGGTGAATGAACGCTTCAAAGTAGTTATTGAAGGGAGTCCCTATCAAACCAATCAGCATCGAAGGCACTGCCAACACCAACAGCGGCAGCGTCATGGTGATCGGCGATTCATGGGGAGAGCCGCTATGCTCATGATCGTCCCCGGTATGCACTTCATGATCCTCAGCTTCGCCTAGAGTTAGCTCTTGAGGATTCATCGCCCCAGGGCCAAACGCTAAACCACGAGCTTGCAGCGTTTCAATCCGAATTTTCTGGCGAATGTCAGAGTCTGCACCCCGGAATGGGCCTTCAAAGGTTGAGAAGTACATGCGGAACATGTAGAAAGCAGTGATCCCAGCGGTTAGCCAGCCGACCGCCCACAGAGCGGGATTGGCAGCAAAAGCAGCTCCCAAAATCTCATCTTTAGACCAGAAACCCGCAAAAGGCGGAATTCCAGAAATAGCTAGGGTGCCAATGAGGAAAGTTAAACCTGTGATCGGCATATACTTCCGCAGACCACCCATCAACCGCATATCCTGGGCGTAAGCTGGATCATGGCCTACCACGGCTTCCATGCCATGAATCACAGAGCCAGAACCCAAGAACAACATCGCCTTAAAGTAGGCATGAGTCATTAGGTGGAACAGCCCTGCTGTGTAAGCCCCTGCCCCCATCGCCATCACCATGTAACCCAACTGGGACATGGTGGAGTAAGCTAGACCTTTTTTAATATCGTTTTGGGTAATTGCGATCGTGGCTCCCAGGAACGCTGTGAAGGCTCCTGTCCAGGCAATCACATCCATCACGAGGGGGATGCCCTCAAACACTGGAAACATCCGAGCAATCAGGAATACACCCGCTGCCACCATCGTTGCCGCGTGAATCAGGGCAGAAATGGGAGTCGGGCCTTCCATCGCGTCGGGTAGCCAAACATGCAGCGGAAACTGAGCCGATTTCGCGACTGGTCCTAAAAAGACTAAAACCGCAAATAAGGCGGCTAGCCCTGCACTCAAAGATCCAGAAGCCGTGAGTTCATGCAGGCGATCGCCAATCACATCGAACTCGAAGCTATTGGTGGCCCAGAATAAGCCCAAAATTCCTAGCAGCAAACCAAAGTCACCGACTCGGTTGGTGACAAAAGCTTTTTGGCAAGCATCGGCAGCAGCTTTGCGATCGTACCAAAATCCGATCAGCAGGTAGGAGCACATCCCTACCAGTTCCCAAAAAATGTAGACCTGCACCAAGTTTGGGCTAATGACCAGACCCAACATAGAGGAGCTGAACAAACTCAGGTAGGCGTAGAAGCGCACATATCCTGGGTCATGAGCCATATAGCCATCGGTGTAGACCATTACTAGGAAGGCCACCGTCGTCACAATCACCAGCATCAGTGATGTGAGGTGGTCAATGGTATACCCCATTGCTAGCTGGAAATTGCCAGCTGCGGCCCAATCAATCATTTGGGTATAAGTTTCGTGTCCTTGCCACTGACTCCAAAGCAACGCAAAGGAGAGCACCATTGCCGCTCCAATCAGCGACACGATGAAGACTGCGCTGACACGTCGCAGACGGGCTGTGGTTTCTCCATAAGAGATTAACCCTAGGCCCACTATCATCGCGCCTAGCAGCGGTAGCACTGGAATCAGCCAGGCATACTGATATATCGGTTCCATCACTCGCGCCTACTTTAGTTTTTCTACCTACTCTATGTTGGCAAAGCCCTTAACATTCTGGCATACACTTGGGACGGAGACTGTCAAGTAGAAATCAACGTCTTTAGCTTGAAGCAGGGCTTAGCCAAGAATTAACAGTAGATGTTTTCGACTACATCTACGGCCTTAAATGCAAAACAGTCAAGGTGCCGTCAGTATTCCCAGTTTCATCTCAGCATAAATTTCCCCATTCAAGCATCCTGAATGGGAATTGACGCAAAGAATTAATTTGAAAAAAATAATTGAGTTAATGTGACTCGTTGGGTTGTTATATGCGCTTTTGCAAGTGTTGATAGTACCAATTAAGTCTGTTTAAGTCTGTATCAAAGGTTTGTTGTTATGGAGAAGTCGGCAATTTACTGGCAGAGAGGGTTCGGCTCAGCGCAATTTTCTCTAGAGCCAGCCGTAGGTCGTCACGCCCATGAAAGCTGTCAATGCGATGCAGAACCTTGCCGCCTTCAAACCAAAGTAGAGTCGGCAAGGTAGTGAGCCGATAGGTGCTAGATAGCTTGAGGCTTTCGTCTGCGTTGATCCCCACCAACTTGACTTGCTCACCCCACTCCGCGTGGAAGTGGCTGAGCAGAGGATTAATCATGCGGCAAAGACCACACCAAGGAGCCCCAAAATTTACTAAAACGGGAGTTGGAGATTCTAAAACCTCTTGTTTAAACGTCCGCTCATTCACAGACAATTGCATGATCCCTCAAGGTTTGTTATTTGATCTCGTTTGGGATCATGCTACCAGCCTACGCTCCCCGTGGCACGCATTAAAAGTGGATGTACCCACCAAAAAATTAGAACAAATCCTGCTACTCCTACATAAGCAGGACGCATAAACTCTCGCCAACTAAGGGTTTGATGACCCTGCCAGACCGCTAAAAAAGGAATTACAGAAGTGCGGGATTTTAGGGTTTCAAAAGATTCACCGTAGCGAGCTTGGAGACGGCGATCGCCATGCCACACGGCAAAGAGATGATGCGCCATTAGACCCACCGAGGTCAAAAGTGTAAAGGTAGTGCCCAACCATAGTGTATGAGCAATACACCAAATTAGCTGCCCTATCATTTGCGGATGGCGGGTAACCCGCATGATCCCCGTCTCAAACAGGTGCACCTGAGGTTTCTGAATGGCTGCAACTTCCAACAAGTTAAATGTCGCTGGATAAAGAAACAAAAAGGAAATAGCAGAGAGAATCCAAACCGTTTCCTTGACTCCAGGCACGCCTTGCACTTGCCATAGCTGTAAACCGTCGTAGCGATGATTGAAGAAGTAAATAATCAGCACTGAGGCGAAGGGCAAACTCACCAACGCAAATAAAACTCGATAGAGGCGAGGGCCAATCAATTTCTCGCCACGGGAGCGCAGGGCTGCTAAGCCACTATGGGCGATCGCAAATCCCAAGAGCAGCCCCAGCATAATCAAGTGGCTAGAGGTCAACCAATCGTAGGACATTCTAAAGTTGGAGAGAGCAAATTTAGTTACCAGGTTATAGGGTATCGTTTTTTGCCAACTACCTTACGCTCTAACCTTGCGCCTCTATAGCCGTGAACCTTAACTGCTAAAACATCAAATCTAGGTCAAACTCTCTCAAGTCAATCGTATGAATGTGCCCTTGCTGAGTCGCTTGCTGCCAGGTCGCCAGCAAAACTCCAAAATTGCTAAAAGTAGCGATCGCTGTAGCTAACGTGGGGGAATCCGCAGAAGTAACGGTGGGGGCAGCGATTTGACCTAATTGTTGGCCTTCTTCATCTAATAAAACTAGTTGTCCCTGACGATCGGCCAAAACATAACCCCAAGCTGTAGCAACAAATATGGCTGGCTCTAGATTGACTCTAATTCGCCGTACTCGCAGCGGCTTGAGATCGATTAGCACCATTGAGTCTGTACAACCTGCCTCTTTTCCCAAGACGCGGTAGGGAATCGCACTCGAAATGAGTGAGTCAACCGCCAAAGGCAGTAACCAAGAGCCCAACCGCTGTCCCCGTCGGGTGTAACCGACAATTAAGGTTCCAGGAGACAAACCAGATTGGCCGCTTCCACTTAATGGCTTGCTACTGCTAGAGAGTACGCCTGTGGAGAAGCTTTCTGTGGAGTTGTCACCTAGGGTAGACATCACCGCAAGATGTCGCGAATCTAATGCCAGGATTTGGCAGGAACTAGCGGATTGATGCTCAATTGCCGCTTGAGCGACAAATTCTTGGTCTGGTTGCCCAAGCTGATGACGCCAAATCGTGATTGTTGTCGCCGTTGCCTCAGGCTGATGAGCCGCTGTTGCTAACCAATTGCCTTGGGGTGCGATAGTAGCCACAAATTCGGAATCAAGCTGCACCAGCGGTCGAGTTAAGAGCCGTCCATCATTACTAGCAACAGGAATCGCCTGATCTAAAGGCAACAGGTAGATGGAACGAGACGCGATCGCAAAACAGCCCTGCGGACGAGCCACCAAAGCCTGAATCCTCTCCGGAACTGCGATCGCACCCACCCGTTGTTTCTGAATGGCTAGAGGGATGGTTGGAGTAGACATCAGCTGGTCAGCAATAATCTCTCCATTACAAACGAGGTCTGTGCTGCGATAAAGCCATTGACCTGCGGGAGAAGCCATCACTGCCAAGCTAGCCATCGAAGCGATTAAAGGCTCGTGCTCTACGCTATGAAAGGCGCATTGGGGCGTTGAGGAGTGAGGAGGGGGCAAGAGCGGCAAGTGAATTGACTCTAGCGGCAACCTAGCACTTAGTTCTTCCACAGCCGACTGAGTAGCAGCCAACATTTCTTCAGCTGTCTGGAAGCGTCGAGCTGGCAGTTTTTGTAGCGCAGTCAGCGCGACTTGACTAAGTTCGGCTGGGACAACCTCTGGAATATTGACGGGTGAGTTCAAATGAGCCGACATCAACTCCACGGGCGAGCCAGAAAAAGGGCGATAACCGAGCAGCAGCTCGAAAAATAAAATACCCAACGCGTAGAGGTCAGAAGAGAGAAAGTACTGCCCATAGAAGCGCTCAGGAGCCATATAGGCAGGCGAACCCGTATTACCTGCTTCTTGAGCGAGTTCTCGACTTAAGCGAGCAATGCCAAAATCTGAGATCCTTGCCGTCCAGCCGCGAGGTTGGGTATTGAGTAAAATGTTTTCTGGCTTAATATCACAATGCACAATGCTGCGCTGATGGGCATGAGATAGCCCCGCCAGAATATCTAGCATCAGCTTTAGACCTTGGGCCAAAGTTAGGGGTGCCGCCCCCTCCATTAAGCTGCGTAGTGTGCCACCCTCGCAATAATCCATGACTAGGTAGCGACCGCGACGAGTATGCTCCAAAGCTTGGCAGGTCACAATGTTGGCATGCTGTAAGCTCAGCAGAAAACGCAACTCGCGGAGGAATTTATGCGTAGGAAAGCGTTGATGATCTAGCTCTTTGAGCGCAACCAAACGACCTGTTTTACGATGACTGGCGCAAAAGACACGACCAAATTGTCCCTGACCTACCAACCCAAGCAATCGATACTTGGAGCGTTTTAGGGGTTGGGAAGCAGGTGGATCAGGACGGGCTAACCGATTTGACACAAGTTAAGCCAATTTAAGCGCAAAGTTTTTGCATAATCGCTTCATGGTCTAGCTGATTCTCTACCATAGCTTCTGCTGGCTCCAGCCGCTTGGCTAAGCCTAAGATAAAACGATTGCGATCAGCGCCCATTGACTCACAGGTCGTCTGCACACAGTAAAGGTCTTTATTGGTTAGCTGGCTGAAGAACGAGCTGAGAATTCCAGCTTCTAAAAAGCAGACCGGACGATTTAATTTGGGAGCATGCTGAGCAAAGGGAGAATTCACGATCTCTACTACCAAAAATCCTCGGTTTTGATGGGATTGATCTAAATCAATTTTGCCCCAACCGTGAGTCAGCCAGCATTGCTGTAGAGATTGCAAAAACTCAACCATGGCCATGTCGGCTAAGGCAGTGCCGTAATAGTCGTTTAGTTCTTCGCAAAAGCGAGCATAAAAGTTTTTACCCCACCAGCGACCACAGTTCATTAAAACTAACCGAGTCGCTTGGCCTGTTTCTTTATCTAGGCCCGCATAAATGCCTTGAATCAGAGTCTCAGGCAAGGCCAATAAGCGATCGCCTCGACGGTTTTCCAGTAGGCCCAGTTCTAGGTCGCCCTGAACATAAGCATCGGTCGCAAAATAATTGCCAGGAATACGATTATCAATCAGTAGATCAGCAACAGAAATCATAAAAACTGCTCTAAAGAAATTCAGTGACGAATGGCTAGAAGTTTGTCAGAAAGTGAAGAGAAGCGCGATCGCTTCAGGCTATCTCAAAACTTTAAGCCTTAACTTGGTTTAGTAACGTATTTTGAGCCAACGCTAGCGGCGGTTTCAACAAGTTCAACTGCTGGGGAGTGAGAACTTGGCTTAAACGCTGATTCAGGAACCGATACAGCGTCATGTCAACCGTTTGCGTATTATAGGTTTGGACCGTGCGAGTCAGCCAACTCAGCAGGCGATTCTGCACGAAAGAATTGTCATTAAGCAACATCGACATGGCACAGTAACGCAGCAGCAGCAAAGCATGCTTGATGCTCCGCTCTAGAGTCTCTGTTTCTTCCTGGGGCAGCGCTGCCTGCAATTGATTAGCAACCTGTTGCATCACATCCAATTCCTGATCCCGCAGATGCCGATAGGCTTCTAGTCGTTGAGGCAAAGAGTCCACATACTGGCTCAAGACACCTAGTTCTTCAGGTTTTAAGTAACGACTCTCAGCTTCATCGAAAAGCGATTCAATTTGTTGGTGCATAATTACAGGCCAGATTTAGAGAGGTTGCAAGAAAGCGCTCACCTAAAAGCGAGCTGAGAGTGGCAAGCTAAGCTAACCATGACAAGCCAAAGGGACAAGCTAAAAGCGGTAGCCTAGAAAAGGCTAGAGAAATCATCCAGGGTCAAGTCATTCGCTACCGATACGGGTTGCGATGTGGGAGCTAAAACTGCTACAGGAGCCGCTGCCGCCACACCTTCCCAGTTGATGGCACCAAAGAATTGGTTCACACTCAGAGTCAAGCTCAAAGGAGTGTTGGTTCCTTGTAATCCCTGAAGTTTCAGCTCTTGCACTTCAGCTGACTGGTCTTCCCAATTAAAACCTGTAAAAAAAGTTTGAACTGAGGACTGCAACCAACTCTTAGATTGGGTTTCAGGTTTAGTGCCATTGGGTGGAGCAACAGTGATAGCAGTCATCCCAATCTATCTCCCAAACGTAGACGCTTCTCAATATCTCGTGCTGTAGCACCTTCATTGAGCCAGAAGGCAGCCGCATCTATCCGATCTTGCCCGCCCAACAGAAACTTGCAGTAGGTTTCGCCCATTGAGTAGCACTGAATTTCGATGCAGCTCAGTTGCTTTTTCACCATTTCTGTAAAGAAGCCCGCAAATAAGCCTGCGTACAGATAACAAACTGGCTTACCAACGTCCCCTAGAGATCGAGCAACGGCTGAGTCAAACAGGTTGATGAACATAAATCCCTGTTTGCGATCGCCCAAGTCTACTTCCCAGCGTCCCCAACCTTGAGAGGTAAAAGGCCACCACCAAGTTTCTAGGAGGAACAATAAGTTAGTTTGGCGCATGTTGCGTTCAAACTCTTTCTCAAACCATTTTTCAAAGAAAAAAGAATCTTTCTGCCCCCACTCACAACCAATGGTGTACATGATGGCGGCAGAAGCATCACCGACTTCCTCTTCCAGACCTTCGACCAAGCCAATAATAAAGTCTTCACTGGTCAGAAGATTTTGGCTACCGTTCCAATCTACGATCGTGCCGCGATCAGGATCAAACTGAAAGAAGTCTTTGAAGCCGTAGTGATTATGCTTCTTAGCAATTTTGTTTTTAAGGGTTTGGGAGCTGTTAGCTGCGATCACCATAGGATGCTCTTGGCAAAGTGCAAATGGACTGAAATAGAAACAAACGTAAGGGTTTTAATTTGCGCTCTCACTCAGCTCACTGGTCCGCAAAAATGGCTAGAGCAATGCGGCAGGCTGATGTTTAACAAAACTGCGTTCCTATTTTAAGGGCTGGCGAAACTAGAGGTTGTTGGGTCTTTACAATGCTTAGTCTCTTAGGATCACCCACGGAGCATTCCAATCTGAAACAGTCTGCAACGGTCCGGGAAAATCCCAGCTTCCCCACTGATCAATATTCCCTAAATGCTATAAATCTAACAGTTATAAATCTATAGCAGCCCTAAATCATTGGGAAACCAGCCTAATTTGCTAGAGTTGTGCTTCTCACCTAAGAATCCGGCGAGCCCCCTAGCAAAGCACGATTTAGCTCTAGGATGGGACAAAACAAACGGGCTTCTGGAGGAGTTAAGTGTTGCTGCACCACCTCTTGCATGATCTGATAGGTGGCATCGCAACTCCGTTGGGCTCCAAACGCTTTCATCACTGTTTGCATCCAATACAGTAGGCGATCGCGTAGCCAATCGGCATCATTGAGCAACATCGCGATCGCAGAGTAGCGCAATACTCTGATCGTATCTCGTCGCCACTTTCCGGTTACGTCTTCTGAGCCATTCTGAAGCAATGCGGGATCGAGCGATCGCAGCTTGGCTTGTACCTGTTGAACAATGGTAGCCTCAGCTACTTGGAGTCTGGCATAAGCACTCAGGCGAAGATTAAAAGACTGAAGATAGTCACTGATGAACTGTAGCTCTTCATCCGTGGCATATCGACCATCTACTGCTTGGCTCAGATATTGAATTTGACTCAGCATGGGTGTGGAGCGTTGGCCAAAGGCTTAAGTTCTCTTAATAATGCCCCAGGTTTGAAGATTAGGAACACAACCAACCTCAACCCATGCGCTAAAGCGAGGAAAAGCTAAGGCAAAAAAGCTAGATCAATAGAGTCACTAAGTTGAAGATCGGATTCACTCTCCTTGGAACAGCCCTTAAACATCAGTGGTATGAGGGAAATATTCTCCGACTTTGAAACTCGTGTCTTCTAGTTGCTTCAGCATAGAACGAGTAATCAATTTTCCGACTTCAACTAGGACTTGGCCTGTAATCGGGTGGAGTAAATCTTGCTCGGCTCGTCGCCCGATTAGCGCCTCAATATCCTGTAACGAGTTGATGTACATACCAGGTGGTAGCTCCACCACCACACCATTGCCCAACACTCGCGATTGACAAGCGAGGCGGGAGTTAGGTTTGCATGTAGTAATGATTTCTAAAGTCCGCTGCTCCCGGCGGTTCATGGGGGAGAGGGAGTCCATTCCCTGGCTCACATAAACGTGACAGGTGGCACACATGCCTCGCCCACCGCATTCTTTGAGCACGTCTAGGTCTTTGTTGATCAAAATTGAGAGCAGACTGCCGTTGGTTTCAACCGAAGTTTGCTGGGCGATCGGTTCTAGTCGAACAATTTTAGCCATATTTTTAACACCGAATGCTGTAGAAAAACTTATGGAGATTGCTGCAATAAGATTTGTTTTTGGCGGTCATTCAAGGCTCTTTGCTCAACAATGGTGGGAAAGTCACGAATAACTTGAGAACACCGTTTGATAAACGCAACCACCCACTGTTGAATCCATTGCTGTTGTTCAGTTGTAATTGGCTGGTTGGTGCCTTGAGCCAGCGGATTAGAAAAGGTGAGCTGAGCTGAGCGATCGACCTGGAAGTTATGCAACCAATCCAAATCCGGACGACTAGACTTCCAATAGTTCGTGATCACTGCCGTACCAAGATACTGGGTGGTGAACTGGCTCAGGTGATTGAGTGTTGTCAGTAGCTCCTTCAGGTCCACAGGGGCATAGCTAGGGGCATGGGACTCTAAACCAAGCGGAGGTGGAGCCTGCGGGGGTGTAGATGAACTTTGTTTACCATTTAAGGGTGTAGCAGTAGGCTCCAAGTCTGGAAGAGATGGATTGATAGCAGTAGGTGAGTCGCGACTAAAAGAGCGAGCACCTGTGGTTAGGCTGGAGTCTAGAGTACTGGTGGGGTTGCCATCAATCCGCTGTTTCCAGTAGTTGTGGCCTGACATGGTGACATCGCTGGCTAATAAGCGGAAAGTTGCGATCGCGGTAGTGATGTCTTCTTGCAAAGCGGCTTTGAGGTTGACGATCGCTTCTAAATAGTCTGCATAAACTAGCTGTGAGCGTGCTAACACCAACAAAATAATGCCGTGCTCAAGTTTATAGATGAAAACTTGGTGCCCCGTGAATTGAAAGACGAAAGATTCAAATCCATCTGGGGTCGTTTCAACTACTTGCCGAATTCCTTGAGCGAGTGCTTCTTTCTGTTGAAAGTTTAATGTTTGATCGACGCCACAAAAGTAGGGGCGCGATCGCCCATCCATTAGGGCAACACCCGCAATTCCTGGTAAATTCAGAAAGTCCCGGACAACCTCCCGCTTCATAAATGCTTCAAACGCTAAGTTTCATTTATTTTCAATTTCGCTGCAATGGATCCGGTTTAATTTGTGCCACAAAGTAGTGTGGGGAAGAAATCTGGTTTCCGATTGCCTAACTAGCATCATCCTAGAATCCATACAATACATGCACCCACCGTCGCAAATTTTACATTTCCCTAAATTCTGTAAATTCTGTTAATTTCTGTTCATTGACTTGGTACTACTAGGCTCCTTTTTCGCAGGTTTAGCCGTTATGTCTGACCTTCCTTTTACCTTGGATCAACTCCGTATTCTCAAAGCGATCGCCGCTGAGGGAAGTTTTAAGCGAGCCGCTGACAGCTTATATGTCTCTCAACCCGCCGTCAGCTTGCAGGTGCAGAATCTAGAGCGGCAACTTGATGTGCCGTTGTTCGATCGTGGTGGTCGTCGGGCTCAACTGACCGAAGCAGGTCACCTACTCCTCAGTTATGGGGAAAAAATCTTAACGCTGTGTCAAGAAACCTGTCGCGCGATCGAAGATCTGCAAAACCTTCAAGGTGGCACTCTAATTATTGGAGCGAGTCAGACGACGGGAACTTACCTACTTCCCCGCATGATTGGCTTATTTCGGCAACAATACCCTGATGTCTCGGTGCAGTTGCATGTTCATTCCACCCGTCGAACCTCCTGGAGTGTAGCGAATGGACAAATTGACCTAGCGATCATTGGAGGTGAGGTTCCTCCAGAACTGCAAGATTCATTAGAAATTATTCCCTACGCTGAAGACGAACTCGCACTCATCTTACCTGTGTTTCACCCTTTTGCTAGGGTGAGCACGATTCAAAAAGAAGACCTTTATAAACTGCAATTTATCGCCTTAGACTCGCAATCCACGATTCGCAAGGTGATTGATCAAGTTTTAACGCGGTGTGGCATTGAAACTCGTCGACTCAAAATTGAGATGGAACTCAATTCAATAGAAGCGATTAAAAATGCGGTGCAGTCGGGCTTAGGAGCTGCCTTCGTCTCAGTTTCTGCCATTGAGAAAGAACTTCAGATGGGAGTCCTGCATCGAGCCAGGATTGATGAGGTCGTCGTTCAACGGATGCTCTCTGTCATTCTCAATCCTAATCGTTACCGCTCGAAAGCCGCTGAAGCGTTTCTCAATGAGGTTTTGCCTCGATTCAGCAACCCAACTCAGGCTATGAAGCAGCACGAGGCTGAACTTTTAGGATCACCTGCTTTGACAACCGTGGTTCCTAGCTCTAGTGGTATGGATTAGCCCAATTGCCATCACCTGAAAGCTCATGGATCTTTACTGCACCCGTCCAGGCTGCCTAAGACCGCAAAATTCGTTTGCTGATTTAGATAACACCCAAGTCTTGAAAACAGTGCCACAAAAGTATTGCACCACTTGTGGCATGTCTTTAATTCTGCTGGGCCGCTACTTGCCACTGAAGCTGCTAGGTAAGGGTGGCTTTGGGGCTGCATTTCTGGCTCGCGATCGCTACACCCCAGCAATGCGCCAATGCGTGGTTAAGCAGTTTCAGCCGTCAGGTGACTTGAGTGCTGATCAGATTGAAGTAGCTAAAAATCTTTTTGAGCGTGAGGCTGAAGTTCTAGAGCAACTAGGCAACAACCACCCCCAGATTCCTGATCTATTTGCTTTTTTCTCCTTGACGGTGCCGAGTCGCACTTCTAATAAGCAAGACGAATTTTTCTACTTGGTGCAGGAGTTTATAGACGGCCAGAATATGGAGGAGGAGCTAGCTCAGAAGGGGCAGCTTTCCCAGGATGAGGTGGTGGAAGTTCTGGTGGAAGTCCTGAAGATTTTGCGGTTTGTGCATGACAATCATTCGATCCATCGCGACATTAAACCCTCCAACATCATGAGGCACCGCAATAGTCGTATTTATTTGCTAGACTTTGGCGCGGTCAAGAAGGCGGCAGGCGCTACCTCAAAATCCTCAACTGGAATCTACTCCACTGGCTATGCCCCACCCGAACAAACCTCCGGCGGCCAAGTCTACCCCGCTACAGATTTATACGCCCTTGCGGTCACTTGTATTCATTTATTGACAGGCAAAGAACCTGGTGACCTCTTTGACTCTTACAGCAATTCCTGGAATTGGCGATCGCAGGTAACGCTTAGCGATCACCTGGCTGATGTTTTAGATCGGATGCTCTTAGCCACACCAAGCCAGCGCTTCCAATCTGTAGCCGAGGTGACGGCAGCACTGGCACCAAGGGCTACCCCGTCAGTTTCTCCCCCGCCGCCTGTTTCTCCAGGTACCGCAGCAACTCCCCCGCCGCCTGTTCCTGTTTCCACTTCCCCAACTCCTCCGCCACCACCTGTTGTTAGTCCTCCTGCCCCACCCTCGATGACTCGGCCTCGCTTCTCCACGCTGGAACTACTAGGTGGCGCGGCATTTACAGGGTTTGAGGGAGGACTAATTGCGATCGCTTTGACTAGCCTGCTGCAACCGATCTGGCTGGGGGCGGGCGTTTCGCTGTTAGTTTTGAGTGTCTTGGTGTGGGCTCAATCTCGGCGCGTGATCGAAAAGGTGGATCTGGTAATTATTACCGGAATCACGCTGGGTCTAATGTATCTGCTTAGGGGGTTTTGGACTCTGACGTTCTTCCCCAACATTTTAATTGTCGTGACCTTTGCTGGACTGATCGCGATCGCAGTGGCCGCTCTATTTCGTCTGGTTTACACCCTATTGTCTCGTTTTCTGTAGGCAGGATTCATGGCTCAGAAAAATGAAACGGCTACACTCGTCTTGGCGCTTTTAATTACCCTTGGTTTAGTCGGTGGGGGTACTGTGTGGCTCATGAGACGCTCTGGCGCTCCATTAGGTGGGTTGCTACAGCCAACGTCACAAAAGAATTCCAACTCACGTAGTGACTTGCCACCAGCCGTTGCTAGCCAGCCAGGAAGCAAACTTCAAGGCTTTGCAGACGTTCAAAATATACCCTCTGGGTCTTTTAAGTACGGGGGCAGCACTTCGTGGGCTCCTCTGCGTTTAACCGTTGACTCCGCAGTTCAAGCAGCCAGACCTGAATTCCAATTACGCTACTTAGGGCCTGACTCAGGTTCCGCCAGTTCTGGCAGTGGCATTCGCATGCTGATCAACGATCGCTTGGCCTTTGCTCAGTCTTCTCGACCGATTTTGGAATCGGAGGCAAATAAGGCAGAGCAACAAGGGAAAGAACTCAAGCAGATCCCAGTTGCGATCGATGGGATTGCCGTTGCGGTGAATCCAGGACTCAACTTGCCAGGGCTAACACTGGCGCAACTCAAAGCCATTTACACAGGCCAAACTACCAATTGGAATCAGGTGGGAGGCCCTAACCTTAGTATCACACCATACACCCGCCCCACGAATTCCGGTGGTACAGTTGAACTGTTTGTCGAAGATGTGTTGGGAGGGCAAACGTTCGGCCCTACTGTAGAATTTGTTTCTACGACCACACAAGCGATTCGCAAGTTGGCAGAAGATCCTGGGGGAGTGTACTTTGCTTCCGCTCCTGAAGTAGTGCCCCAATGCACAATTAAGCCTTTACCTTTGTCTCGTCAGGGCAGCAGCTTCATCGCTCCCTATCAAGAGCCACTGGTTACCTCCTCGCAATGCCCCGCCCAGAGAAATCGACTGAACACAGATGGATTTCAACAAGGACAGTATCCTTTGATCCGAAATTTGTACGTGGTGATTCAACAAAATGGTCAAGCTGAAGAAAAAGCAGGCGAGGCTTATGCCAATTTTTTATTGACAGAAGAAGGCCAAAATCTAATTGCTAGAGCAGGTTTTGTCAGAATTCGCTAAGCCGCTATGTCACCCAAAAATGAAACTGCTGTTCTTGCTGCCTCATTGTTAATCACTCTAGGTCTTCTAGGGGCTGGTGCTTGGTGGATGACGCATCGCACCCCTGGTTCTGGCATCAGCACGCTGCTCAATCCTAAAGCGGGTGAGTCTCCTGATGCCAAACTGGATTCCCAGCAACCCATCATTAGTTTTGGGGAACAGACGCTGAGCCCAGGAGCGCCCAGCCCCCGCAAAGAGAACGGCATGAAAGCCCTTGCGCAGGAAAGCTATGACCAAGCGATTGGTAGTTTTACGGCGGCTTTGAAAGAGCAGCGCAATGACCCCGAGACTTTGATTTTTCTGAATAATGCTCGTGTTGGTCAGCGCAAAAGCTATGCGATCGCAGTTGTAGCTCCTGTGAACACGGACCTAAATGGAGCTTTAGAAATTTTTCGCGGGGTGGCTCAAGCGCAAACTGAAATTAATCAGGCTGGAGGCATTAACGGCACATTGCTCAGGGTCGCGATCGCCAATGACGACAACAATCCAGAGCTTGCCAAGCGAGTTGCTACAGCCTTAGTAGAAAACAATCAAATCTTAGGGGTGGTAGGTCACTTTGCTAGTGACACTTCATTAGCAGCAGGCTCAGTTTACGAAGCTGAAGAGCTGGTAGCCATTTCTCCTGTTAGCACTTCTGTAAAACTATCAGGCTTTAGCAATTACGTTTTTCGCACTGTCCCTAGCGACTATGTGGCAGCCAGAGCATTAGCAGATTACATGCTGAGCAAGTTACAGCAAAAGAATGCCGCTGTTTTCTTCAATTCTCAGAGTAATTACAGCAAATCTCTCAAATCTGAATTTGTCAGCTCGGTTCTGACACGAGGCGGACAAGTAACCGCAGAATTTGATCTGGCTGAGGCCAACTTTAGTGCGGCCAAAAGTATTGAGCAAGCCGTGAAGCAAAATGCTGAAGTGCTCATGTTAGCCGCTACGACCGATAGCCTAGACAGAGCGCTCCAAGTTGTTCAGCTCAATCGCAAACGCCTTGATGTTTTAGGTGGTGATGATGTTTACACCCCTAAAACCTTAGAAATCGGGGGCGATGCCGCCGCAGAAATGGTCTTGGCTGTGCCGTGGCATATTAATACTGATCCAACTTCTCCCTTTCCCCAGGAATCTCAAAAACTGTGGGGTGGTGATGTCAACTGGCGGACCGCCCTCGCTTATGATGCGACGCAAGCACTCTTTGCAGCCTTAAGGCAAAGCCCAACCCGAGCAGGCATCCAACAGGTGTTATCTAGTGCCGACTTCTCTACCACAGGCGCTTCAGGCACCATTCGATTTCTGCCTTCTGGCGATCGCAATGCTTCGGTCCAACTCGTCAAAATTGCCCCCGGCTTGCGATCGGGAACGGGTTATGATTTTGTCCCTGTGCCATCACAGTAGTTGCCCACTCACTTCCCGCAGTAATATTCCACCCCACTAATTTTGGCTTCGCCTGCCTAGGAGCACCCTAAGTTTAATCTGGCGAAGTAATATAGCAATCCAAATGGGTTGTGCCTGTTATAGCAAGCAATTAATTTTGATTTCACTGTCAATTCAGCGAAATCAACTGGATTTACACTGATATTTTCCAGCTTAACTAAAGATATACTGCTGTGGCAATCAGTACGAGATAATACTAAAACTGGACTTTGTCGCCTGCCAATTAACTTAGTAAATAAGTTAACAATATTAATCATTTTATTCTTGTATAGCAGTTTCCAAGAATTTGGGAATAAATAGGATTTGGGACAGATATATCCTTTGGGCGCATCACTCATTCACTACTTTAGGATAGCTATATATTTTTTTATTGAAGAACTAGTTAAAGTTCGGATTGAACAAAAAATTATTCCTACACTAGAATGAGTGGACTTCACCACTCTCAAGCCATCCTTACTAAATCCACTGCTTTCGCAGAGAATTAAAATAACAAGAGCTTGAAACAATAATTTTACAGCTTAGCTTTGCTGCCGATGGATAGTATAAATCAGCTACTAGAAAATGCGCCAATTGGCATTCTCTATGAAAGTTTAGAAGGTGGTATTTTAAGAGCCAATTCAGCTTTTTGTCGCTTGATTGGTTATAGCGAAGCTGAACTAAGACGGCTGGATTATCGTAGCATTACTCATCCAGAAGATTTACCCTTAGAACTTGATTTACTACAACAAATTATTCAAGGCCAGCCAAGTGAAACAACAGTAAAAAAACGCTTTTTCTCTCGGGATAGCTCAATTATTTGGGCAGAAGTGAAACTGGCTTTAGTTGGTGAGCCAGTAGATGAAGACAGTTACCTGATAATTTTTGTCACAGACCTGAGCGATCGCCAGCGTGTAGCGGAAGAAATTCAACAGCGACGAGAACGCGAGGCTTTATTAAGTGACATTTCGGCCCAAATTCGCACTACGTTTGATTTCTCAGCGATCGTCCAGCTTGCCGTAGTCCGACTACAACAGGCCCTAGACACAGATCGCGTCTTAGCATATCAGTTGCTACCGGATCAAAGTGGCACCTGTATTGCCGAGTCAGTTAGCTTGTGCTATCCAGCGATGCTGGGGCAAAGTTTTCCAGCGGAGTGCATCCCTCCGCCTTATATAGAGGCATACCGTCTAGGCAAGCTTTGGTGCGTAGCCAATGTAGAGCAAGAACCCTTGGCAGACTGCCACCGAGCCATGCTCAAACAAGTGCAGACTCGCAGCATGATTGCCGTTTCTATTCAACGCATTCAGGAAACAGTAGATCCACAAAAGCGGACCTTGTGGGGCTTGCTGGTCGTCCACCACTGTCGAACTCCGCGAAACTGGACGACCGATGAGCAGCAATTAGTTCAAGCGGTCGCCGACCAAGTCACGATCGCGCTAGAGCAAGCTAGCTTACTGCAACAGTTGCAAACCTATGCTCAAGAATTAGAAGATCACGTCAACCAACGCACTCGATCTCTAGAGCGATCGCTGCAATTTGAGCAACTCATCCGCAGCTTAACCGAAACCCTCCGCAAAGACTTATCAGAAGATCAAGTCCTCAAAGCCGCTGTAGAAGGGTTAGTCGAAACTTTAGCGATCGATGGCTGTTATGCCAGCCTGTTTCACCCCCGTCAGCGATCGCTAGAAGTTCGCTATGAACACTCCTCCCCTCCCTCAGATCAATCCTTAGTCGGTCAGCGCTTTGCAATCCAAAGTTGGCCAGAACCATGCCGTCAAAAGCTCTTAGCGGGCGAAGCCTGTATTCATGAAGTTTCTTGGGCATCCCTTCGAGAGTTACCTTTACCCATATTGGTTCGCTGCGATCGCGCTGGATCATCGCCGTTAAACTCTGACTCCACAGTGATTACCCAACTGATTAGCCCCATCCTGGATAATCAAGGTTTGATTGGAGCCTTATGTGTCTACCACACTCAACCCCGCCACTTTGAGCCAGCCGAAATCAAGCTGATAGAGCAGGTAGCCAATCAATGCGCGATCGCCTTACGCCAAGCTTATTTGTATCGCCAAGAACATGAGCAACGCGCTAGCGCTGAGCATTTCCGTTTATTTCTAGAAAAATCGATTGATATCTTTGTCGAATACGACCAAGAGCAGCGGTATATAGCCATCAATTCCGCTGGCCTCGCCTTGTTGGGATACCCGCTACCCGAAGTTTTGGGTAAAACCAACCGAGAGCTGCTAGGTTCCTCCGGGCAGGAGCTTGATCAACTCATTGCCCAAGCCTTCAAAACTGGAGAACCCGTTTTCGTCGATCACGAGCTCTCTCTACCATCAGGCACCAGACTATTTGAAACCATCTATACACCCATCGCTGATCCAGCCGGAGTTGTGCAGCGAGTCGTGGGAGTCTGTCGAGACATCAGCGATTTTAGAAGACAGTGGCAACTCTTAGAAACTCAAAATCATCAACTCACTGAAACAACTCGGCTAAAAGAAGAATTCATTGCGACTACTAGCCATGAATTGCGGACCCCTCTGACCGCGATTTTGGGGTTCTCCAACGTTCTATTGCAAGAATTTTTTGGCCAGCTTAATCCCAAACAAAAAGACTACATCGAGCGCATCCACCTGAGCGGACAGCACCTGCTCGACTTAATTAATGACATTTTGGATTTGTCACGCTTAGAGGCCGATCGCCTAGAACTCGAACCTCAGCAGATTTTCATCAACGATATTTGTGAAAGCGTTATCAGTTTGATTCAAGAGCATGTCGAGAATCAAAATCTGCGCTTAGAAATGGAAGTTGAGCCAGAACTAGAATATATCGTGGCTGATCCTAGACGCCTCAAACAGATGTTGCTTAACCTACTGACCAATGCCGTGAAGTTCACTCCAGCGGGATCAGTGGGAATGAAAGTCTATCGCTCTCACCAGCGACAATCCGATAGTATCCCAGATACCGTTAATTTTCTGGTGTGGGACACAGGAATTGGCATCGCCAAAGCTGAGCAAGATCTACTATTTACACCATTCTCACAAATTGACAACTCTCTGTCTCGGCAACACCAAGGCAGCGGACTAGGGCTGGTAATTACCCGCAAGTTGGCAGAACTCCATGGCGGCTCCATTACACTGGACTCTGAGAGTGGGAACGGGTCGCGCTTTATCCTGTCCTTGCCACTACAACAGTCTTCGCAGCCCTTGCTAGGCTTGAATTACATAGCCATAAAGCCCATGACTTAGCATGACCGCATTGGGATCAAACTACAACTGGTATGAGCGACTAGCTAGCGCCAACTGAGCTAGTTAGCCCTCATACTCAGCAGCCTAAGAACAGATGTCAACAGAAATAATAGTTTTAGCGATGCGCGATCGACTCGGCAGGCAAGCACAGCAGATTATCGCCTTGGGTGTAGATCAAGCCCTTCTGTCGCAGCTTACCCATCAAGCGGGTTACCGTGACGCGAGTAGATCCGATCGCACTCCCAATCTGAGCATGGGTAAGAGACCAAGGAAGGAAATAACCGTTTTCGCAGGGTTCACCAAACTCTTCAATTAGCAAAGTCAGAAACCCTAACAAACGGTCAATGGTCCGACGCTGGCCCAAAGTACTTAACCACAACAATTTGCGTTGGTGTTGGTAGCGGAAGGCGTCTAGCACTTCTCGGCGAAAATGTGGCCAATTATCTAGATCGTGCCAATACATCCAAACCACCGAGGTTTGGTCTACGTGAGCATAGCTTTGCAGTGTGAATGGAGACTGAGCTACAATCTCAAATGGTTGTCCTGCACCCACAAAACCTAGAAAAGCTTCTTCTGGACTAATGCGGGGAAGGCGCGAATTGCCTGTGGCGCTGACTTGGGCGCTTCCCACCAGGCGAACAGAGCCCTTTTGTACTAGATACAGTAAACCAGGACGAGCAGGGATTTTCTCGTCTTTGCTGAAGACACGACAGCGGTAGTGCTCCTGAGACCAATCCAAGATGCGCTGCCAGGTTAGGAAAGGTCGAGATGCTTCTGAAGGTGGGGATACTGAGTACATAAGACCAGGCTTTTAGAAACTAAACAGATAAGGACCTAAGACAGCAAACTTGTTAAGGGGGCACGGATGATTAAGCTCAAATCAACTCCTCAGGCCAGGTCAATTTTATACAGCTAGCTCGGCTTGACTCTCTTCAGTGTTTCTATCTCTGTACTAACAATCGTACATGAAGAAATGTATAAACACGGAGAAGGCCGAATGCCATGGACTCTCATTTCTTAAGAAAGTTCCAACGATCTGCTGACCTATTAGCCTAAAGTGAGCAGGTTAAACCTGGTTATCCTCGTACCATACGTGAGTAAGAGTTTACCGATCGTTACCTACCCTGCGCTGCAATTATTGTTACTGAGGCAGTTACAAGAGGTAATCTGCCTACGGAGTGATGTTTTCCCAAAAGTTTGCTCTTCAACAACACCAACGATAGAACCCAGCCTGCTACCAAATGGAGAGCTAAAACTGGTGATTTCTGCACAACGAGTCAAGGGAAAAATGCCGATTTTGTACAGTTCGGCGATCGCTTTACAACTCGCCAAGCATTGCCAGAAGCCAGCTATAGAGCTTGCGAGGCTAATCACTGAGCACTTTTCCCAAGCAGCGATCGCTCAAAATTTACCTGGTAACCCTCCCTTAACAAGCGTGAGTTTTGGCTTAAGGAATTTTACGGTGAAGCTTGAACCGTCTGGTTGGCTTTATTTTGAACTGATACCTCAAGGCTTGGCTGATTGGCTACAGTGCAGGACGTATCATTTCGTCCCGCAATTGCAACAGTCAGTTGAGGGGGTTGGTCAAAAATTGAGCCCAGTAGTAGTTCCACAAAAGTCATCAAAGGTTAATCAAGGTCATATTTTTGACCCATTTGTAGTTCAGTATGCTCACGCTCGCTGTTACGCTTTGCTACGTTTAGCCCGGGAGCAGGGATTACTAGCTGAGGAGCCTGTCAATATAAATAGCTTGACTCCAAGCGCGATCGCGGCCCCAGCGATTCCTTGGTTAAACCTACAGAGTGAACTACGTTTAGTGCACCCCGCTGAACAAAGTTTGATTTTTGCCCTGATTGACACAGTCGATGAGTTACAGAGCCTGTTAGTCGCAGCGATCGCGTTGCCTTTAGAGCCCAAAGAGTACCGCATGGTTGAGCGATTAGTCGCAGCCTTGGCTAAAGCGTTTTTAAGTTTCTACGATGCTTGCCGCTTTTGGGGGGATGTTCAGCAGAGCGATCAAGCTTTGGTGCAAGCGCGGCTAGGTTTAGTCTTGGCGACTCAGCCTCTCTTGCAAGTACTAATACAAGAGGTGTTGGGCTTAGTAGCCCCTACCGAACTATAGAAGTACGATCGGCGCTAAGTCAGCACTAAGACAGAATTTTGGCTCAAAAGCGGTTGGCTAAAGCGCCCAGGCCCTAGAGCCATTACCATAAAACTTTCATATTGTGGCTACCAAATGTAGTATCTTATGAAATTTGTTTGAAGAGGGGGTGACAAAGCTGTGTCAGTCAGTTATATTAAATCTTGTGTGAGGAGCGAACCAGTCAGGGCACCGAGACGAAACACGGCCAGTCGTCGGTGCCCTTTCTGACTTTTAAACCAGTATTTCCCCCACCCGAATTACAGAACAAACTCTTCGATCGCGGCGGCAGCTCCATCCAACTCCACACTGGGAGCAACCCAACTCGCGATCGCTTTTACGTCATCTGGTGCATCTCCCATCGCCACACCAACTCCGGCGTATTCCAGCATTTCTAGATCATTAAAGTTGTCGCCTACGGTCATCACATTTTCGGCTTTAAGACCTAGCATCTCTTCGGTGAGGTATTTCACAGCAATGCCTTTATTCACTAAAGGATTAGTCGCCTCAAAGAAAGTCGCCACTGATTTGGTCAGGTAAAGTTCTGCGGGGGTGTAACGTTGGCGCAGCCCACCAAATAATTGCTCAATTACGTCTGTATCATCGCTCAAGGCCAATACCTTTGTGGGTTCATCGGTCAGCGCTCGACGCAAATCTCCCACCACAATCGGCTCTACTTCGGAGCGTTCAGCATAAATCTTGGTTTCTGGCGTTAGTTCACGAACATAGAGCTGATCATTGATATAGAAATGCACCGATAGCAGCGATCGCAACTCTGGCTGCTCGAAATAATCTAATAAATGGTGGGCTGTTTCCTTAGAGACAGGCCAATGGCGATGCGTTTGTTGAGTCGATACATCTTTAATCAAGGCTCCTTGATAAGCTAGGAGCGGCAAGTCAGAGCCAACAGCTTGGTGGAAACGCACCGCTGAACAAAACATCCGCCCTGTGGCAATGGCCACCTTCACACCCTTGGCTTGAGCGGCCCGAATCGCTTGCTTGACAGGCTCACGAACTTGGTTGGAAGTTCCAGCGATCGTGCCATCAATATCCAAAACCAATAACTGAATGTCTTTGGGCGTAACCTCGGTAGACTTTGCTGAAGCGGGTGGAGTGGCTGTAGATTCCTGCATCGTGACTTCCTCCGGTGCTAGCTGGTAAGGGCTGAACTGTTGTGTTGGTATTCAATCCTCAGGGTATCAGGCTCAGCCAACCTGCCTCCAGGTAACAGCGAAAGTGCGATCGCCCGTCTTAGATTGACGCAAATGCAGCGCTTAATCTGGCACGATCCTGATCTAACCATCAACACAGGAGAGTTGCGGTGACGCAGGAACCTGAGGAGTTTCAGGGACAGGCAGCAGAGGGCGATCGCGCTCTAACTCCGAAACAACAGCGATTAACAGAACTCGCAATCGTGTTTTTGCGGCTGGGGACGATTGCTTTTGGTGGGCCTGCTGCCCACATCGCCATGATGGACCATGAGGTGGTCAGCCGCCGTCAATGGATGAGCCGGGAGAAACTGCTCGATTTACTCGGGGTCACGAATTTGATTCCTGGTCCCAATTCGACAGAGTTAGCCATTCACATCGGTTACGAACGAGCCGGATGGCGGGGCTTATTGGTGGCAGGAACTTGCTTTATTCTGCCTGCCATGCTGATTGTCTGGGCATTGGCTGCTATTTATGCTCGCTATCAAACTGTGGCCCAGGTGTCATGGCTACTCTATGGCATCAAACCGGTCATTATTGCCATCGTGGTTCAGGCGGTGTGGAATCTGGGTAAAAAGGCAGCTAAGGACAGGCCCACGATTGTTGCAGGGGTAAGCGCGATCGCGGCTTACTTAGCGGGCTGGAACGAGATTTTGGTGCTCGTTTCGCTAGGTATTGCGGTCATGCTCGTGAAAAACGGGCTAAGTAAAGGCAAGCCTTGGGGAGCATTCTTCTTGCCGTTGTCGGGAGTCGTGCCTCAAATCAGTGCCCCTGCAACGACCGTCACCTCAGTGGGTTGGGTTAGTGTCTTTCTGTTCTTTCTCAAGCTTGGCTGTGTGCTCTATGGCAGTGGTTACGTCTTACTGGCATTTTTACAACGGGATTTAGTCGAGCGCAACCATTGGCTGACATCCCAGCAGCTTTTGGATGCCGTTGCCATTGGTCAGATTACACCAGGTCCAGTCTTCACCACGGCGACGTTCATTGGCTATCTGCTGGCAGGAAACGCCGGGGCGATCGCTGCGACTCTCGGCATTTTTTTACCTGCTTTTTTGTTGGTGTGGGTGGTTAACCCTTGGGTGACTAAGTTGCGTCAATCTCCCTACGCTAGCGGATTTCTCGATGGGGTGAATGTGGCCTCTTTGGGACTCATGGCGGGAGTGACCTATACCTTGGCACAAGCGGCATTGATGGATTGGCTCACAGTGAGCGTGGCAATTTTGAGTGCGATCGCGGTGTTTCGCTTCAAAATCAACTCTATGTGGTTAGTGCTAGCAGGAGGAGCGATCGGATTTGCTTCGCATCAACTAGGATTTATCGGCTGAGGATGCTCAAACCCCTAGAGACAGAATTTCCCTAAGTCCTTAGAATCATTCACTGAGGCAGGAATAAATTGTGATAGCCTTTGGGTCTATGGCAGAGGCATACAGTCGCCGTCGAGCGATTCATCAAGTTTTATTGGCTACTCTTTGGTTGACACTGCTAATTTTTGCAGTGAAGGTTTGGGCTGGCTGGGCAGCTAAATCCCTTAGTCTTTTAGCGGAATCGGTACACACCTTAATTAATGGTTTTAGTACGCTTCTCAGCCTCTTAGCAGTCACTTCTCCCCATCGTACTTCCGGGCGAGAAGTCTGGGGGCATGGGCGCTTAGAGTCAATCGGGGCTCTGCTCCTCGTGGCCCTACTAGGGTTTTCTAGCCTCAACTTGCTGGGTGGGGCGTTGAAACAGTTAGAAGCGTCGACGCGCAACGCCGCTGTTCCTTTTGAAGTCAGTATTAATTTGCCGCTGATTCAACTTTTGGGTGTGGCGATCGCCATTGGGATTTGTCTGGCCTTTTTCGAGCGCTACGAAGCCAGGGTGCTAGAGAGTGCGGCTCTCCGGCTGAATGCCAACCATATTTTGCAAGATGCTTGGCTGAGTGTGGTCGTGTTGATCGGCTTAGTAGGAGTCTGGCGCGGTTATGTGTGGCTCGATCCCCTGCTGGCGGTCATAGTGATCTTCGTCGCGATCCGCAGTTGCTGGCGTGTGCTGAACTGGCAGTTACCATTACTCGTGCGGCAAGTGGCGATCGCCCCGGAGATTTTGGCACAACTGGCACGGCAAGTCGAAGGCGTCACTCATTGCTACCGCATTCAGTCGCGTGGAATTGTGGGTCGGCAAGTGTTTGTTGAAATGTATTTGGTCTTGCACCCAGAATTTCTCGGAGCCGCCCGTGTGATTGCAGAACGAGTGGAGGGCACAATTCGGGAACGCTACGGCCCGGTGCAAACCATTATTCATATAGATACTGATCAATCATCGGCAGAAAATTCCTACGACTCTTTAGGGGCCAACAACACCAACGACAAACCCAGGTGAGAATCGGGTAAGGAGCGGAACTCGCTAGAATGGGATCTATGGCTCAATCTACTTCTGCTTCTGATTTGTCTACTCACAATTCCCTCCCAGAAAAGCACCCCAAGGTGATTCTGATTGATGGTCACTCTTTAGCTTTTCGCTCGTATTTTGCCTTCGCCAAAGGGCGAGATGGCGGGTTACGCACGTCCACTGGCATTCCCACGAGCGTAAGTTATGGCTTTCTCAAAGCGTTGCTAGAAGTGATGGAATCTGAGCAGCCAGATTATGTAGCGATCGCCTTTGACCTGAGCGCGCCCACGTTTCGCCACGATGCCGACGAAACCTACAAGGCAGGTCGTCCAGAAACGCCAGAAGATTTTAAGCCCGATTTGCAAAACCTGAAGGAATTGCTCCAAGCCCTCAACTTGCCTGTGGTCACTGCTCCCGGTTATGAAGCCGACGATGTGATTGGCACATTAGCGCGGCGAGCTAGTGCGGCGGGGTACCCTGTCAAAATTTTGAGTGGCGACCAAGACTTATTCCAACTGATTGATCCCGATCAAAAAATCAAGGTGTTGCATCTGGGCAATCCTTTCGCCCGTGGCACCACTGGCCACCCGAATGAATTTGGCGCTGAGCAAGTGCAAGCCAAATTGGGCGTCTTACCCAGCCAAGTTGTCGATTACAAAGCCCTCTGTGGAGATTCCTCCGATAACATCCCAGGGGTAAAGGGCATTGGCGCGAAAACTGCGGTGCAGTTGTTGAGTACCTATGGCTCTTTAGAACAGATCTATGCCTCCTTAGACGAAATCAAGGGAGCCGTAAAGCAAAAGCTGGAAGCAGGACGGGAAGAGGCGCGGCACTCGCAATGGATGGCCCAAATCCATCTGGATGTGCCCCTGGAAATCAGCTTAGAAGACTGCCAACTCAAGGGGTTCGATCGCGAAGCAGTAGTGCCATTGCTCGAAAAACTAGAGTTTCAGTCTCTGATGAAGAAGACGCTACAACTGCAAAAACTTTTTGGTGGCGCAGAGGCTGACAATGATGCCACTCCTGACTTCTCAGAAACCGACGGAGCCAAAGCTGCATCAGCGATCGCCACAGGAACTCCTAATAACCCGTTTCTCTCAGACTTTGAAAGCGAGGATCTGGCTTTCTTCAGTGCTGAGGAAACCGATGCAGCTCAGCAGCAAAAGCAAGGCCCTGCCCTAATCCACCCCCAAATCATTCAATCGTCAGAGCAGTTAGCCGAACTGGTACAGCGGTTACAAGCCTTGACCGATCCAGCGACTCCCGTGGCTTGGGATACTGAAACCAGTGACCTAGAACCACGCGACGCCGAACTAGTGGGAATCGGTTGCTGCTGGGGAGCGGGTGAAAGTGACATGGCTTATCTGCCCGTGGGACACAAAACGGGTGCCAATCTGGATAAAGCCACCGTTTTAGAAGCATTACGACCCTTCCTAGAAAGCACTAAATACCCAAAAGCACTACAAAACGCCAAATTCGATCGCCTGGTGTTCCGTTGCCAAGGCATTGAACTAGCGGGTGTAGTGTTTGACTCTATGCTGGCGAGCTACGTGCTTGACCCAGACAACAGCCATAATTTGACCGATTTAAGCCGCCGTTACCTGGGCATCACACCGCAAAGCTATACCGAGCTGGTTCCCAAAGGTCAAACGATCGCAGATATTGATATTGCGAGCGTCGCCAACTACTGTGGCATGGATGTCTATACTACGTTCCATTTGGTCGCCAAGCTGAGAGACGAGTTAGCACCCGTTCCAGAAATACACCGCTTGCTACTAGAGATTGAACAGCCCCTAGAACCCGTGTTAGCCGAGATGGAATACTGCGGGGTTCGCATCGACCAGGAATATTTGCGGGACTTTTCGCGATCGCTGGAAAAAGAGCTAGCTTTGATCGAGGCCCGAGCCTACGAAGCTGCGGGTGAGAAATTCAACCTTGGATCACCGAAGCAACTGAGTGAGCTGCTATTCGAAAAACTCGGTCTCGATCGCAAGAAATCCCGCAAAACCAAGACAGGCTACTCCACGGATGCCGCCACGCTAGAGAAGTTACAAGGCGATCACCCCGTCGTGGATGCCATGTTGGAATCTCGCACGCTGTCGAAGCTTAAGTCTACCTATGTCGATGCGCTCCCCAATCTAGTGCGGCCTGACACCCACCGAGTCCATACCAACTTTAACCAAACAGGCACCACTACGGGCCGACTTTCTTCCTCCAACCCCAACCTGCAAAACATTCCGATTCGGACTGCCTTTAGTCGGCAAATTCGCAAAGCCTTTATTCCAGAGGAAGGCTGGCTCCTCGCAGCGGCTGATTACTCCCAAATTGAGTTGCGGATTCTGGCCCATCTCAGCCAAGAACCTGTTTTGGTGGAAACCTACCGCAACAATGAGGATGTCCATACCCTCACAGCCCGGTTGTTGCTGGAAAAAGATACCATCACCTCCGAAGAACGCCGCTTGGGTAAGATCATCAATTTTGGCGTGATTTATGGCATGGGGGCACAGCGGTTTGCTCGTGAGTCCGGCGTAAAAGCCTCAGAAGCCAAGCTCTTTATCGATCGCTTTAACCAACGCTACCCGAAAGTTTTTGCCTATTTGCAAACTATGCAACAACAGGCGATCGCACGAGGCTATGTTGAAACTATTTTTGGGCGTCGGCGCTATTTCAACTTTACGAACGACAATTTATTGAAGTTGCGCGGTCGGAAACCAGAAGAGATTGATCTTGATAGCTTGCGGCCTGGTCAGTACGATGCAGGTTTGCTGCGAGCTGCCGCCAATGCCCCAATCCAAGGCTCCAGCGCCGACATCATCAAAATCGCGATGGCAAAACTGCACGAGATTCTCCGCTCTCATCAAGCCAATCTGTTACTACAAGTCCACGACGAACTGATCTTTGAACTACCTCCAGAAGAATGGGAGTCACTAAAACCTCAAATTAAATCCACTATGGAAACTGCTGTTCAACTCAGCGTGCCGCTTCTAGTGGAAATTAATGCAGGTAAGAACTGGATGGAAACCAAATAGCAAGTTAGTTTGAATTAGCAATTCCTCATTTCCCACTCAAGGAGCCTTAGCGTGGCCTTCCGGAAACCAATTACCACTTTGGGTGGCCTCATGTGGTGGCAAAACATCAAGCAGGACATGTATTTCTTGATGCAAGAGCACAAAGTTGGTTTACCAATGTGGCCTTATAAATATCGCATCCTGCTGCAGGAGAACAGAATGGAGATTGCTAACTCTAACGATCTTCAAGACATTGAGTTGGATTGGGAATATTTACAGGTTCATGCAGTACCTCAACTGAATCAAAAGATTGACTTAGGAGCGATAAATCCTGTTGATACGATGACAGTTTTGGCAGGAGTGCTCAAAATCCTGGTTCTATAAAATAAAGTGATGAGCGTCACAAGCAGCCCTAGGGAACCTTGATAAAGGATGTTGCTGTAGCTTTGAAGGTATGACCATTCGGAGACGATTTTTCCTTCAAGCTGGCGCAGGAATGCTACTGACCTCAGCGGCTCATGGTTGTATTCAATCGCCACAAAGCGGCTCAACCCTCAAAGCCAGCAATGCTTTGCTGACCCAAATCAAGCAACGAGGACATTTATTAGTTGCTACTGAGGATGACTATCCTCCTTTCGAGTTTTTGGTCAATGAAAAGCCGATTGGTTTCGATCACGAGTTACTAGCACAGCTTAGAAAGACCGTTGCATTTGAGATTCACCAAGAAATTCTGCCTTGGCAGGGCATTCTTCCGGGAGTAGCGGACGGTAAGTATGACTTAGCCCTAACCGCAGTGGGTATCACCAACGATCGCGCCAAAACTTTAGACTTCACCATGCCGATCGCCGAATCCACCGTTGCTTACATCAAACGCAAAGATGATCTCACCATCAAAACCCTTGCGGACCTCTCAGGCAAAGTTTTGGGAGTCCAGCAAGGGGGAGTTTCTCTAGCAGCCATTCCTGACCTTGCCGCCCAACTGAAGCAGCAGGGCGGCACTCTGGGTCAAGTTAAGCAGTATCGCGGCTTCGCCCAGGCTTATCAAGATTTGCTGAATCAGCAACTGGATGCAGTTCTCCACAACATTGTCTCCCTGTCGGTATTGGTCAGCGAAAAACCCGCCATTTTTGAGTTAGGTGAGCGAGTCAGCCGTAAATCTTATGCAGCCTGGGCTGTGAAAAAAGGCAATCAAGATCTACTCGACCTCCTCAACCGTTTCTTGGGTGATTTGCGTACCCAAGGAGAGCTTAAACGCCTTCAGGAAAAGTGGTTCAAGATTACCTTTGCCAATTTACCGACTCAACCCCTTCTCCCCGGCGATCGCCCTCTGTCATAAGCAATTCTCTGCTGCCGCGCACTATGAAAATTTTTAGAAAATACTTTAAGCCCCAACGTTACTTAATGAATCTTGTAATTGGCGGCACAACCCTCATTGTGAGTTTAGGAGCCTATTACAGCTATCAACTTGTCCACCATGTGATGTTGGAGAGTTTGCAGCAAAACGCTTTTTTGGAAGTAGAGCAGGGTGTAGACGAGATCGATCGCTGGCTGGCAACTTTGACAGTTCATATAGAGACGCTGGCCAATACCACAGTCGTCAAATCAATGAATTGGTCTAGCGCTGAACCGTACTTGAAAACTGAAGTCTTGCGCTTTAACGATGTCTATGCCATTGCGATCGCTAAGGCTGACGGTCAGCGCCAAGTGATCGGCGGGAAACCTGCAAATGTCAAAGATCGCGAGTACTTCCAAAAGGCAATGGCGGGACAAACCAATGTCAGTGATCCCCTCATCAGCCGAGCCGCCAAAATTCCCACCATCTCAGTGGCGACTCCAATCCGACGAGGTTTAGATACGACCAGTCCTCCCATTGGAGAAATTCATAATTTAGTACGGCTCGATCGTATTGCTTATGTGGTTGACAGCCTTAACTATGGCGACAATAGCTATGCCTTTGCGCTTGACTCAAAAGGACAAGTCATCGCACATCCCAACTCGGAGCTGATGTTTACATCGGAGCAGCCCTCTGCCAACCTGCTAAAGTCAGCGGACAAAAGCTTAGCCGCGATCGCCCAACAAATGGTGAGCCAACAAGAGGGAATCAAGCTATTGCGCATTGATGGCACCTGGAAATATGTCGCTTACCTCCCCCTCAAAGAAGCCAATTGGTCAGTGGCACTGGTGATTCCACGCGAAAATATTGAGTCACAACTGCGATCGCTAGATGTAATTGCCCTAGTGATTGTGGGGTTGACCGGAGCCATGATTGTCGTGCTCTGGCAGGTACAAGCTCGCGAACAAGGCCAACTAAAAAAATCCAACGAACTTCTAGAGCAACGGGTCGCCGAACGCACCGCCAAGCTCTCCACCACCTTAGACCAACTCCAACAATCGCAACTCCGACTCGTGCAAAACGAGAAAATGTCGGCTCTAGGCAGTTTGGTTGCTGGAGTGGCTCATGAAATCAATAACCCTGTCAACTTCATCTCTGGCAATATTAGCCATGCCAACGAGTATGCGCGAGACTTGCTCCAACTGCTTCAGCTTTATCAAAAACACTACCCTCATCCGCACCCAGAGGTGAGCGACTGTGCAGACACAATTGATATCGATTTTTTGGCTGAAGACCTGCTAAAAATTCTTACCTCGATGCGTATGGGGGCTAACCGGATTCAGCAGATTGTCCTCTCCCTCAGAAATTTTTCTCGCCTCGATCAAGCAGAAGTCAAGCCTGTGGATATTCATGAAGGCATTGACAGCACGCTATTGATTTTGCAACACCGCTGCAAGGCAAATTCTCAGCGTCCTGCGATAGAAATCATTAAGGAATACAGCCCGCTGCCTCTCGTAGAATGCTATGCGGGCCAGCTCAATCAGGTGTTTATGAACATTCTTAGCAATGCTTTGGATGCCCTAGAAGAGCGGGAGAACCAAAGCCACGCAGCGACCCTACAGCAATCCCCCAGCACGATTCGGATTACTACTCACCAGCAGAGCAGAGATCGTATTGCCGTTTGCATTACTGATAATGGTTTAGGAATGACTCCAGAGGTGCAGCAGCGAATTTTTGATCCCTTCTTTACGACCAAATCTGTTGGCAAGGGCACAGGCATGGGCATGTCGATCAGCTACCAAATCGTCACGGCGAAGCATCAAGGGCAAATTTGGTGTGAATCGTTCGTAGGACAAGGCACTAAATTTTGGGTTGAGATTCCGATCAAACAAGCTGCTAGCTTAGTCACTCAAGGCGTTACTCAAAATTAGTTAGAGCCCAGCCAGTAAGCATAATAAACCAGCTTCTGTCCACTCCACGGTGGCTCCGTACGTATCACCCGTATGACCGCCGAGCTTGTGGTTGAACCATGTGCCAGTTAGCCAAGCGATCGCAATGCCCCCCGCAGCCATCCCCAAAGCAACAGGCCAGTGAGCTGGATTAAGCAAAACTTGTAGCCCACTCAGGCTCAACAACAAAAACAAACTAGGTACTGCCTCCCAGAGCGAACGAATGGCTTCCTTGTGAAAGGCTCCTTTACCCGTGGGTTTGAGGTAAGGGTAACGGGCGATTGCCACGAGTTGTCCCCAACGGCCCCAACCTGCTGCCGCCATTAAAGCCAGCCATCGATCCCCTTCCAAGTCACTCAGAGCAGCAGTTTTAAGCAAGAGGAGCGCGATCGCCGCCATTACCCCAAAAGCTCCAGAGCGACTATCCGCCATTACCTCCAGCCGACGTTCTGGGTCTAAAACTGCCAAGCCGTCGGCGGTGTCCATCGCTCCATCTAGATGCAAGCCACCTGTCACAGCCATCCAAGTCACTACAATCAAGGCACTGCGAGTCAAAACGGGCATCGAGATCGCCTGTAGCCCCAGATCCAACGCGCCCAACAGCCCTCCGATTAGCAACCCTATGTAAGGCGCGAGACGAGCTACTCCTTGAAATTCCAACGCCCAAGTCGGAGGAACAGGTAAACAGGTATAGAAGGCGATCGCCGCCGCGACTCTAGAACCAATTCCCATAGCTTTCTCGCTCTGCTTTACTTGTGCCACAGCCCTTGCCCTCCAATGCTCCCAATCAGATAGCTGATGAATTAGAGCAGATTTTCAGCCTTTTGACCGAACTCATACCTTACTAGACCAAGCACAATTAAAGAACAGCCTAAATCTCGCCTCTGTGACAGATTCCTTAACGCCATCTACCCGGTGCAGCTAGGTCAGCGACCGAATCTATAACTGGTCCAGTCTCAGCCTTAAAACAGGCATAGATTTATTAAAGTGAAATATATTAATCAATCACTCAAGAGGGTGTTGCTAAACTAGGTCAGACCAGTCCATCCCCTGAAATTTTGTTAGTAGCGAACCGAAAATCTTGAGCTAAGATTGTTTCGTACACAACCATTTTCTACATCCAGCGATTACCCTCTCAGGGGTTAGCTGTCCTGAAGTCGTCCCATTAGCGCCTCTTAAGAACTTCTCTGACTTTGGTTAACCAGCCTTGGTTGCCCAGTCCTTGCCAAGTTCTACCGTCAAATTCGATCACTGCATCCCGCTATAAGGCCCATTTGAGGCTGTTTCCCATGAGTCATGATCCCCTGCCTAGAGATATGAGGTTGCCAGCGCCCTGTATTGTTGACACTGGCATCATTGTGAGTAAACAAGACATGCAGCGGCTGTTAGCTGACTTGGGCCGAGTTCGCTATATCTATACCCAAGATGACAATCTCCTCAGCGAAGGGGAAGGGTGCGTGTTAGAGGTTTTTGCCGACCCTCAACAATCAACCTTAGTCGCCAATCATGCCCTGTATCTGAACGTCTGTAGCTTCGATTATTTAGAACTTAAGAAGTCAGCTGAACAGGAACCTTGTTTTGATTTAATTCAAGATTCAAGACAACTCCGGTTGATTCCAGTCTCCAATCCTCTGCAAGAGCAAACTACCCGCACCTTAAATGCCGCTGCCCTAGAAGCAGTCGTGGCCGAGGTACTGTCTGCTAATTGGGATGTCAGAATTGACGATGAAGAAAACTTTTCGTTTTAAGTTCTATTCACTGTTAGGTCTTGCTGGATGAAGGTTACGGTTCTTCAATAGCAAAATCCAGACCAAGCATCTAGAACCAAGCATTTCTAGCAACTGCCAACGATCTACATGGTCATGAGCGGCAATCATCGCTCCATATAACGCTGGCTTTAACCATGTAGATGTAACAGTGCGGAGAAACTTAGCTTAACAATAGTCCGAGCGCTTGCTTGCTTTCCTGATGCGATCGCAGAGTATACGGTTGTCTTAAATTCTGCCGTTCAACTGCAATGTTCATCGAGCTTACTCGCGTAGCAGACTTACTCGCTGCGGCCAAATCATCACGCTGGATGCGCTCATCACCCATGATACCGTCACTTAGCGCCAATCGAGTCATCTTCCCAAACAACCCAACCTAAGACAGATTCAGGCAAAAATTTCTGATTCTAGTCTTATGGGATGCTGTAAGCAATCGTTTAACTGAAACTTTACTTAACAAATTTTGAAGTCGCAGTTATTAACTATCTTGCAATTTGTGAAGCTCTGCTTTAGTGTCAGATATGTTTGAAAACTAGCAAAAACAGTTCTCTAACTCTGCTACTGTCTGCCGTTAGTTGGAGCTTCCCAAAGCTATATTACCCAGGTTGTCGTTCTCGAGATATTCATATGAATCCCGAACTGAAAACATCTGATTATACTGATTCCAGCACCCCTGAGTTTGCTGACGTAGAAGGTAGAGCAGACATTGAAGTAACTTCTACTGAACCTGCTCCGCTCGTTGTTCAACCTCATCAGCAGTCTCAGTCTTCTGAGCAATGGTCACAAATTGGCGATCGCGTTTCTTACTATTTAGGACAGTTGCCCGACCTGCTATCGGATTTCTTTAATCAGAATCAGCGTCTTCTGATTAACTTAGGCCTTCTATTTGGGGGCATCGTTACTGTCAAGATCACCCTAGCGATTTTGGACGCGATCAACGATATCCCTCTTCTAGCTCCTACTTTTGAACTAGTTGGAATTGGCTACTCAGCTTGGTTTGTTTACAGATATCTATTGAAGGTTGAGAATCGCCAAGAGCTATCTCAAGAAATTGATGTGTTGAAACAACAAGTTGTCGGCGGCCAGAAATAGGCAGCCTGAGCAGTGTTGAATCTGCTTGATCTGCTAATTTAACTTCAAAGATTTACTCATTGATTTAGCTAAAAAGCCCACTAACTTTAATAGTGGGCTTTTTTATGTAGCAGTCCTTAAATGATTTATGAAACTAGCGGGTCGAGAAGCACACCCATCCACCTCATTTAGGATTGCTATATCAGGTCAGGAACGTAGGTACGGGCGCTATAGGGAAAAGAATTGAACAATTAAATTAAGGGGTTAGAGGGCTGAGACGGTTAGCTGGTTAGGTTGGGCAGGGTTGCCGTGGAGGGTGACGGTGCGTTGGTTGGCGGCTAGGTGGCGGACGATTTTGTAGATGGACTCGATTTGGTCTGGGACACCTGCTTTTTCAGCGATCGCCTGCAAAGACAGAGGTTGACTAGATTGTTGCAACGCCTTGACCACTTGTTTTTGCAAGTCAAGTACGGAAGCGGCGGCTTTTTTGCCTGCTTCTACACCGGGCTGATGGTAAGCGTTGACGTTGACGAGAAAGCCGTAGAAACCCACAGCTCTTTCGTACAGGGCAATCAAAGCTCCAACGTTGTAGGGATCAACTTGGGGAATAGTAACGGTGATGGAGTCCCGCTGGTTTTCGTAGAGGGCGCGGCGGGTGCCTTGCAGTAAGCCTGAGAGGTAGTCGCCTGAGGTCACGCCGGGTTCAACTTCCACAGAAGGGCCTTGGCGATCGCGCAGTACTTCGATAAAGGTGACGAAGAAATTGGCCACGCCTTCGCGCAACTGTTGCACATAGGCATGCTGATCGGTCGAGCCTTTATTGCCATAAACGGCAATCCCCTGATGCACCACTTGGCCGTTTAAGTCTTTCTCTTTGCCAAGAGATTCCATGACTAGCTGTTGCAGGTAGCGACTAAACAGCAGCAGGCTGTCTTTGTAGGGCAGCACCACCATGTCTTTTTCGCCTCGACCATTCCCGGCGTAATACCACGCTAGAGCTAGGAGAGCGGCTGGATTGCTTTTGAGGTTGGGAGTCCGAGTCGCAGCATCCATCTCTTTCGCACCCTCTAGCATCGTGCGGATATCAATTCCTTGCAGGGCCGCAGGTAGCAAGCCGACTGACGAAAGCTCGGAGGTGCGTCCGCCGACCCAGTCGTGCATGGGAAAAGTGGCTAACCACTCTTCTGAGTTGGCGAGTTTATCTAAGCTGCTATCTTGCCCTGTAATGGCGATCGCATATTGCGGAAAGTTGAGTCCTTGGTCGTTGTAGGCTTTTTGCACTTCCAGCATGCCATTACGTGTTTCTGGGGTACCGCCAGACTTGGAAATCGTAATTACCAGCGTGCTAGAGAGCCGATCTTGAAGCTGAGTCAAGACGCGATCGATGCCTGCGGGATCGGTGTTGTCAATGAAGTGAAGATTGAGGGGCGGAAAATCTGGTGCTAGTGCTGCAGCAACAAACTGCGGCCCTAATGCCGAACCCCCGATCCCGATGGAAAGGACATCGGTGAATTTTTCAGCTTGGGGGGGACGAATGGCCCCGCTATGAACTTTTTGAGTAAACGCTTCAATCTGCCCTAGCGTTTCTACAATGTCTTGTTTGAGTTCCGCTGTGGGAGCCAAGTCGGGGTCGCGGAGCCAATAATGCCCGACCATGCGATTTTCATCCGGGTTGGCGATCGCGCCTTTTTCTAGCTCAGCCATGTCCCGAAAGGCCCGCTCAAACTTAGGCTGTAATGCTGCGACGAAGGCATCATCAAACCGCATGCGGCTGATATCTAGATAAAATCCCAAGCCCTCGTGGTAGTAAAGCCAGTCTTGGTAACGTTGCCAAAGTGCAGCGGCATCCATAAACAGTATTTCCACCTATTGTCTTTACCATTCATCAGTTTACCGATGGAGTTTAGAGTCTGTCTGAGTCCTCTAAACATTCGGCTTTGGAAGGATACGCAGAAACTTAATAATTTGACCTGTGACTTCGATGCCGACGAAGTGATGATCGAGGGTGAACCGATAGAAAATTGCTCTAGAACCCATTTGTCGAAGTTCTGGCAAGTCTTGTAATTGCGTTATCTGTAAAAACTCCACAAAGACAAATTGGCACACCTGCTGATACACAGTCGGCTCTAGCTCTTTTAGGTCTAAGAGAAAAGACCTCTCGTAACGAATTTCCAGCTTCAAAGGTTTATGCAATCTACTCTTTAGTGGTAATTCACGCATGTTGGCGCTGCCACAGCATTGGATTACAACGTTTTTCACAGCAAAGGCAGCGATCGCAACGCTTCTTCACGAGTGAGCGTGTCACCGGGTTGCAGGGTTTGCTTCGATTCTTCGATCGCCCGGAGCATATAAAAATCGTAATAAAGCGCTTCTAATACTGGCCATATACTTTCTATCTCCTCATCCGACAGTTGATCAATTAAGCGATGTACCCTACTTCTCAGAGGATTCATACTTCAAATCTGCTGTAGTTACCGAGTAGCCAGCGATCGCGCCGCCACTTTTACAACACACAATACTGCATTGGCTCAATTTAATGGCGAAACTACCCTGAGAGATGTTGTCCGTCCCAAACCTTGAAGCCAAGCATTTTTAACAACACCTGTTGGCAACACTTGTTGACTGAAGACACCGAGATGATGCAGATTGCTTAATGCAGCGATCGCAGAGTTCATGAATATTCGCATTGGCAACGGCTACGACATTCACCGCCTAGTGGAGGGACGGAACCTGATTCTGGGTGGTGTCAACATTCCCCACGAACTCGGCTTACTGGGCCATAGTGATGCCGATGTGCTGACCCACGCCATTATGGATGCCATGCTAGGAGCCCTGAGCTTGGGCGACATTGGCCTTTACTTTCCCCCATCCGATCCCCAATGGGCGGGAGCCGACAGCCTCAAGCTACTTGAGCAAGTGCATCAATTAATCCGGAACGAAGGTTGGCAAATTGGCAACATTGACTCTGTGATTGTGGCGGAGCGGCCCAAGCTAAAGCCCCACATCTCAGCCATGCGCGATCGCCTTGCCACTGTTTTAGAACTCAACCCCAATCAAGTGGGCATCAAAGCCACAACCAACGAGAAGTTAGGCCCAGAAGGCCGAGAGGAAGGGATTTCCTCTTATGCAGTCGTACTATTGCAGCAAGCAACGTAGCAAGTAGAATCGAGGCAATTAGCTGCCCCTTTAAACATGTTCGATCCATTGCGCCGCTTAAAGTTTTTGCCTTGGCGATCGCTCGCCTTACTGACACTTGCCACTTTAGCGATCGTGGCAGTGATAGAAGTGGCCTTAGGAATGGGTTACACCCAAGTGGGTTTGCTCAGAGCGGTCTTAAACGCTTTATTTAGTCCACCTTGGGTAGTGATTATGCAGGTGGCTGCTGGCATTGGCATTGGAGGGTTAGCGGTTTTTTTATTAGAAACAAAATGGCAGCAAGTATCCATCAACGCTGGCGTGCTATGGGCATTAGTGCTGTGTTTGATTTTGGGATCACTGGTTCGCTCATTCATTCCGTTGCCAGCCATCCTAGTCAATCCTGGAGAAACGCTGTTTATGGGCTTCATTGTGGGGGTATTTTGGCGAGGCCGCCCTTACTGGCGCTAAACCAACCACATCATTAGGTAGCCTCAAGCAGACTTCAGCCAGAAAATCTGACTTTTAGCTTCACCTACCTACTTCAGAGAAATTGAGATCTATGATGGCAAAGAAGATTGATGTTCGTGCAACATGTTCTCTGCTGCTTTTTTGACTGTACCGCTGCGTCGTTGGGGTTTAGTTGCCTTGGTCGCTATGTTGGCGATCGCCCTAAGTGCTTGCAATCCCACCAACTTTAAGACTGAAGCAGCCCAGGTGCCTCAGATTGTGGTTAGCACCCTCAGTGACCCCAAAACCTTTAACTATCCCCTTAACCAAGAAGCTCCTAACGTTTTCACCTACATTTACGAAGGGTTGGTCACCGAAAACGGCAACAGTGAAATTGAGCCAGCTCTGGCGGAATCCTGGGAGATTTCGGAGGATAAGCGGCGGATTGTCTTTACCCTACGCGACGGGTTGAAGTGGTCAGATGGAGCACCTCTGACAGCAGACGACATTACGTTTACTTACAACGACCTCTACTTCAACGAAAAAATCCCCACCGATACGAGGGATGTTTTGCGAATAGGCGAGAGCGGGGCCTTACCAACGGTTCGCAAGCTGAGCGATCGCCAGATTGAATTTACAGTACCAGAACCGTTTGCGCCGTTCCTCCGCATCACTGGTTTACCGATTCTGCCTCGTCACGCTCTGATTGATTCTGTCAAAACCCTAGGTTCAGATGGCAATCCCAAGTTCTTATCGACTTGGGGCGTGGATACAGACCCTAGCAAGATTATTGCCAATGGTCCTTATATGCTGGCAGGCTATGTTCCTAGTCAGCGAGTGATTTTTCAGCGCAACCCTCATTACTGGCGTAAGGATGCTCAGGGCAACGCACTGCCCTATATTGAGCGCTTTATTTGGCAGATTGTTGAGTCTACCGATACCTCACTGCTTCAGTTTCGCTCTGGTGGCTTAGACGCTTTAGGAGTTCAGCCCGAAAATTTCTCGCTGCTGAAGGGAGAAGAAAAGCGCGGCAAGTTCACAATTTACAATGGCGGTCCCGCAGCAGGCACCAACTTTATTTCCTTTAATCTCAATAAAGCTTGGCGCTCAGATGGTCGCCCGATTGTAGACCCGATTAAGTCCAAGTGGTTTAATACGCTGGCATTTCGGCAGGCAGTTGCCTATGCGCTCGATCGCCAAGCCATGATCAACAACACCTTTCGGGGGATCGGTCAGCCGCAGAACTCTCCCATCTCCTTGCAAAGCCCCTACTATCTCTCGGCTGAGGAAGGATTAAAGGTTTACAACTACAATCCCGAAAAAGCCAAACAGTTATTGCTAGGGGCGGGGTTCAAATACAGCGCCCAGGGACAGTTGCAAGATGCCGAAGGCCATCCGGTGCGGTTCACTTTGATTACTAATTCTGGCAACAAAATCCGGGAGGCAATGGGGGCACAGGTAAAGCAAGACCTCCAGAAGATTGGCATTCAAGTGGATTTCAATCCGATTAACTTCAATACGTTGGTGGAAAAACTCTCTACGACCAGAGATTGGGACTGCTATCTTTTGGGCTTAACCGGAGGGGTAGAACCTAATGATGGCGCGAACGTATGGTTAAGCCAAGGCGGATTACACAGCTTTAATCAAGGTCCATCACCGGGACAACCTCCCATTCAGGGTTGGGAAGTAACGGAGTGGGAAAAAGAAATCGATCGCCTTTATATCCAAGGTGCTCAAGAGCTAGACGAGGCCAAGCGCAAAGCTATTTATGCCAAAACGCAGCAGATTACTCAGGAGCAAGTGCCTGTGATTTATCTGGTCAATCCACTGTCATTGTCGGCAGTACGCGATCGCGTTGAAGGGGTGAAATTCACGGCTTTGGGTGGCTCCCTCTGGAACATTTACGAACTCAAGTTAAGCGAGTAATTTGTTCAGAATTAGCCATCATTCGGACACAAACAACATAGCGGTTTATGATGCGGAAAAGCTTTGCAACGTCTCCATGACCGCTATTTCTTTTGGGATGAAATTGCTCCATCGTTGGCTCTCTGTCCTGCTGGTATTGAGTTTGGCGATCGCGCCCTCTTTACTCCTAACTGGATGTCGTCCAACGGAGTTCCGCACTGCCGCCGCCCAAGTGCCGCAATTAGTTCTGACATCCTTAAGCGATCCCAAAACATTTAATCCCACCTTTAACCAAGAATTTCCCAATGTGTTTCTCTTTACCGAGGAGCATCTGCTGCGAGAAAACGGGGTGACGGGTGAGGTAGAACCTGCTCTGGCAGAATCTTGGAGCATTTCAGCTAATAAACAGCGGGTGATCTTCAACTTAAGGCCAAATCTGCAATGGTCGGATGGTCAACCGTTGACGGCGGCAGATGTCGTCTTTACCTTTCAGCAGGTCATCTTCAACCCAGAAATTCCCACGGATTACGCTGATAGCTTACGGATTGGTGTTAACCGAGCTTTCCCCCAGGTGCGGCAACTAGACGATCGCCGGGTGGAATTTATTTTGCCCGAACCGTTTGCGCCATTGCTGCGATCGCTGGCGGGGCATGATGGTGCGCCGATTTTGCCTAAACATGCTTTAGAGCGATCGGTGCAGACACTCAGTTCCGATGGCAACCCCCAGTTCATTTCCACCTGGAGTACAGCCACCAATCCCAAGCAACTAGTCGTCAACGGTCCCTACCAAATCGAAAGCTACGTTTCGGGACAGCGGATTGTGTTTCGTCGCAACCCTTACTACTGGCGGCGCGATCCTCAAGGCCAACCCCTACCCTATATCGAGCGGATTGTTTGGCAATTTATCGAAAACACCGACACTCAACTGCTCCGATTCCGCTCTGGCGATTTGGATGTGATGGGTGATGTGCGACCTCTACGCCCAGAGTATTTTTCGTTGTTAAAGCGGGAAGAAAAGCGGGGCAAATTTAAGCTCTACAATGGTGGCCCTTGGTCGGGTACTACCTATTTGACGTTTAACCTGACGGAAGCGAGAGATAAAAATAATCGGCCCTTTGTAGACCCGATTAAGTCTAAGTGGTTCAATACCTTGGCCTTTCGGCAAGCGATCGCCCACGCCATCGATCGCCCCCGCATGAATAACAACCTGTTTCGGGGTATTAGTGAGCTGCAAGATTCGCCCATTTCGGTGCAAAGCCCTTACTATCTCTCACCCCAAGAAGGGCTAAAAACCTACGACTACAATCTGCAAAAAGCGCGACAGCTCTTGGAAAGCGCAGGCTTTAAGTACAACGCCCAAAGTCAGTTGCTTGATGCAGAGAATCATCCAGTCCGCTTTACATTGCTCACTAACGCGGAAAATCGTCAGCGAGTCGCGATGGGAGCGCAAATCAAGCAAGACTTAGGGGCTATTGGCATCCAAGTTGATTTCACCCCAATCAGCTTCAACACCTTGCTGGATAAAGTTTCTAGCTCGCGGGATTGGGAAGCTCATATGATCGGCTTTACGGGTGGCATTGAACCCCACGGAGCGGCGAATCTTTGGCTGAGTAGTGGCGGGTCGCATTCCTTAAACCTGAAGCAACAGCCAGGACAACCACCAATTCAAGGCTGGCAACCGAAAGCTTGGGAGTTAGAAATCGATCGCCTGTATACTGCTGGTGCTAAAGAGCTAGACGAAACTAAGCGCAAAGCGATTTACGGCGATTTTCAGCGGATTGTGCAGGAGCAATTGCCCGTGATTTACCTAGTGAATGAAATTGCCATCGTGGCGGTGCGCGATCGCATCCAGGGAATTCAGTACACAGGTTTACCCAGTTGGGGATTGTGGAATATCGCAGAACTTAAAATTGAAGACAACAAAGATTAATTAATCCTGAATCCTGTGACCCAACCCGAAGCCATCCGTCTCCTTCTGCAAGCTGTAGCTCACGGTGAAGTCAGCCCTGACTCAGCCCTAGAAAAACTCAAGCATTTTGACTTTGAACCCGTTGAGGATTTTGCTCGCATTGATCACCACCGCACCCTGCGGACAGGCTTCCCTGAGGTGATTTGGGGTCCGGGCAAAACCCCAGAGCAAATTATTGAAATTATCAAGGTGATGCGCGATCGCAATCCAGTCGTCATGGCGACTCGGATCGAACCTAATGTGTACGCTCAATTGCGAGAGCAGATTCCAGAATTGCGTTACTACGCCCTGGCTCGGATTTGCGCCTTAGTGCCTGGCCGTTTAGAACCTCGCCATTCTGGGACAATTGGTTTGCTGTCAGCGGGTACAGCCGATCTGCCTGTGGCTGAAGAAGCCGCCATCACGGCCGAACTGTCTGGTTTTCAAGTCAAGCGGTTTTGGGATGTGGGAGTCGCAGGGATTCACCGTTTACTCAGTAACCGTCAGGCGATCGCAGAAGCAGACGTGTTGATTGTGGTGGCAGGCATGGAAGGAGCCTTACCCAGCGTGGTCGGAGGTTTGACCGACTGCCCCGTGATCGCTGTACCCACCAGTATTGGCTATGGCGCTAGTTTCAACGGCTTAGCGGCTTTACTCACCATGCTCAACTCCTGTGCCGCTGGGATTGGTGTGGTGAATATTGACAATGGTTTCGGCGCAGCAGTTCTGGCAGGGCAAATTCTCCGCACGGCGCAGAAGCTGCGATAAAGATTTGCAAGTCTGCCTGGAACCCTGCACAACTCTGATGAATTCTACAGTAGCTATTTCATAGTCCTGGTATAGGCTGACACTGCTGCCTGTATCAATTCCTTGAGCTTCTGAGTTGGAATTCGCCTGCAATGGAAACGTCAATCCCTGATCTTTGGCTTCGTCAAGCAGCGGCCAGTGCGATCGCTGGGTACCAAAAACATCTCTCCCCCCGCAAAGGCTTCTTCTGTGCCCATCGGGTGCTGCATGGAGGTGAATCCTGCTCACAATATGTGAAGCGGGTGATTCTAGAGCAAGGCTTGTGGACTGCCATTCCAGCCACGCGATCGCGCTTCGCTGAATGCAAGGTTGCTAACCAGATTTTGCAAGCTCGGAGAAACCATTGCAGACTACAAGCGGCCAGCAAGATCGAGCAAGAGGGGGAAGAGAAAAGGCGCGATCGCAGCTCCCAGCCACAAAACGACTGTTATGGAGTAGACGGGTTACTGTCCTGTGTTGATTGCGCCGATTGCATGAACTTTAAATGGGGAGAGCAGGCCAATTGCGCTGACCTGGATTGCGGCTCTGGTCTAGACTGCTCTAGCTGCGATTGTAGCGGGGGTGACTGTGGCAGTGGTGATTGTGGCAGTTGTGGCTAAACGATTTAGCTTGGCAATACTTCCTGCTGCCGAATTCCCCCTAAATGAGACAATAAAGGCACAAAACCACGGAGCCAGTAAGTTCTTGAGTTAACTTCACGGACTCTTTGGTTAGTACATCGGGGAAGGGTATGGCAATGCTGAGAAAAATCGCAGCACTCTTGATCGTTTTATGTCTCAGCCTCTCTGGTTGTGCCGCTTCAGCCACCAGCGGCATGACTAGCTATGTGGACAGCATTGATGGCTACCAATTTCTGTATCCACTCGGTTGGAGCGAAGTTAAAGTCACCAACGGTCCAGATGTCGTGCTGCACGATTTGATTGAGCCGACTGAGAACGTCAGCATTGTGATCAATCCTGTCCCCAACCAGAAAACGCTACAGGATTTAGGCAGTCCGGGTGAAGTCGGCTATCAACTCTCCAAAAGTGCGATCGCTCCCACAGGGTCTAAGCGCAAAGCCGAACTGGTCACCGCCGATTCCCGCGAGTTCAACGGCAAAACCTACTACACCTTGGAATATGCAGTGCAGTTGCCCAACAACCAACAACGGCACAATCTCGCTAGTGTAGTGGTGAGCAATGGTCGGCTTTACACATTAAACGCTTCCACTACCGAGCAACGGTGGCCCAAAGTGCGTAGTTTATTTGCAAACATCCTCAACTCTTTTTCAGTTAATTAAGTCCAGTAAGTCCCGTTAATTAAGGTTGGATGGGTATCCCACAGTTTGTTTTAGCCTCCGCTTCTCCCGCTCGTCGTCGCCTGCTACAAAACGCTGGCATTCAGCCGCTCGTGAGTCAGAGCAATTTTGACGAGTCTCAGATACAGCTATCAAATCCAGCGGACTTGGTGCAAACGCTGGCGCTGCGTAAAGCTGAAACCGTCACCCCTTACTTTACAGAAGCCCTGATTCTAGGCTGCGACTCTGTCTTAGCGATTGACGGCGAAATTCATGGCAAACCCGCTAATGCAGCCGATGCGATCGCCCGTTGGCAACAAATGCGGGGCAAAATCGGTGATTTATACACAGGTCATGCCCTGATCGACCTCACCCGAAACCAATCCCTAGTCCGCTGCCGTGTGACTCGCGTCTACTTTGCCCATGTCAGCGATCGCCAAATTGAGGCATACGTGGCAACAGGTGAACCGTTGAATTGTGCGGGTTGTTTTGCCCTGGAAGGTAAAGGTAGCGCTTTTGTCGAGAAGCTGGAAGGATGCCATACCAACGTAATCGGCTTGAGTATGCCACTGCTCCGACAAATGGTGAGCGACTTAGGCTATGACATTACCGACTTTTGGGGTAGGACTATTAGCTGATAAGCAAACCCAATATTCTAACTAAGGTAGTATAAAGATTTCAACAAAATCGAGACATCTCTGACTAGACTGTAAATAGCAAGCAAATCCTTTGGTGGTCTGTCCTAGATCACATTGCTAAGGCTCCATACCAGTTAAAGTTTGTATGAAGCTGGCTTGGAATCTTTTATTCCAGCAGTCATGAGTAAAGTCTGATGGCTCCTTCATTAGCAGATCTATCTAATTTTCGCGCTAACATCCTGAACCAAACGGCACCAGGCCAGGTTTGTGGTTCAATCCAGTTGTTTCGCGATCGCTACAAGGTTTTGCGTGTTCTAGGTCGCGGTGGCTTTGGGGTCACTTTCCTAGCGCGGGATGTCTCCTTGCCATATCACCCACTCTGTGTCATTAAGCAACTGTGTCCCAAAGTTAACGATCCTGTGACGTTGGATCGAGCCCGGAAGCGGTTTGAGCAAGAAGCCAAAACTCTTAGCAAATTAGGCAGTCACGCGCAAATTCCTCAATTATTGGACTACTTTGAGGCGGACGGCGAGTTCTATCTCGTGCAAGAATACGTCCGTGGCTCTACCCTCGCCCGGGAGATTCGGCGCTACGGTCCCCAATCTGAGGCAGTGGTCAAGCGATTTCTGGTAGAGATGCTGCCGCTTCTGCGCTACGTTCACAGCCACCGAGTCATCCACCGAGACATTAAACCCCAAAATATTATTCGTTGCCGAGATGACGGTCGGCTCGTCTTGATTGACTTCGGGGCTGTTAAGGAACAGATTGCGCGATTGGAAGACACCAGTCAGCGAGCCCCCACTACACATTTTATTGGCACTGTTGGCTTCGCTCCGCCAGAGCAACTGTCCATGCGCCCAGTCTTTGCTAGTGATATCTACGCTTTGGGCGTTACTTGTGTGTATCTGCTCACAGGCAAGTCCCCGTTCGATTTTGACTACGACCCCAGTACAGGGGAAATCGACTGGCAAGGCTCAGCTCAAGTCAGTGAGCATTTTGGTCGCGTGCTCACCAAGATGTTGCACCATGCGCCACGCGATCGCTACCTATCAGCTGAGGCTTTACTGCGGGCGCTCAATCTGGAGCCCTATCTGGATAGCCTTTCCAATTGCATGGCGGTGCAACCTCACCGCCCTGAACCAGAACATCCAAGTACCGCTGGAGCGGCTGATGGTTACCAGTCTCCGATTACCAGAACGGCGATCGCTATTCGCGAATGGAAGACAAAGTTACAAAACCGAAATTTGATCAAACAGAAGCACCTAGTTCCAGTCGGTGCTGTGACTACCCCAGCTCGGACTCAGTTTCGTCACCAAGACACTTGAGGTAGCAACTCAAGTAAAGGTGATTGGGATCAGCATCAAAACTTTCATGAAGTGCTCCGGACGTTAGAGGCGTTCTGAAGCTAATTGAACTTAGATTGAACGTAAACAGGTTTTAGTTAAAGTTAAACTCAGACTCGTTATCCCAAGCTTGGATATCTGAGCAACTGAAGTTATTCTGACTGTAACGACCTGCGACTATTCACTTTGCTGCGTAGTACCATGCCATTTTCGAAACAGCTTCCTGCTCCAGTTAGTCACCTGAAAGCCAGACTACGGGCTCTAAAGCAGCCTATGGTATGGGGACCTGGCATCATCTTGATGCTGATTGTGCTATTTACCCTGGAATATTGGTTGCATCCAGAGTGGTTTGAAAATACTCAGAGCGCTACGAATGTTGAGGGTGGGTTTAATCCTGCCGTCTCATCGGAAGATGGAGCCATTGGCGCGGATATTGACAGTTTGCCGCTACTACTAAACCAACTTAACAGCACTCCTGCTGACCAAGCCCAAAATAAGCAGGAAGGCGGCAAGGACAAGGTAGCTACCAAGCCAAGCCTGTTTAGTGAGCTGCTGAAACCTAAGAACCCAGCCACTGCTCAGAACGGCAACAGCACGCCCAGCAACAGTTTATCTGCTCCTTCCGGATCGGCTACATCACCCCTGCTCAGCTCTAACGGGGGTTTACCCAGTCAACCCGGAGACGAAGCAACGCCTGGATTTACAGGGCTTAACGCGCCTGGCTTGCCCACTACAGCGCCAAGTGCTTTATTAGCTCCCCCTAAAGCTTCCACTATCCCTAGTTTAAATCTGCCGAACACCTCTAGTACCCCTGCTTCAGCCCCTGTTAGTGCCCTCCAAACCGCAATAGAGCAGGCTCAATTACAGAAAAATGCCGCAGGCGCTTCTACATCAAGCCCGACGACGGGACTGGACAATAACACCACTTCGCCTAGCTCCACTCAGCCCTCTGCTCAACCCAACGCGATCACTCCTGGTTTTACTAATGGCGGCATCAACTACAGTTCCACTCCAGGGGTGAGTAGTGCTCCTCCTAGCAACTCCTTTAACTATCTGACCCAGCCCCAGCCAGATAGCAGCCTCCCCTCTGGGATTGCGCCTGTTGTCCCTGATGCCCCGGCGATCGCCCCAGTGGTGCCTAGCACTAACTCAAGCCCCAACTTCGGGCAGTCTTCTTTTTCAGGATCTCAAAACAACAACGGCTTCAACAACTCTGGCTTTTCTGGCAATGCAGGCATTCAGCCCAGCCAACTGAATCAACAGCCTTTCTCCACGCCGCGTCGGGTTCCAGGACGAAACATTGGAGGCGGACAAATTAACACCTTCTCCAACCCATAAATCATTGAGTCAAATCTTACAGGGAAGGCAGGAACCAAGAAAACTATAAAGTTCTGGCTCTTGCCTTCTAGCTCCTAGGCTGCTCTTTCTAGTCGCTTAGTCATTAAAGTGCTGAATAATTGCTTCAGCAAATTCCGAACACTTTAGTGGTTCTACTGGAGGCTCCATCATGCGAGCCAAGTCATAGGTGACTTCACCCTGAGAAATTGCCGCACCAATTCCCCTCTTAATCAGGTCGGCTGCTTCTTGCCAGCCCATATATTCCAGCATCATCACCCCAGATAAAATCACCGACCCAGGATTAATGCGATCGAGCCCAGCATGCTTAGGAGCCGTGCCATGAGTCGCCTCAAAGATGGCACAACTATCCCCAATATTGGCCCCGGGTCCCATGCCCAAGCCCCCGACGATCGCCGCTGCCGCATCAGATAAGTAGTCTCCATTCAGATTCATCGTGGCCAGAATCGAGTATTCATCCGGTCGAGTCTGGATCTGCTGGAAAATGCTATCTGCAATGCGGTCATTCACCATCACTTTGGTCTTCCACTGACCGTTGCCGTGGGTATCCCAAATAGCGTTAAGCACTGTTTCCACTTCTTGACGAATCTGCGCTTGCTTTTCCTCAGTCAGAGCGTCGTAACCTGGTTCAATTTGGCGAGCATTGTCTTCTACAGAAAGGTTAGGGTTGCCTTCTTTGTTACCCAGAATCCAAGACTCTCGCTCTGTCACGCATTCATGACGAAACTCAGTTGTAGCTAACTCATAACCCCAATCCCGGAATGCACCTTCGGTGTACTTCATAATGTTGCCTTTGTGCACTAAAGTCACCATTTGCTTTTTCGCGGGAAGTCGTAGCGCATGTTTAATGGCTCGTCGCACGAGACGCTGAGAGCCTGTCTTACTGATAGGCTTAATGCCAATCCCCGAATCTAAGGGAATTTGTTTGTTGCGGTGCTCTGGAGTCGCAGGAATCAAATCGGTGTTTAGCAACTTAATCAAGCGATCGCCGATTTCACTGCCCTGCCGCCACTCAATGCCTAGGTAAATGTCTTCAGTATTCTCCCGATAGACAATCACATCCAGCTTTTCTGGGCTTTTGTGTGGCGAAGGGGTACCTGGATAATACTTACAAGGACGTACACAGGCATAAAGGTCGTGAATTTGACGTAGAGCCACGTTGAGCGAGCGAATACCACCACCCACGGGAGTTGTGAGCGGTCCTTTAATCGCAACTCCATACTCCTTGATGGCGTTTAAAGTGTCTTCTGGTAAGTACTGATAGGTACCATACTTCTCGCAAGCTTCATCGCCAGCATAAATCTTGAACCAAGCAATTTGGCGCTTGCCGCCATAAGCTGCTTGGACTGCGGCATCAAACACCTTTTGGGCTGCTGGCCAAATATCAATTCCCGTACCATCTCCCCGAATAAACGGCACAATCGGGTTGTCAGGAACAATGGGTTCTCCGTTCTCAAACGTAATGCGGCTTCCAGTTTCGGGGGGCGTAAGCTTTTCGTACATAACCTAACAGCGGCTCCTGATTACCACACAGCAAAAGGGTTCAGGGGAATATGCTAAGCGATCGCGCGGGTAAAAAAACACTCAATCTGAACCAAGTTACTTTTGTTGACGTGGCTATCCATGCTCCATATTTCTCTGGTAGGCTATCAGGCTTGTGGCACTGCTAGGACGCAACCAGCTCTGGTTGGCTCCAAATTCTTGAATGAATTAGCAACATTCCTAAAGTACACAACCTAAATAGTGAGCTGATAGGAGGGAATTCTTACAATAGAAATGGCAATAGAAGTATTTTTAGTAAATCAAGGCAGCATTATAGCGATCTCCAATGGGTTGTCAGAGTCGCATTCCCGAGGTGAGCTTGTCACAACCCGCCAATTTCATAAATTATTTAGGACTACTGTATCAACAAAAATCATTCCTAGTTTGCTTCAGCAATCTTAAGCAAACTGATATACAACCCATATTAGGAATAGATTGAGTGCCTGTTAAGCTGTTTGTACTGCGTGCGTGAGAGCTTGGATGAAAAGAATTTTAGTCGTCGATGACGATACTACTTTACGAATCGCTTTAACACGCTACCTCCAAAATCGTGGATACGTGGTTCAAGACGCTGGCTCTGGAGTCGAAGGACTATCAGCTTTTGAACAAAGCTCTCCGGATTTAGTTGTATCGGATGTCATGATGCCAGAAATGGACGGGTTCGAATTTTGTCGCCGTCTTCGGGCCATGCGCTCTGGTCAGCTTGTACCCTTTATCTTTCTGTCTAGCCGAGGAGAAGTTGAAGACCGCATTCAAGGGCATGATATTGGCGCAGATGACTACTTAATCAAACCGTTTGAGCCTAGGGAACTAGTCGCCAAAATTGAGGCCCAGTTAGAGCGATCGCGCCGCACTCATGCCGAGATTATTCGCTTAATTCAGCAATCCAACGTTACTACTGAAGCCAGTCCCACCCCCCTACCACTCACTCCCGCCGAGGAAAAAGTCTTTTGGGAAGTGATTCAAGGCTATACCAACAAGCAAATTGGCGATCGCTTATTTGTTAGTCCTCGCACCGTGCAAACTCACCTCAGCAATATCCTGAGTAAGTTGCAGCTAGAAAATCGTTCGCAGCTCGTTCGCTTTGCCTTTGAGAGAGGCTACCATCCTCCCACGGAAGCGAAAGAGGCAGAGTAACTAAGCCGAATCCAGGCTCAGCAGAGTTACGGAGTGATTTGTTGGTACCATAAGGGTTGGGCGGAGCATCTCCGCAGGAAATTAGATTGACTGCTGAGAGCAAAGCTAACTGATGATTCCTGGCGTTTATACTTTGACTGAACTACAGCAAGCAATTGCCGCAGCGCCAAACCGTTGGCGACCTTTGGTATTTACTAATGGTTGCTTCGACTTACTCCACGTTGGGCACATTCGCTACCTCCAGTCAGCAAAAACTCTAGGGCGATCGCTAGTGGTTGGTCTCAATCATGACGCTTCTGTTGCCGCCATTAAACCTCACACACCAGGACAGCCACCTCGACCAATTGTTCCAGCAGAGCAGCGAGCCGAACTCTTAGCAGCGCTCAAACCTGTAGATGCAGTCGTTGTCTTTGCAGAAACCACTGCTGATCCCCTAATTGCCGCCCTTAAACCTGATGTCTATGTCAAAGGCGGAGACTATCAGCTGGAGACTTTACCAGAAGCGTCCAGTGTCCGAGCCTGTGGGGGTCAGATAGAATTTGTTCCTGTAGAAGTACCTACCTCTTCCACAGCCATCATCAATCGAATTTTGCAGTCCAGCGGATAAAATGAGCTTTCTGAGGCGCGGCTATCCAGCAGCGATCGCAGTCATTTAGATTCCAGCTAATTTTTCCAGCCTGCGTTGGGCAAGAGCTTCCAGTCCATGAATGAATTGCAGCAACTTGACATGAGCGGTTTCACTACTGATTCAAATCTCTCTTCTGCAACCCATACCGCGAGTCACCTAGACGACCTCCGGCTCAAGTTAAAGTCGGACTCCCCTAAGACTCAGTTGCAAGCCTTGCAAGACATCATTCAGGCAGACGAAGTAGGGCTAGCCTTATTGATGGAGTTTTTGCTAGAGCGCCGTGCTGCCGTTCCAAGCTTCGTTGAAGGCACAGCTTATCAAGCGCTTTATGCAGCCAATTCCCCCAAAGCCACAGATTTTCTTCAAACCCACTTCTCTACAGGCATTGTTCCTCTACGCTCTGAGCGCAACCTCGACTACAGCGAACTGCAAAAGTTACTGGCTCAACAAGAATTAGAAGCAGCCGATCGCCTTACCTTAGAGAAACTCTGTGAATTAGCGGGTCCTGCCGCAGCCCAGCGTAAATGGGTCTACTTTACAGAAGTCGGTAGTTTACCAATCACAGATTTACACACCATTAATAGCCTCTGGCTAGTGCATTCCGAAGGCAAATTTGGCTTTTCTGTGCAGCGAGAAATCTGGCTGAGCGTTGGCAAAGACTGGGACAAGCTTTGGCCTAAAATTGGCTGGAAAGCTGCCAACAACTGGACTCGCTATCCTCAAGGGTTTACCTGGAACCTTAGCGCTCCTAGAGGCCATCTACCCCTGTCTAACCAGCTACGAGGCGTGCGAGTAATGGCCGCCCTCCTAGCTCACCCTGCGTGGCTTAGCGCTCCTACCGCCAAATAGCACTGGCAAAAGTGCGCTCAGTCACCCAAACAGTTAGCACTCCAGTCTAAGGCATAAGCAGGGATAAATCCTGGCTGAATCCAGAAATATGTAACACGCCAGAGGTACTATAGCCTTGTATTTAACAGCTTAATTTGATACTGCAGCTTTATAAAATTTTTACTTTTTCCGGGAATTTTTCTACTACACCTGAAAACTGTAGCGTAGCCAAGAGTTGTAGGCTCAAATCATGCCTTCGTCTTGGGTCGCCCTACTGATCGAGAAGTCCTGAATTGATTTCTCTCCCTGTCTAATATGTCCTATTTCGAATTCTAGATAGTTTCATGGTTGGCATCAGTATATTCTCTGAGGTATGGCATCAATTTACATCTCATAGCATCATCCAGATACCTGATTCAACGGACTCTAGAATGTTGATTGCATCCTAGGTTTGGGCATAGTGATGGCAGAGACGATTGTGAGCCAAGTGCAGCAGATTTTAGGGTTGGTTCATTAATCATTCAATTCGTTAATCTTTCACTTCACCACGTTTGTCAAGCACAGAGTTAGGGCATTCTCTGTATAGTTGACTACCCTTGGTAAGAGCTAGATGAGTCACATGGTCAACACATATGGGGGTAGGGGTTAGAATAATGAACCCTGAAAACAGACTATTTTTTCATCACAACAGCTTGGCAAGCTCAGCTCAAGAACAGCAACGCTTGTTAGCGTTGGTAGACTTGGGGCTGCTAGAGGCAGAAAGTGTTCCAGTTTTTGAAGAGGCTACGCAAACAGCTGCCCTCTTTTTAGACATCCCTGTTTGTATGTTGGGTGTTATTGATCAAGACCGCCAATGGATTAAGTCAGCGGTAGGCTTGTCTCGGCTAGGTCTGATGAATGAGTTGGCCGCCTCTCGCCAGATGCTACGCAGTGATTCTTTCTGTAGCAAGGTGATTGAGAACCAGCAAGTCTTAGCGATTAATGACACTAGTGCCGATCCAGACTTTGCCACTAGCTTTCTAGCACAACGTTATCGTATCCGGGCTTACTTGGGCGTTCCCTTAGTAGACTCCGCTGGTAATTGCCTGGGTACCTTAGCTGTGATGGATTTAGTCCCCCGTAATTTTACTAGCCGGGAGATTCAGTTCTTAGAACTCACAGCTCGCTGGAGTATGAGTGAGTTTGAGCGCAATCGTCTTGTCAAAGCTCAGCAACTAGCTCCTCACGTTCAGGCTCTCCCAGGCTCTGTTGAAGGTGAGTTAGGTTATGAAATCAATGTCGCCTCTACCAGTGCTCTTGCCATTTCATTGGAGCAAGCAGCCCGGAATGTTAGTCAGGCAGAAAAATTAGCGTTAGTCCAAGCGCCCTTCAACAATCCAGTCAAAATTCAGTTGTTGGCCCAACTGACTCAAGAACTACGCACCCCCTTAACCTCAGTGATGGGAATGGCGAGTGTGTTGAATCGGGAGATTTACGGCCCGCTTACGACTAAGCAAAAAGAATATCTCAATATTATTTATCAGAGCGGACAGTATCTCCTCTCGCTAGTGAATGAAATTCTAGAGCTAGGAACACTAGACGATCGCGCTGAAACACTCAACCTGGCTTCTGTAGATATTGAGATGTTATGCCAGCAAGCGATCAATACTTTGGAGCAGGCTGCGAATCGGCGGGAACAACAAATTCGCCTAAGCATTGAGCCAGGTTCTCGCATTTGGTTGTTAGACAAAAATAAAGTCAGACAGATCCTGTATCACTTAGTGTTTGGTGTTATCCAGGCATCAAGTGCCGGAAGCATTGTCCGGATTCATGTTTCTCGGAAGCAAAATCGACTGAATATTGCAATTTGGGTTTCTCATCCTTGGTTAGGAGATAGTCTGCCCAACACGGAACTCTATACTTATCAAGCTCCTACTCCTGCCGGAATTAATGGCTCTGAGACAGCCTATTCTGGGCATCAGACCTGGAATAATAATGCAGACAATGGCTTGGCGATCGGGACTACGAGCACCAGTGCTTTAACTGCCGCAGAAGCCGCAGAAGCCGTAGAATCTAGTCAAGAAATTGGTTCTCGCGAAAGTTTGGGAGTGCTTTTGAGCCGCCAATTAGCAGAGATGCATGGTGGGCAAATCTCGATCCAAGGAACCCCGGAGTCAGGATATCGTTATGTGGTCAGTTTGCCGCAAATGACTGAACTAGAGGAAGTCCTCTAATCGGGATTCTTCCGGACCGAGCTTGCTGAAGGGTTGTTTTTAGGGATAATGGCAATGACCTTTGCGGTAGCTACAGCCGTTTCCCTTTGACCGACAGAAAACAGCCTATGAACTCAGCGTGGCAACAGCTTACTCTCGCCAATTTGTCCCTAGCTCAGTGGCGGGGTGGGAGCTATTTATATCGACTGGTCGGCCCATTACAAGCATGGCGGCAAAGTAGTTGGTTGATGCAATGGTCGGAACCCATCGGAGCCTTGCTGCTGAGTTTCGTCTTTGGCCTCGCTCCGTTCGTCTCCAATGGCCTGATCGGCATGCTGCTGGCTGCCTGTCTGGGCTATTGGGCACTCCTGACAATTTCAGACTCAGCTGAGTCAAAATTTAGCACCCCCATTCACTTATTAGTCTTGTTGTACTGGGGTGTTTCGACAGTTGCAACGGCTCTATCTCCGGTGAAGCAAGCCGCGTTGGTGGGTTGGGGCAAGCTCACACTTTATCTCGTGCTGTTTGCTCTGATGGCCCGTATCTTGCGATCGCCTAAACTCCGCTCTTGGGTGATTACGCTCTATTTACACGTGTCCTTAATTGTCAGTGTGTACGGCTTACAGCAGTGGCGTCTAGGCACAACTGCCTTGGCTACTTGGGTTGATCCAGAATCACCCCTGGCTAAGACAACGCGGGTATACAGCTATCTAGGCAATCCCAACTTGCTTGCAGGATATTTGGTTCCAGCAGTAGCTTTTAGTATTGCGGCTTGCTTTGCTTGGCGACGATGGCCCGCGAAGGCATTGGCTGCGACCATGACCTTAGTCAATACAAGCTGCTTGATGCTGACCTTTAGTCGGGGTGGCTGGATTGGGGTTGTGGCCGCTGGTTTTGTCTTGTTGATGCTCTTAACCCATTGGTTGAGTACACGGCTACCTCGCTTCTGGCAAACTTGGCTGCTACCCATGGTTTTGGGGGGAGTCACAGGCTTTTTAGTGCTGGCCGTGCTGTTGGTGGAGCCATTGCGCGATCGCGTGGCTAGTATCTTTGCAGGTAGGGGAGACAGTAGCAATAATTTTCGGATCAATGTGTGGGCTGGGGTGCTTCGGCTAATCCAAGATGATCCAGATAATCGTTTGTTGCCCAACTACATCTTGGGTGTGGGGCCAGGCAATACCGTCTTTAACAAAATCTATCCCACCTACATGGTGTCGCCCCGCTACAGTGCCTTGAGCGCTTACTCAATCCTCCTGGAAATCATAGTAGAGACGGGACTTATTGGCCTAACCTGTTTTGCTTGGTTGTTATTAACTACGTTTACGCAAGGATGGCTGCAACTGCAACGCCTACGAAACATAGGCAGCCGAGAGGGCTTTTGGCTAATGGCTGCGATCGCCAGCCTTGTCGGTATGTTGGTGCATGGCCTTGTCGATACGGTTTGGTATCGGCCTCAAATCAGTACGCTTTGGTGGCTGATGATCGCGATCATTGCTAGTTACTATGTACCTCAACCCTTGGCAGACAAAAACTCATCTGCTGAGTTACCCCAAACTTAATCTGACTGTAGGGGCGAACGGCTGTTCGCCCTTGTTGGCCTTGTGAAACAAACCGTTGCGAAATAGTAAGGGCTTTAGCGCTTCATTGCTCGTTCCATGTCTCGCTTGTCGTCTCGGCGCTTGAGATCTTCCCGCTTGTCGTGCAACTTCTTGCCTTTCACAAGGGCCAAATCAACCTTTACCCAACCCCGCTTCATATACATTTTTAGCGGTACTAAGGTTAATCCTTGCTGCTCTACCTTACCAATCAGCTTGCGAATTTCTTCGCGGTGCATCAATAGCTTGCGGGTACGGCGCGGGTCATGGTTGAACGCTTGGTTGGTGGTTTCGTGAGGAGAGATGTGGACGTTGAGCAACACCACTTCTCCATCTCGCACCAAAGCAAACCCATCTCGCAAGTTGACTTTTCCGGCGCGAATAGATTTGACTTCGGTTCCCCTTAGCTCAATACCTGTTTCATAGGTTTCCAAAATCTCATACTGAAACCGAGCTTGGCGGTTATCACTAACGATTTTGTAGCCTGTACTATCCTTACTCATAATTTACACTTCAATAAAAAATTAAAATTTTGTGACTGCCAGCAATTAATTTAACTACAGCTTATTCAACTACAACTCGCCACTCATAAAGCTGATAATCCACACAGCCATTTTGTACAAGCGGGTCTTGAGCCACGATCGCAGCCGCTTCATCCATTGACTCTGCCTTAAAGAGCAACATTCCTCCCCCTCGTTGTGCCCAATAACCCGTTTTGGCTTGATGTCCCTTCTCAATCAGAGATTGCACATAAGCTTTGTGATCTGGGACGTATTTGTCAAAAAGCGGTTTATCTACTAAACCTTTTTCAATTTTCACGAACCAGGGCATGCATGTCTTCCTTATAACGGTGTATCAATTTAGGTAGCCTGTCTAGATTAGCTTGCACTTTGAACCAGCAAAAACGTCGCTTCTTTGTTGCCTTGTTGCCACCGCAGCCAATTCAGGACTATGCGAACGAGATTAAGCAGCACTTCGCCGAGCAATACGCCAGTCGAGCTGCCCAAAAATCTCCGCCGCATATCACGTTACAGGCTCCCTTTGAGTGGTCAATGGATGAGATTGACACACTGAAGCAGAGTTTGAGTGAGTTTGCGATCGCTCAAACCCCCATCCCTATCTCATTATCCGGGTTTAGTGCTTTTGTGCCACGGGTGATTTATATCAATGTTTTAAGAACTCCCGCCCTGCTCGATCTGCACCAAGCTTTAATCGCTCATATGGAAACAGCACTGGGAATTGTTGATCAGAAAGCAAAACAACGTCCGTTTGCCCCACACATGACGGTAGCGTTCCGAGACTTATCTAAGCAAAACTTCCGCGCCGCTTGGCCAGAGTTTCAACATCGGTCTTTAGAGTTTGAGTTCCTTGCGTTGCACCTAACCTTACTGCTGCATAACGGCCAGCGCTGGAACAGCTACGAAAACTTCCCCTTGGCATCATCTACTTCTACCCCTCTGCGGACGGATTAGTCGCTCACCCGATTGCTGCCAACAGCTTCCCTACTTCAGAGATTTAATGCCTCTATCATAGAGAATAATCTATGCCATAAATCAAAAACATTGTATTTTCTTTATGGGATTCTAAGAGTATTATCTTGACTATAGAGAAGTTCAATTCCCTTCCACAAGACGTTGCACAGTCCCAAATCGCAGGCTTTGGGGTTGTGCTTTCCCTCCTGACTTTTACCTATTTCAGCAGCAAGAGTCCGTCAAACTGATGATTCGGCATTGGGTCTAGTCATCCGTTCACGAAACTCTGCCTCAGCTTAATTGCATCTAGAGCCTCTTTGTCTCTAGAGGATTGATATTGGTGTTCTTTCGAGGACAGCCGCGCTATTCACCTCTGAGTTTCTAAGGATAGGATATGAGCCCGTTTGATCGTTCGGTTTCGCGTCGCAAGTTTCTGATCACGGCTGGAGCCTCTGCGGTGGGCTCCATATTTCTCCACGGCTGTTTAGGAAATCCTCCCGATTCATTTACTAGGTCTCAAGCCGTACAACCTGTCTCAGCAGCTAACTTGAGCCCAGAGCAAAGGCCAGAAACCACCACGATCAAGCTGGGTTACATCCCTATTATCGAGTCTGCTCCGCTGATCATTGCCAAAGAAAAAGGCTTTTTTGCGAGGCATGGCATGAGTGATGTGGTGCTCGATAAGCAGTCTTCTTGGGGCACCATGCGAGACAACACAGAAACGGGCTTCGAAGGTGGCGGCGTGCATGGAGGGCAATATCAGATGCCGATGCCTCACCTGATTTCAGAAGGGATTATCACGAAGGGTAATAAAAAAATCCCGATGTACAACCTATTGCAACTCGTTACACATGGCAATGGGATTGCGATCGCGAATAAGTATCGGGAAGCTGGGTTTGCATTAAATGCGAGTCAGGCAAAAGGGGTGATCAGCAAAGAGAAATCTCTAGGAGCTCAGTTTGTGGCGGCGCACACTTTCCCCCATGTGAACCAAGACTTCTGGATTCGCTACTGGTTCGCCGCCGGGGGAATTGATCCAGATAATGACATCAGCCTGCTACCAGTTCCCTCAGCCCAAACGGTTTCCAACATGAAGACTGGCACAATGGGAGCTTTTAGCACCGGAGATCCTTGGCCCTACCGGATTGTGGCTGACAAGGTTGGTTATATGGCAGCTTTGACGGCTGAGATGTGGAAGGAGCACCCGGAGGAATATTTAGCGATTCGGGCTGATTGGGTAGATAAGCATCCCAAAGCTACTAAAGCAATTCTTAAAGCCGTGATGGAAGCCCAGCAGTGGTGCGATGACTTCAACAATCGCCAAGAATTGTCTGAAATCCTAGCCAGTCGGCAATACCTCAACGTGTCCGTCAAAATCCTCCTCGATCCTTTCATGGGCAAAATCGACATGGGCACAGGTCGCGTAATTGACGATCGCTCAATGGCACCTCTGTATTGGAAAGGCGAGAAAGGAAGCGTTTCTTATCCTTTCAAGAGTCATGAACTCTGGTTCCTCACCGAGAGCGTGCGTTGGAATTTCCTACCTCCGGATACCTTAGCGAGGGCTAAAACCATCATCGACGCAGTTAACCGAGAAGACTTGTGGCGAGAAGCTGCCAAGGAATTAGGAGTTGCTGCTGCGGATATCCCTCAAAGCACTTCCCGTGGTGTGGAAACCTTCTTTGATGGCATCAAATTTGACCCAGAAAACCCCAAAGCTTATCTCGACAGTCTCCAGATTAAACGTGTGTAAGTAGACCATTTTAGTTCTGCTCCAAACCCTAAGAAGCAACATCAAGGAGAGTTTTTCAAATGACTATCAGCCTCAAAAGCCGCCGTCGTAGCTTTGATCTACTTGGTTCTGTTGGTAGCCTATTCAAGGCGGTTAAGTCACCTGCGATCGCGATCGCTATCTTTTTAGCGATTTGGCAATTGTTTAGCTGGCTGCCTGGAGCTACACTTCCTGGCCCCATTCAGGTGGTGCAAGAGACTTGGATTTTGATTTTGTATCCTTTTTATGATCGCGGTGGCACTGATGTTGGCTTGTTCTGGCAGTTGTTGGCTAGCTTAAAGCGAGTTGCTGTGGGCTTTACAGCTTCTGCGATTGTCGGTATCGCCCTCGGCATCCTGATTGGAGTCAATACCGGGATCTACAAATCCCTTGACCCCCTCTTTCAGTTGTTACGCACCATTCCTCCCCTGGCTTGGTTGCCCCTCTCCCTAGCAGCGTTGCAGAAAAACGAACCTGCGGCTATCTTCGTCATCTTTATTACTTCTATCTGGCCGATTTTGATCAATACATCGGTAGGCGTTCGTCAGATTCCGCAGGACTACAACAACGTGGCTAGAGTCTTGCAGCTCTCGAAACAGGAATATTTCACCAGCATCCTGATTCCGTCTGCTCTACCCTACATTTTTACAGGCTTGAGAATCGGGATTGGTTTATCTTGGTTGGCGATTATTGCGGCAGAGATGTTGGTCGGGGGTGTGGGGATTGGCTTCTTCATCTGGGATTCCTGGAACGCTAACAAAATCAGCGAAATCATCTTGGCCTTGGTTTACATCGGTGTGGTAGGTCTCTTGCTAGATAAAGCAATGGCTTATGTCGAATCGTTAATTGTCCCTGCGGAACAGAAATAGCGGCGATCGCTCCATCAGCTATTGCATTCGCCAGCAGTACTCCAATTGCAAACTCACGCCTTTGCCAGTTCAGAGGATACAGGCAGGCGTTGTTAACCCTACCTCCGAGATGAACCATGTCTACCTTTGTTGCCGTTGATCAAATTGATAAAGTCTTTCACCTGTCGGGCGGTCAAGAGTATATTGCGCTGAAAGGCATTGACCTGCAAATCAAAAAAGGAGAGTTTGTCTCCCTAATTGGTCACTCTGGATGTGGCAAATCGACGCTCCTGAATATGGTGGCAGGGCTAGATCTCCCGACAGAAGGCATCGTGACGCTAGAAGGAAAAAAGATCACCCAACCTGGCCCCGATCGCATGGTGGTGTTTCAAAACTACTCTCTGCTACCCTGGCGAACCGTGCGCGAGAACATTGCCTTGGCCGTGAACGCGGTGATGAAAGATTTACCCGTGAGTGAGCGTCGCTCCATCATCGAACAGCACATTGACATGGTGGGATTACGCCCCCACGCCGACAAGCCCCCCGCAATGTTATCCGGAGGTCAAAAACAGCGTGTGGCGATCGCCCGTGCCTTGGCAATTCGGCCCAAGCTGCTGCTGCTCGACGAACCCTTTGGAGCTTTAGATGCCCTAACTCGTGGCAACTTGCAAGAACAGCTCATGAAAATCTGTGAGGAGAACCAAGTCACCGCGATTATGGTGACGCACGATGTGGATGAAGCCGTGCTGCTCTCCGATCGGATTGTCATGCTCACCAACGGGCCAGAATCCAAGATTGGGCAGATTCTAGAGGTGGATATCCCTCGGCCTCGCAAGCGCTTGGAAGTGGTGGAACATCCGAGCTACTACAGCTTACGCAGTGAAATTATTTACTTCTTAAACCAGCAAAAACGCATTAAAAAGCTTCGGGCGCGAAAAACCACTGCGATCGCCCGTCATGGTTTAGAAAAAGTCAATTTAGAAATTGGTTTTGTGCCGTTGACTGCCTGTGCGCCTCTGGCGATCGCCAAAGAAAAAGGGTTCTTTGCCAAGCATGGCCTAGATGAAGTCACGTTGGTGAGGGAAACCAGTTGGCGAGGTATTGTCGATGGCATATCCGGCGGATATTTGGATGCGGCGCAAATGCCCTCTGGAATGCCAATGTGGTTAACCTTGGGAGGGCATGAGAATCGCTCCCTTCCCACAGTCACTTCGCTCACCATGACCCGGAATGGCAACGCCATCACCCTAGCCAAACGCTTTTATGAGGCAGGGGTGTATAGCCTCTCGGATTTCCGGAAATATCTTCAGCGCACCGCTCAGCAACGGCACACAATGGGAATTGTCCATCCCTCTTCTATGCACAACCTGTTGTTGCGGTACTGGTTAGCGGCTGGAGGCATTGACCCGGATCAAGATGTCTCTCTCACCACAATTCCACCCGCACAAATGGTGGCAGACCTCCAGGCAGGGACGATTGATGGCTACTGCGTCGGCGAGCCTTGGAATATGCGCGCTACCGAAGAAGGAGCAGGTTTCGTCATTGCTACCGATCTAGAAATTTGGTTGGGTCATCCAGGAAAAGTTCTAGGCGTGCGGGAAGAGTGGGCAGCTGCTTATCCCAACACTCATATCGCCTTGGTGAAAGCTTTGCTAGAAGCAGGCCAATATTGTGCTGACCCCGCCAATGCCGCAGAAGTTCGCGAAATCCTAGCTCGGCGCGAGTATCTCAGCACGGATATGGCTTATATCCAGATTGAGGAGCATGACCCCACCGTCTGTGACCTCGATCGCCCCATGCAAGAGTATGCCCACCATCAGTTTTATGGGGAAGGGGTGATTAACCGCCCCAGTCGCACCGAACAGTTGTGGATTATGACTCAGTTGGCCCGCTGGGGAGACACGCCATTTCCGCGGAATTGGGTGGAAATTTTGGAGCGGATCTGTCGAGTTGGAGTTTTCAGCACTGCCGCTCGCGAATTAGGCCTAGAAGTGAACTACAACCGCAGCCCAATTCAACTGTTTGATCAGGTGCCATTTAACGCCGATGACCCAATCGCCTATCTCAATCACTTGAAGATCAAACGTGCCTTCAGCGTCGCAGATGTAGCAGTTCAGGCTTCCACCCGCACAGCTGCGTAGTATTTTGCCCCCTAGCCCCCTAATCCTGGGGAGCTGAACTTCAGGCTTTTCTCCACCCAATCTTAAAAAGTTGAGCTCCATCGATGCACAATCGTCCCCTTGCTTATACAAACTCCGAGACCAGCAGCACCAAACAGCGCAGCTCAGTTGCTACCTCCTCCGAACCGTTTCTCAGCATTCAAGATGTCGCCAAGATTTACCCAACTGCTAACGGTCCTTATCCCGTTTTGCAAGGCGTGAACTTGACGGTGCAGCAGGGAGAGTTCATCTGTGTGATTGGTCACTCTGGCTGTGGCAAGTCAACGCTGCTGAACATGATATCCGGGTTCGCCACTCCCACCCGTGGGGAGGTGCGGCTGCGATCGCAACCCATCACCCAACCTGGCCCCGATCGCATGGTCGTGTTTCAGAATTATGCACTGTTGCCGTGGAAAACCGCACTGGAAAACGTCTACATTGCCATTGACGCGGTGCATAAGCAAAAGTCTAAAGCCGAAAAAATGGCGATCGCCCGTGACCATCTCGCCTTAGTGGGGCTGACGGAAGCGGCTGACAAAAAGCCAACACAACTGTCTGGAGGGATGAAACAACGGGTGGCGATCGCCCGTGCCCTCGCCGTTCGGCCAGAGGTGTTGATTTTGGATGAACCCTTTGGTGCGTTGGATGCGATCACCAAGGAAGAGTTACAAGAAGAACTGCTCAAAATCTGGAACGACCATCGCTGTACGGTTCTGATGATCACCCACGACATTGATGAAGCGCTATTCTTAGCGGATCGCTTAGTCATGATGACCAATGGCCCTGCTGCCAATATTGGTGAGATTATGACCATTCCCTTCCCTCGCCCCCGCGATCGCGCCCGGATTATGGAAGATCCACACTACTACAAGTTACGCAACCAAGCCCTTGACTTTCTCTACCACCGTTTCGCCCATGATGACGTTGGTTGAGTCATTTCTCCCTAAGGTCTATTTTTAACTCCAGTGTGCTGCTAACTCCTTGATTTTTGAGGTATCTAGTCATGGCTTCGGCAACTTCTAGCTTACTCTTCATGCTCAATTGGGCCACGCAAGATTCGACTCCCACGCTCAACTTTACAAGTTTTCTCTTTGTTCTTACCAGCGCGATCGCCTTGGCAACCTTACAAATCGCCCACAAACACAACTAGAAACCTAAACCCCAACCTCTCTAAGGCAAGACTTAAAGCCCCTCTCCGGTAAGAGAGGGGTTTGGGGAGAGGTTTTTCTAAACAGTGGATGAGCAAGCAAATGTGGAAAGAAATTAGAAGCCAAATTTCTGATTGGAGCGATGATGAAGCTTTTCTCATCCGTGTGAAACAGCTGGAGAATCTGGCTTCCAAAGCTCTATCGATCGCGATGGTAGTGGTTATTTTATTTGCGATCGTTGATTTGGGAGTGGTGCTGATTAAGGATTTACTATTACCGCCTTATAATATCCTGGGTAAAGATTTACTTGAGATCTTTGGGCTGTTCTTAAATGTTTTAATTGCTTTGGAGATTCTGGAAAATATTACGGCTTATCTCCGAAAGCATGTGATTCAGGTTGAGTTAGTTATTGTCACTTCAATTGTGGCGGTTGCTCGTAAAATTATTATTTTAGATTTTGGCAAAACGTCAGGATTAGATTTAATTGGTTTGGCAATCGCAATTTTTGCTTTAGCTATCAGTTATTGGGTGATTCACAATACTAATTCCAAGTCATCTCATCATTAGCGTGCGTCAAATGCCAGAGCTTCTTGGATTTCAAGATCGTGTTGCTGTCCTAGCAAGCATGCACCAAAAAGAAACGGTGATTGCCCCAATTGTAGAGTTGGAATTGGGCCTCAAAATTGTAGTGCCACCACAATTGGATACCGATCGCTTTGGTACTTTTACTAGAGAGCAAAATCGTCCCGGAAGCCAACTGGAAACAGCCCGATTAAAGGCAAAACAAGCTCTATCTCTGACTGGGGAAACGCTGGCGATCGCGAGTGAAGGAGCCTTTGGACCTCACCCACAAATTCCTTGGTTATCCTGCGATCGCGAAATTATTTTGTTGTTGGATCAACGGCAAGAAATCGAAATTGTGGGACAAACCCTTTCTACCGAAACTAATTTTGCCTCGCAAACAATCACCAGCTATGCAGAAGCTCAAGCCTTTGCTGCCAAAGCGGGATTTCCGACTCATGGCTTGATTGTGATGAGCGATCGCGACACTAAAAATCCGTCGGCAATCTTTAAGGGAATCGGGACAGAAACAGCACTTTACGATGCTGTGAAGCAAGCTTTGGCTCAATCCACCTCAGGCCGCATCCATATTGAAACCGACATGCGAGCCATGCATAATCCCACTCGGATGCAGGCGATCGCTGCTGCAACTGAAGACTTGGTGAGAAACATTCGTCAGGTTTGTCCTCAATGCGGTTGCCCTGGATTTGCGATCGTAGAGGCTCTACCGGGTCTACTTTGTGCCCATTGTCACTCCCCAACTCAGTTGACTCGTAGCGTGAGATATGAATGTCAAAAATGTCATTCTTCTGAAGAAGTTCTCTTTCCCAACGGTCTAACCACTGCCGCCCCAGCACAATGTCTATATTGCAACCCATAAAATTTGCGTGATTTACTACTACCTTTGGGCATAACTATTTAAGCAATCACAATTTTGCAGTAATAAAAGGGTTTTCCATAGACTTAAGTCTATGGAAAATATTTGACATATTGACTTTTACTTATAACGAAGTCACTCTATGATGCTCATAGAGCGAACTAGTTGATTGCTTCCAAGCTATCTGTCGGGTGCCCCCTGAGCTTGCAAGTAGTTAACTCGTTTTAACTGCTGTTTTTTCACAATTAGGCACTTGCTATGAGCCAGCTTCTCTTGGAGAGCATCTGGTTGATTCCTTGCTATGCCTTAGTGGGCACGGTACTGGCGATTCCTTGGTCACCAGGCTTGTTAGACCGCATTGGTCCAAGGCCCGCAGGCTATCTCAACCTACTAATGACCACTTTGGCGTTTGGCCACAGTCTCTTGGCCCTTTGGTCGATCGGACAACAAGCGCCTCAACAAATCTTTTTCCCTTGGCTACATGCCGCAGGTTTGCAAATTGATCTTGCATTCTTGGTATCCCCGGTAACTCTTAGCGCGATCGCCGTGGTCACTGGGCTGAACTTACTCACCCAACTCTTTGCGATCGGCTATCTGGAGATGGACTGGGGTTGGGCTCGCTTTTTTGCCCTGATGGGCTTTTTTGAAGCGGGGGTATGCAGTCTAGCTCTCTGTAACTCTTTGTTTTTTAGTTACGTTTTTCTAGAACTGCTAACCCTGGCAACCTACCTTTTAGTCGGATTTTGGTTCGCACAGCCATTGGTCATGACTGGGGCCAGAGATGCCTTCTGGACGAAGCGAGTCGGCGATTTGATCCTCTTTATGGGTGTGCTTGCGCTTTTCCCTTTAGCAGGCACGTGGAACTTTACAGAGCTAGGAGAATGGGCTGCAACTGCCAATCTTTCTCCCTTAAGCGCGACACTACTAGGCTTGGCGCTGATTTCAGGCCCACTAGGTAAATGTGCCCAATTCCCCTTTCAACTGTGGCTAGATGAAGCGATGGAAGCGCCAATCCCCGCTTCAATTTTGCGGAACTCAGTAGTAGTCGGGGCAGGGGCTTATGTGCTGATCAAACTGCAACCTGTTTTAGCCCTCTCTCCCGTGGCTTTAACGGCTTTGGTAGTGTTCGGGACTGCGACAGCTCTAGGAGCTTCGTTAATCGCGATCGCCCAAATTGACATCAAGCGGGCGCTGTCCTACTTAGTCAGTGCTTACATGGGCTTGGTGTTTATTGCAGTGGGCACTCAACACCCAGAGGCAGCTCAGTTACTGCTGTTAACCCAGTCCTGTTCGTTCGCCCTGTTGTTTATGGCCGCAGGAGCGGTGATTTGGACCACGATTAGCCAAGACTTAACTCAGCTGGGCGGTTTGTGGTCTCGGCGACCCATCTCCGGTTTAGCTTTGCTAGTCGGTGGCGGTGGGTTGATTGCGCTCCCTCCATTCGGCGGTTTTTGGGGATTGTTGCAGCTAGCCGATTCTCTGTGGACAACCCGACCTTGGTTAGTAGGTGTGTTGTTAATCGTGAATGGGCTGACGACCTTCAGTTTGATGCGCGTCTTTGGCCTAACGTTTGGTGGCCAGCCAACCGCAATGACTGAGCGATCGCCAGAGGTAAGTTGGCCGATGGCTTTACCCATGACTGTGCTGACTGTCTTCACGTTGTTGCTGCCTTTGGTGTTAGAGCAATTTAATCTATTGCCAAACTGGGCAGACCTGAACAAACAATTAGCTCCGTTGATCGTTTGGTCGAGTGTGTTAGGCGGTAGTTTGGGTGGCGCAATTTATCTCGGCAACGCGTTACCCAAGCCTGTCAAGTTGTTTTGGCAACCACTGCAAGAGTTCTTTGCCCACGACTTTTACATTCAGCGGCTCTATCAACTGACCATTGTGAGCTTGGTGAATTACAGCGCTCGGTTAACGGCTTGGTTCGATCGCCATGTGGTCGATGGTGCGGTGAATGCCGTGGGTTTTGTGACTTTGTTTAGTGGCCAAGCGTTGCGATATACCGCATCTGGTCAGTCGCAGTTATATGTTCTGTTGGTGGTTTTTAGTTTGATTGCGATCGGATTTCTAGTCAGTTGGTCTTTCTAGACCCCATCGTTTTTAGTTCCTCGTTGACAGCATTTGTAAGCATAAAAGGATAAACAGTCATGGCTCAGCAGCAATCACAGTTTTCTCGCCGCAACATGTTGAAGTTTGGAGCAGGTGCTTTAGGCAGTGGTGCGATCGCCGTGGGCTTAGGTGCTAAGTCGCAAGCAAAGGAGCCAGCAGTTACCAAACCAGCCGCTCAACCCGCTGCTGCCAAGCCCAAAGTTGACAAAAAGGACCTCACTCCCGATCAAGCGCTGAAACTATTAATGGATGGCAACAAGCGCTTTGTCACCCGCAAACTGGAAAAGCCTCGTCAAGATTGGGCCAGGATCCAGGAAGTTGCTAAAGGCCAAAATCCCTTTGCTGCTGTTCTAAGCTGTGCAGATTCACGCATCCCTTCTGAGATTGTTTTTGACCAGGGATTTGGCGATTTATTTGTCTGCCGCGTTGCAGGTAATGTCGCAACTCCTGAAGAGATTGGCAGTTTGGAGTTTGGGGCGGCGGTGCTCGGAACCAAAGTAATTATGGTAATCGGTCACGAACGATGTGGAGCTGTAGAAGCCACAATGAAGGGTGCCCAGGTGCCAGGACAAATTGGCAGCTTGATCGATGCGATTAAACCTGCTCTAAGTCGCGCCAACAAGTTTACAGGTGATCCGCTGGCAAAGTCAGTGAAGGCCAATGTGTCGCTGCAAGTTAGCAAGCTCAAAGCCTCCACAGTACTAGCCGATCTGATCGCATCAGGCCAACTGAAAGTGGTGGGCGCTTACTACGACTTAGATGCTGGAACGATCACGCTCGTTTAATTGATTCATCTTGCTGGAGTAAATCGCGTCATGCTCAGTACAATCATTTGGCTGCCTGTGTTGGGCGCTGCTTTAATCGGATTTTGGCCGCAAACCTGGAGCCCGCAGCGATCGCGTTTTGTGGCTTGGGCGATCGCGGGTCTGACTTTCCTCGTTACGGTGTTCTTAGCGCTCAAGTTCGACTTTCAAGCATCAGGTCTGCAATTTCAAGAACATATTAGTTGGATTGCTCCGCTGGGCTTAGATTATCGGCTCGGAGTTGATGGCTTGTCACTGCCGTTGGTAGTGATGAATGGATTGCTGATCTGGATCGCGATCCAGAGTACACCTGAGCAAGTGTCTCGCCCTCGGCTGTTTTATTCGCTGATCTTCCTACTCAGCGCAGCGGTGGCAGGAGCCTTTCTCGCTCAGAACTTGCTGTTATTCTTCTTGTTCTATGAGATAGAGCTGATTCCCATCTATTTACTCATCGTGATTTGGGGTGGCGATCGCCGAGGCTATGCAGCAACCAAGTTTCTGATCTACCAAGCGCTCTCTGGAATTGTCTTGCTGGTTGGATTTTTAGCTTGGGCTTGGGCGAGTGGCTCCAGCACCTTCACGGTGGAAGTGGAAGCGCTGGCTTCTACCTTACCAATGGGACTGCAACTCATATTGCTCTCGATTTTAATCTTGGGCTTTGGCATCAAAATGCCGCTGGTACCGTTTCATACTTGGCTACCGGATGCCTATGTCGAAGCTTCCACGCCTGTTTCGATTTTGTTAGGTGGCATTGTTTCCAAACTGGGCACCTATGGCTTGATCCGCTTCGGCCTCAGCTTGTTTCCGGATGCCTGGAATGTCGTTGCACCTTGGCTGGCTAACGCTGCTGTCGTCACCGCTCTGTATGGAGCTTTAGTCGCGATCGCTCAAACCGACATGAAGAAGATGATCGCCTACAGTTCTGTCTCCCACCTCAGCTATGTTTTGCTGGCTAGTGCGGCTGCTACGGAACTGAGCCTTTTGGGGGCAGTCTGCCAGATGGTGGCTCACGGCTTAATCTTGGCGCTCCTGTTCTATCTGGTGGGTGTGATTGAGGCCAAAACGGGTAGCCGCGAGTTAACCCAACTGCAAGGATTGTTGAACCCCAAGCGGGGACTGCCACTGATCAGTGGAGCCTTAATCTTGGGGACAATGGCGAGTGCTGGAATTCCTGGAATGGTCGGATTTGTCGGTGAGTTTCTCAGCTTCCAAGGCAGCTACAGTAGATTTTCGGCGCAAACGCTGCTCTGCTTAGCCAGTACGGGGCTGACCTCAGTTTATTTTGTGATTTTGATTAACCGAGCTTTGTTTGGTCGTTTGGAAGGCAAACTCAGCTACCTGCCTAAAGTCACCTGGGAAGAAAAAATTCCAGCGATCGCCCTAGTCGCGTTAATTGTTCTATTAGGAGTGCAACCAAATGCCCTAGTGCGCTGGAGCCAAAACACCACCAGTTCCCTCGTGGCAATGGTGGCCGAGCACAGCCCACAGCAAGTCGCCCTCACCCCTCCAGCCGCTCAATCCGATTAGAGAACAGTGGACTCATGATGTCCTGAGCAATGCTCACGCCCTGAAAATACGACGCGATCGCTTAACTACAGCTTCTTGAATTAATCCCTATCCCGGAAAGGAGATCTGCAACATGACAACTGCAACCGCAACCAAACTGCCTCCTTCTAACCATGAATTTGCCGAGGTGATTCATCGGTTAGAAGCGGGTGGTGCCATGCTGCCTGATACGCCAGAAAACCTGATGCAAATTATCGGTATCTACAAAGCTTATGCAGTGCCGATGGATTTCTACTGGCGCGATCTCCTTTACATTGCCGAGCGCGTCTTCCTCAATCCCTTGCCCTTTTTCAAATACTTCCTACCCCAAGAATATTTAGACCTGCACAACCACTACGCCGGAGATGACGCCGATTTGCGGATTTGGCGAGGGGAAGCAACTGCCCATCCAGAACTCCTAGCATTCATGCAGAAGGGCGAAACTACCCAGATGCCCAAGCTGTTCCATCACTTATTGCACGATCGCGTCAACATGGAATTTGCCGAAGCTTGTATGCGAGCGATGTTGTGGCATCGGGGCATGGGTGGCAAATTTGACCCCTACCTCGACACTCCCGAATATAAAGCCGCCGCCGATCGCGCCATCAAGGCTTACTTTAAAGGCAATCCTGCCATGCTGGGCCTCTACAAGCTGTTCCCAGAAATGTTTATTGAGCAGGTGCGGCAGTTGTCTTACTACGCCAACCTAGGGTTGTTCTGGGAAGTGATGGCTCCGGTGTTCTTTGAGATGAGCGATCGCTACGATTGCGGCGAAATCACTAGCGTTCCAGAAGCGATGAATTTCTTGGTGAATGGCATCTTTGCAGTCGCAGGCCGCCCCATTTACCACCACGTCTATATCGGCGGAGAATGCTACGAAATCATCCCTAAATCCTGTGGTTTCACCTGGCTGTACGAAGCCGCGCTCCCTTATGTGGAAGCTGTGTTTTACCGCACCGCTCCCTTCCGGGGCACCAAGTCCTACAACGCTCAAGCTGAGCAAGTGCCAGCCGAGCAAAAAGATTTCCACTACGGTATTCTTTACGCCGATGTGAATCCAGTAGGGACGGCAGGGATTCCCCCCACATTACTGATGCAGGATATGTTGCACTTTCTGCCGCCTTACTTGGTGGACTATTACCAGAAGCATTGCCGAGGCGAAGATGACATGCTGATCCAGCTAGGGGTGAGCTTCCAGCGATCGATGTATTGTGTCACCTCAGCGGTGATTCAAGCCCTGCGTACAGCGTTGCTCTATCCCTTAGATGATCAGAATCCGAAGCATTTGCAAGCCAACCGAGATTTCTTTGAAGCCCAGATCGATCGCTTTAAGCGTCCAGAAGCTCGCTTGCGAGATGTTCAGTCCCAGTCCTATCGCTAAGCAGACTCATTCACAAATGTTTCACCGAGAAAGCGGGTGAAGCATTCGGGTGAGGCTCCTCCGAGCAGTTTTACACATACTTAGCCGAATGCTTCACCCCTACAACCCTATTGTTCTTTAGTTCCTATCCCTTCAACTCCAAACGCTATGGCAGACATTGTTGATATTGCAGTAGGTGCAGGCTCCTTTAATACATTGGTGGCAGCAGTACAAGCGGCTGGTCTCGTTGAAACGCTTAAAAGCCCAGGACCGTTTACCGTTTTTGCACCGAATGATGCCGCGTTCGCCAAGCTCCCTCCTGGAACCATTCATACGCTGTTGCAAAATATCCCGCAGCTGGCGCGAATCCTGACTTATCATGTCGTGTCGGGGAAATGGACTCAAGCTGACTTGGCTAAGGTAGACTCTCTTACTTCGGTAGAAGGTTCACCGATTCGCCTTGATCTGTCCGATGGATTTGAAGTCAAAAACGCCACGGTGGTTGCTCCCGACATCGAAGCCGATAACGGCATTATTCACGTCATTGACAATGTGATTCTGATGGGCTGAATCGACTTAGCAAAGGCGATCGCTCTAGACTGAAATCACCTGCGATCGCTCTATTTATCTCGGTCTACTTGTCCCGTCGAATCCGATTGATCTCTTTTTGTAGTTCCGCCAATTGCCGCCGTAACTCCTCTGCTTCGGCTTGGGAGGATTTGGCAGAAGTATTGACGGCTCCTGCGGCTTCGGCGTGTTGATAGTGGCCCTGGCGAATTTGACGGTACTCTTCTGAGCTGGCCCATTCACGGATGTAGCGGATGCGCTCAACGGGAAAAGGATGGCTGAGCATGGAGCCTTGAGAGCCGTTGCCGTTGTAGAGCAAAAACTTGTAAATCTGATTCAGACCATCTTGATCTAGCTCTTGGTAGCTTTCTGACTGGCGGATAAATTCATTCAGGCTACACTCTTGCAGATGCTTGCTACTGCCGCCTGCGATTTTCATCATGGTTTGCATCACCAGCGTCAGATCATCGGTGGCGAGGAGCGCAGCGCGATCGGAGGTCAGTTCGGCTTTGCGTCGCCATTCGTAAAAGGCATAGATTAACCCACTACCGACGATATTGCCCAAACCCATCGTCATTTCTCCGATCGCCGCCACCATCTGAATCGCCCAGTTTGCCATCTGGATCAGTGTGGTATGACCGCATTTGATGTGACCTAATTCATGGGCTAGCACTACCCGAATTTCTGCATCGGTGAGTAAGTCCAGCAGTCCTGTGTGAAGGACGATATAAGGATGCTCTTCTCCCAAGGCATAACTATTGGCCAGAGGATTTTGCACTACAAACAGGGAAGGTTCTGGATAGATGTCTAAGTCACGGACACATTCGCGAAAAATGTGATAAATCGAGGCGTACTGACGGGGACCAACCTGAATGCCATTGCCCATGAGATAAATCAGTTGGGGCCGTTCGTAGAGGAATTCCACAAACTTCCGCGCCACGAGATCAAAGCCAGGAACATTGCGTAAAGCTTGCTCCGCTTGGCGATCCAGGGGATGCCGAAATGCTTCACTCGAAATTCCTGGATAGGTAGGCATCGCAACACTCCTTAATGGTTGATCTCAAAAATCCAGAAAACTGCCAATACTGGTATAGCAAGTCAGAGAGCGCTTTTGAGTGATTTTGAACCACAAGTTAAAGAAAGGCGATCGCTTTTTGTAGCTTACGATTCTACATCGCTCGCGATCGCCCGGAATAATAATGGCAATTGGGATTCTTCAACCGCCTATGAAGCCGTACCAAACCCTAGCCACACTGCTTTCTACCGTCACCGGGCGTTTAACTGTGACCAGCAATCACAGGCGTAGTGGCTTCTTGGAAGCAAATCCGAGGCTACATGCTTTGCTGCTAGAACATCCAGAGTTGGAGCATCCCGAAATTATGTTGACTGGGCTGCCTAAAGAAGCTGCTTTCTCTTCCGTCACAGACCAAGATTTGCTGTTAACTCGCTAGTTAGCAGTCTAGTTAGGGGCACTACCGCATTGGTCATAGACTAACTACCTGTTTCTCCGAAGCGCGATCTCACACAGTTCTCCAGTCGTAAGGCTGGAGATTTTTTTGTTTAATTAGCCTTTGATGTTTGTCCAAAACTAAAAGCCCCAGTCAAAGACTGAGGCTGGGAAGTCGTATGCTAGCTAGCGATTTTTATACAAGTTCAGCAGCGATGTTAGCTAGCCGAAAGAGCGACAAATACAGAAGTTGCAACCAAAAGAACAGCGATCGCGGCTTGGAACAGGTAACGCTGCTGTTGTGCTGGGGAGGGATATTCGGAGTAGTACATGGCAGGTTCTACTGCGTAGTTGTTGAGAACGCCGTGTTCGTCGGTGGTGTAGCGCATGTTTCGGTTCCCTTTGTTACTCTATGTAAATTAATGTAACAGATTATTTACAAATTGCAACATTTTTCCGGTTTTCTGCTAGCCATTTTTCTGGGGGCAGTTATAAGCATGGCTTAACTACGCCTTCAAGCCTCGACGGGAAGGCGATCGCAGGTTCAGCTAGAAGCTGCGTTAGCGGTACTTCTAAAGCCAATACGTAAAAAACCGCTACCCCAAAGGGTGCGGCCATGTTTACAAAAGCTGCCTACGCAGCTTCAGAGTTTCGAGTTACAAGGTAGTCGAGCCGTAACGAATTACAGACTATTAGCAGCGAAGGTATTGCATTGATCGGGGTCGCCACTCTGAACACCCCGGCGAAACCATTCGACTCGTTGTGCGGCACTACCGTGTGTGAAGGATTCAGGCACTACATAACCTTTTGAGCGGCTTTGTAAGCGATCGTCACCGATGCTACTCGCAGCAGTTAGGGCTTCTTCGATGTCACCTGTTTCTAAAACTTGGCGGGAACGGTTGGCTTGGTTGGCCCAAACGCCTGCAAAGCAATCGGCCTGTAGCTCTAAGCGCACAGAGAGTTGATTGACTTCTACTTTGCTCCTGGCTTGGCTTTGGAGCGATCGCACTTTATCGGAGATACCTAGCAAGTTCTGGACGTGATGGCCTACTTCATGGGCGACGACATAAGCCTGAGCAAAGTCTCCGGGTGCGTCAAAACGATTTTGCAGGTCTTCGTAGAAACTCAAGTCGATGTAAACTTTCTGGTCTCTAGGACAATAAAATGGCCCGACTGCTGCTTCGGCGTAGCCACAAGCAGATTCCACGGCTCCCGAAAACAGCACGAGTTTAGGTTCAACGTAATTTTCGCCTGCCTGCTGGAAAATTTGATTCCAAGTGTCTTCGGTGTCGGCAAGCACGACTGAAACGAAGTCAGCCATTTTGTCTTGGGTTGGGGAATTGGTCGTTTGGGGGGAGTCGGGGTAGGAGCGATCGCCGGAGGGGGCAGCTTGATCCAGAATGACGCTGGGGTCACCACCTAAGAATGCCACGACCAGCGCTAAAAGAATGGAACCAATACCGCCGCCAACGAGGGGGCCAGAAACTCTAGAACCACGCCGATCTTCAACGTTTTCGCTTCTACGACCAAATTCCCAACGCATGGCAGCTTTCCGAATGGTTTTATTGGTCTAGTTTGGCTCTCCCAGGCGAACAGTATCACTCTCTCTAGGCTTAATGTGTGGGTGATATTAAATCTGTCAGTCTATATAAACGGGCAGATTTTATCTCTATCGCATCGAGGGTTGCAGTCTAATCTGCGATCGTTTTTGGATATGACATTCTTTGAAAAACCAAGAGCTTGGGGGCACTCGCCCCCAAACCCCCGCTGAGGGACGGTTGCATCCCCCAGACCCCCTCCAAAAGGGTTTAGTGGTGAAGGTGTTTTCAATAGGGGATAGGGCGATCGCTCGATCTTGACAACGCTAATTTGGCAGCACTAAGAACACAGATTTAACTGGACGTTGAACGGGATATCCTTCGGGGTCTACTTTGCCATACCAAGTTTTGCCTTGGTAATAAAAGGAGGAGGAACTGCCTCCATCTAAGTTCATGGCTTGCTCAATGCCTAAGGTTTTCAGGAAGGCGATCAATTCGGTAAAGGTCATTCCTGAGTCGGCGGGTGTTTCTGATTTTTGCGCCACCATGACCCAAACCACATCTCCTCTCTGGGTGAGGGCGATCGCGGTTCTGGCGTTGGGTTGGTTGCTGCCTAATGGATCTCGAATCACTTCTCCATTAACGGTATCCACAAATCCTTCTGGCTGTGCGGTCAGCTCTAGGAGCAGGCGAGGGCCACCGCCCAAAGCATCGATTAGCTGGCAATTGGCAGGGAGAGGTGCGTTGTGCGGAGCTATGTCGTAACGAAAAGCAGAACCACATTGATAGCGACGAAGCTCGGTACGGTTAAAGATTTGGTTCAGGTAAGGAGATAAATCTGGGTTGTTGACTAAACGCTCGTTTTGTTTTGGCTCGGCTACTAGTTTGCCTTGCACTACGACATAGGAAGTTGATTTCTGATTGGTTGGGTCAAAGAAGCCACCGTTTAGAACTGCGATCGCGCCATGCTGCTGGGCGAAATTATCTAATGTATCAACACTTTCTGAGAGGGCAGGCACCACTGCAAATGAGCTTTGCGCTGGAATCAGCAAGGTATGGACAGTGCTATGAGCCAAACTGTAGGTTTTGTACTGCAATGGCAAATTGGGTTGCCTTTGAGATGAGACAGGTGACATAGTTGGCGGCATGGATTCTGGGGTAGATGGGTTTCGAGCCACTATCAGCAGGGCGATCGCCAAACTTCCTAACCCTGCTACCACCCAACTCAGTCGCCACATCTTACTCACAATTGAAGCTTTGAAATAACTAAATAAATCTAACAACAAATGAATTCGTTAGCGATCGCTCCCTCTCTTCGTGCCCTTTAAAGTAGAGAATCAGCTAAGATTTACAGATACTTTTTCAACAGTTGTCCTAAGACCGAAATACCTCGTTCGATCTCGGCTGGAGTAGAGGAGTAATTTAAGCGCATAGCGGTGTAGCCCTTTTGGTCAGGAAAGAAGAGAGAGCCGCAGGACATCACGACTTTTTGGGCGATCGCTTCTTGGCGGATCATTTCCATTGGTAATTGAGATGGCAGATGCACCCAGAGAAACAGCCCGCCATTGGGCACAGTCCAAGATGCTTCTTGAGGAAAATAGCGTTCTAGGGCTTGCAGCATGGCATTGCGGCTTTGCAAATTCTCGGTGCGGAGATGGTTGAGATGCCGCCGATAGTGACCAGAGGCTAGATACTCACTGATGATGGCTTGCGAAACTGTGGAGACATGCAGATCATTCAGCAACTTGCGCTCCACTAACGGGCGGTAATGCTTCCCAGTCACCACCATGTAGCCGACTCGTAATCCAGGCATCAGTGTTTTAGAAAAGGTGCCAATGTAAGTGACTAAATCCTGGCGATCGATCGCCTTAATCGGAGCAGGCACAGGCTCAAAATTCAGTCCTTCATAGGCGTTATCTTCCAAAATGGGGCAGGCATACTGTTCTGCCAGTTCTAACAACCGTTGCCGATGCGCTTGGGAAGTTGTAATCCCAGTAGGATTGTGCAGCGTGCTAATCGTGTAAATCAGCTTCGGGCGATGACTGCCAAGATATTGTTCTAGCAGTTCCAAATTCATCCCGGTTGCGGTCATCGGGATGCCAATCACTCTCGCACCCAAATTCTCTAGGACTGCGATCGCCCCATGATAGGTGGGACTCTCCACAATCACCCAATCTCCCGGTTGCACATAGTAGTGCATCACCAAGGACAGCCCTTGCTTGGAACCGCTGGTAATGATGATGTTGTCTGTCGAAACTTGTAACCCCTGTTGCCACACCAGCATTTGGGCAATCTGTTTCCGCAGCACCAAGCGCCCTTGAGGCAAATCATAATTGAATAAAGCTGTGTCTATATCTACGATCGCGCGTCTAGCAATCCGCCGCAAATCCTCTGACTCTGGTGGCCGAGGGAAACCACAGCCTAGATTGATCACCCCCTTTTGGGTTTGCGCCAGCATCGAGTCCGCGTAGACATCAAAAAAAGAGATGCTACGTTGTTGCGGAATGATCACATCCTGCGCTGGAGCAAAGGTAGGCTCCGACTGTGGGGCGGGAATGGAGGAAGAGTTGACAAAATATCCCGCACCTTGACGAGCAGACACCAAACCATCCGCCTCTAACACGCCATAAGCTTCAATCACTGTCAGTTTGTTGACTTGAGCATTTTCAGCCAACATCCGAATCGATGGCAGGCGTTCTCCTGGCTGCATCGCTCCTGATTGAATCAAATGACGAAGGCGATCGCGGATTTGCAAATAAACAGGTTTTGGTGACTGTCGGTCTAAGGGAATTCTCATCACTCGCTCCAATAACAGAAGCAGCAGTTAAAAACAGTTGGAGCCGAAATTCACTAACAGCTCTAAGCAAAACTCAAGCATTACTAGCTGCCACAAATTGAAATATATATGATTCTTTTCAAATTAACCTGGTACAGTTTTGTTCAGTTTCTACTAGAACAGTTTTTGGACTTGCACAACTGTATTAGTTACTATCTCTAAGTTTCAAAATTTTCTGACAATCCTCACCCAAACCTGAATAGCCAAAGCTAAATTCAAATCAAAGCCTAGCTTACGATTCAGTAGAACCCAACCTTACTCTTGCACACATCCCCCGATCGCATGAATCTTCTGAACGAGGTAAATCTCTAACAGTTTACTTAGCTTAGAAGAATCAGTCCCACTACAAACATTCAGATTTCTTCCCTACTACAGCCAACCAGAAATCACTTGAAACTACCAATTAATTGCTGCACTTGAACAATTTTTAGGATGAAAAATTGTACTAGTCAAATTGATTCATTTTTGTACCTTTTCAGTCAATTACAACACCATCCATAGTAATTAACAAGAACTTGAATTACCTTTCGTGAGGTTCATCATGAAAACCTTAAGATTTACTTCTTCAACATCTCAATATCTCTCTAACTTGTGGCAATCATTGAGGCGAGTGATTGCTCGTTATACAGAGATTCGAGTTTGGCAGAAAAGCGATCGCCAGGGAAATCTCTACTGGCATGGCTACAACCCCAACAATGGCGACTATGTTTGCTTTGGCACAGAAGCGGAAATTCGCATGTGGATTGAGGAGCATTACTACAGATAAACCCAGTTTTCCGATAGGCTCTTAAATGTTGCTGAGTCATTCAGGCCAAGAAACTGGAACATTTATGGGACTGATAATTACGCAGGTAGACGCATTTACCAATCAACCCTTTAGTGGCAACCCTGCCGCTATTTGCGTCTTACCTGAGTCACGAGATGATCAATGGATGCAAAACGTTGCTAGAGAAATGAACTTATCGGAAACCGCTTTTCTGCTGCAACAGGAAGATGGCTTTAATCTCCGTTGGTTCACCCCTACCGTTGAAGTTGAGCTGTGCGGTCATGCTACTCTAGCTAGCGCTCATGCGTTGTGGGAATTGGGATATCTAAAACCTGACCAAGAAGCACAATTTCATACTCGCAGCGGACTCCTCACCGCCCAGCGCCAAGGAGACTGGATTGTTCTCAACTTTCCCGCTCAACCCGCCACCGCGATCGCGCCTCCACCAGATCTAGCTGCTGCTCTCGGTGTCACCAACCTCAACTATGTCGGCAGCAACCAAATTGATTATTTAGTAGAGCTAGAGTCAGAAGCAGTAGTCCGCGATCTCCAACCCAATCTGACTTTACTCAAAACATTTCCTGTCCGAGGCATCATTGTCACTAGCCGAGCTGATGCTGGAGAGTACGATTTTGTCTCCCGTTTCTTTGCCCCCCAATCAGGTATTGATGAAGACCCAGTCACAGGTTCCGCCCATTGCTGCCTTGGCCCCTATTGGCAAGAACGCCTCAAAAAAGATGAGTTTTTGGCTTACCAAGCTTCTCCCCGTGGTGGGGTATTGCGAGTTCATTGTCAAGGCGATCGCGTTGCCATTGCTGGGCAAGCGGTTACTGTCTTGAAAGGGGAGCTAATTCACTAGGAGGTGAGGAGTGAGGAGTGAAGAGAGAAAAGGGGGTGTAGCAAGTGGGTATTAAATTAGAAACCATTGTGCCTTGGGGGCGATCGCTGAGCGAATACATCGCTATGTTTAACCTGACCGCCACAGATCTCAGCCGCAAAATTCTGGACTGTGGCGGTGGCCCCGCTAGCTTCAATGCTGAAATGACCCGCCAAGGTTACGCCGCCACATCCTGCGACCCGATTTATCAATTCAGCGCCAACGAAATCTCCCAACGCATCCAGGCAACCTATCCCCAGATTATCAACGGCGTTACAGCCAACCGGGACAGCTACATCTGGGACGCGATCGCTTCTCCCGAACAGCTAGGAGAAGTCCGCATGGCTGCGATGAACCAATTTCTCCAAGATTTTCCAGTGGGTTTCCCAGAAGGACGCTACCTCACCGCCGAACTCCCCCATCTCCCTTTTTCAAACCAGCAGTTTGACCTAGCCCTCTGCTCCCACCTGCTATTTACCTACTCCGATCAGCTCTCGACCGAGTTTCATATTCAGGCGATCGCAGAACTTTGTCGAGTTGCCACCGAAGTTCGTATCTTCCCAATTTTAGATATTTCTGGTGCAACCTCTCCCCATCTCCAACCCGTACTGGATCATTTCCAGCAACAAGGCCACCAGACAGAAATCCAGCTAGTTTCTTACGAGTTTCAAAAAGGAGGCAACCAACTTCTCAAAATCAGCCAACCTTACCAATCTGCCAACTGTCACAGTCCCACTCCAGCAAAACCCAGAGTTTAGGCCTGCGATCGCCATCCTGAATCAGCCAATTGAAGTTCTGGATCAACCACCGCACCTCACTTGCTGCTAGCGAGATTTACTCAAGCTATAGAACTTCCACCAAGTTCAACGTGCATCAGCGAGGTCAACTCCATGAACTTCAAGCAGACAGTTCTCAGCTTCTTCCCTTGGGTCAAATCCAACTCAGAATCCAACCCAGAGCCACCAGCCGCTGCTCCTGAAGCTAATCCTACCTCTCAGCCTCCCGTCACTATGTCCTTCTACGCCGTTAGGTCCAGAAGGATTCCTGGCCGTCGTAGCCCAGCAGGGTCTCGATAGCTAGTCAGGATGATACGAATGTGAGCTATTTGGTCATACCGCAGCGCGATCGCAGGCTGACCCAGACGGCACAACTATCTTGAGAACGGGTTAAAACCGTTTTACCCCCATGTTGAGCCAAGTCAATTCCTAAAGCGTATGCCTGACGACGTTGCTCAATTTCAAAGGAAGCGACATGGCGATAAAGCTCCGAGCGGTGCCGCATCCCATCTTGCAAGTCACCTTGAACCCCTAGAAACTTAAAACGATGAATTGTTAATTCAGGAATAATCTGGAAGCAACATAGCTCTACACCAAAGCCTACCTGGCTCAACTCATAAGCTCAGCTTAGGTATTTCTGGTTTACTTCTATTCAGTTATTTGGCCTAAATTAGCTCCGCAATAGTGCCAACTTTACTGATTGCGTGCAGTTTGGTTAAACCTGCATTTCTAGGATCACTAACTGGCTTTAGCTACCTGCTGAGCTACACCAAAACTTGCTCATGCCACCAACGAGAGAACCGCTGCATCCATTCACTCGTTTGCCCTAGCAATTAATCCTTCAAAGAATCCAATAACTCTGTCAAAGCTGAAAAGGTATCTGGATTGCCGATGATCAAGTCACCATTTGCATCCATAGAAAAGTCTTCGCCAAACTCGAAGCCGCTGCGAATGAGAAAGAGTACTATATCAACCTTAAAGTCATCCATGATCTGTAGATGAAAGCCTATATCTGATCTAAATAGAAACAAGACTTATAGCCACCCCTCTATAGGATTAACTTAGATAATTGCTTCTCTAACCTACGATCCCCACATCGCAAGTTATGCATTTTGGGAACTTTAGAACCTCGAATTCTTCAAACCTAGGGGAGACTGGACAAACTGAATTGCTACAAAAGTTCTCCATTTTGTTTGTCTTGATGGCAGTGCTTAGGGTGCCAGCTTTTAGTCGTAAGCCCAACTCTTAACTAGCCATTTGTGGAGGTGTCAATGAATCGCTCAAGCTTAGAATCCCCAATCCGGTGGTATCTCCAAGCCATAGCGCTGGGACCAACTCAACAATCTGGACGACCCCAGCAACGGGTCAAAGCCGCAAAGCAGCTAGTATTATTGGCGCTGGTGGGCTTGATTGCCTGGCCTGCTCCCGGTGTGGCGCAATTTGCTCAGACAGTCCCCAACCTACAACCGAGTGCAGCAATAACCGGAGACGCTGGGTACATTTTGGGAGCGGGCGATCGCATTCGAGTTGATTTCTTTGAAGTCCCAGAGTACAGCGGCGAGTTTCTTGTCTTGCCGAGTGGCACTGTGAACCTACCCCAAGTGGGTGCTGTCTCGGTGCAAGGCAAAACCTTAAAACAAGCTTCTAACGACATTGGCGCTAAATTTGCCCCTTATCTCAGACAGCCTCTAGTCACGATTAGTTTATTAGCAGCTCGCCCCATCAAAGTCGCGATCGCGGGTGAAGTCAATCGTCCCGGTTCTTACAGTACCAAGCCAGAAGCCTCAGCTACCGACATTGGCGGAACTTCAGTCACAAGGATGATCGAACTTGCAGGTGGCATTACCCAAGCGGCAGATGTGCGTCGTGTACAAATTCGCCGAGCTAGACCTGGCAGTACTGGCGCTGCTGTGCTCAATGTCGATCTGTGGCAGCTCCTAAAAACAGGGGATATCAATCAAGATGTTGCCTTACGGGATGGCGACAGTATCTTCATTCCTGCTTCTGAAAGTATCAATTTAGACGAGGCATCGCAGTTAGCCTCTGCGAGTTTCTCCACGACTGAAACTCGTCCCCTCAAAGTTGCCATTGTGGGCCAAGTGCAGCGTCCAGGCCCTTATATTATTAGCGGTGCAACTGATAATGAGACTGGCATCAACACCAATACTCAACAAAAAATTCCTACCATTACTAAGGCGATTCAGGTCGCTGGCGGCATCACCCAAACTGCCGATATCCGCAATATCGAACTGCGTCGTCGCACCAATTCTGGCCCTGCTCAAGTGACCAAAATTGACTTCTGGCAACTTTTAGCAGGAGGCGACCTACGCCAAGATCTCCCCCTACAAGATGGCGACACGATTGTGATTCCAACTGCCACCGCCATGAGTGCCAAGGAAGCCACCGAACTTGCTGCCGCCAGCTTCTCCCCCGATAAGATCACCGTCAATATCGTAGGTGAAGTGGTCAAACCAGGAGCTGTAGAAGTACCACCCAATACGCCGTTAAATCAGGCAGTACTGGCAGCAGGGGGCTTCAATAAGCGTCGGGCTAAACAAAGCGCTGTAACACTGATTCGCCTCAATCCTGACGGTACCGTATCCAAGCGGGTCATTTCAGTTAACCTGGCCCAAGGCTTGAATAACAATAGCAATCCACCCCTCCGCAACAACGATACAGTCATTATTGGTCGCTCCTCTCTAGCAGGTATCTCCGATACCGTAGGGAACGTTCTATCACCTCTAAGTAATGTCTTCGGACTCTTTAGGTTGCTAGGGCTCTAACTCCTGGCTCAACCATCATCTCTTGACCCAGCGATCGCTTGCCGTTAGGATACAAGCAGTCATACCAACTTTGTCTTATGCGCATACAGCAGCGATCGCTACGCCAGTCCTCAACCCTACTCCTAGGGCTGGGACTGCTGCTGCGCCTTGCGCGCAAATAATTCTGTGAGCTGAATCTAGTTTTTTCAAGTTTTTTCCAATTGAAGGGCTTCTTTTAGACCCCTCCCCGACGCGGAGAGGGGCTTCTAGCTCCCCCTTCCCTAGTAGGGAAGGGGGCTGGGGGGTTAGGTCTATTTAGTATTTGGACACTTATCGGAGATTCCCAATGCAACTGCAACAAACATTTGAGGCATTACTGCGACTGTGGGTGGGTTGTCAGGCTCGGACTGAGTGGCAACCTACATTGCAATCTGACAACCCCAATCTTTTAATTACCACCGCCACAACACCTCATCAACCGCAAAAATTAAGGATTTGTCGATCATGTTGAAACAGCCCGCTAACAAATACCGCTCCTTTCCCCCAGTCGCCTTACGCGATCGCACCTGGCCCGACAATATCATTTCCCAACCTCCCATCTGGCTCAGCACCGACTTGCGCGATGGTAATCAAGCGCTGATCGAGCCGATGAATGGAGAGCAAAAATTACAGATGTTCAATTTGCTAGTGCAGATTGGCTTCAAAGAAATCGAAGTTGCGTTTCCCTCCGCCTCACAAACTGACTTCGACTTTGTGCGTCATCTGATTGAGCAAAACTTGATTCCCGATGATGTCACGATTCAAGTTTTGACTCCTGCCCGCGAAGCCTTGATTCGCCGCACTTTCGAGTCTCTACGCGGTGCCAAACGCGCGATTGTACATCTCTACAACGCCACCGCTCCCGTGTTTCGTCGTGTTGTGTTTGGACTCGATCGCCCTGGCACTATTGACCTCGCAGTCACCGCCGCTCAACTTTTTAACGAACTCGCTGCCGAGCAACCAGACACCGATTGGCAATTCCAATATTCGCCTGAAGTCTTTACCTCGACAGAGTTAGACTTTGCGAGGGAGATCTGTAATGCGGTGCTAGAAGTTTGGCAACCTGCTCCCGAGCGCAAAGCCATCATTAATCTCCCTGCCACGGTGGAAGTGTCTACTCCCAATATCTTTGCAGATCAGGTGGAGTGGATGCATCGTCATCTAACCATGCGAGACAGTGTGGTTTTAAGCGTGCATCCTCATAATGATCGCGGGTGTGCGATCGCAGCAGCAGAACTGGCTCAGATGGCAGGGGCCGATCGCGTGGAAGGCTGTCTATTCGGCAATGGTGAGCGCACCGGAAATGTAGACTTGGTGACACTGGCACTCAATCTCTATACTCAAGGCGTTGATCCAGGTTTAGATTTCTCCCAAATTAATCAAGTCGCCAGATTAGTAGAAGACTGTACGCAACTTCCAATTCATCCTCGCCATCCTTATGTCGGTGATTTAGTTTTCACCGCCTTCTCTGGCTCGCACCAAGACGCGATCAAAAAAGGATTCGCAGCACAGTCATCGGAGGATATCTGGGAAATTCCTTACTTACCGCTTGATCCAGCCGATGTCGGACGCACCTACGAATCTGTGATTCGAGTGAATAGCCAGTCTGGCAAAGGTGGAATTGCTTTCTTGTTAGAGCGAGATTACAACTTGGTGTTGCCTCGACGCTTACAGATCGAGTTCAGCCGTATTGTGCAGCAAGCCGTAGATACACATGGTCAGGAGATGGCCGCAGCTGACTTATGGAAGTTGTTTGAGCAGGAATATTTGCAAGCTGTTTCACCCCTCAAATATCTCGCTCATCACCTCGAAGAAGTGGATTCACAGCAAACGATCAGCGTGACATTGGAGAAGGATGGCCAACCAGTCACACTACAAGGACAAGGCAACGGTCCAATCGATGCCTTCCTTCAAGCCTTGAATTTGGATATCTGCGTAGACCATTACGAGGAGCACTCCCTCAACCAAGGCAGTGATGCAGCAGCGATCGCCTATGTCGAAGTCACGAGCGATCGCCTCTCTGGTTCGCTGCATGGCGTGGGCATTCATTCCAACATCGTCACTGCATCATTGTTAGCCATTCTCAGCGGTGTGAATCGGGTGTTGTCACACAGCGATAGAGATACATAAACTCAGTGATTTAATCCGTTGTAAGAGTAGGGGCGAACGGCCGTTCGCCCCTACAATAATCTGTAATTTGAGTTTAGAGAATTGGTATAGCACCATTCCTAGAGCTGAACATTGCGATATTGCAAGCGATATAACTGGGCGAATAAGCGATCGCGCTTGAGCAGTTCTGCCATGGTTCCTTGCTCTGTCACCTGTCCCTCCTCAATCACAATAATCTGGTCGGCTTGCTCAATGGTCGAGAGACGATGGGCAATCACAATCAAGGTGCAACGCTGGCTGAGCGCATTGATGGCTTCTTGGATTAGATGCTCTGAGATACTGTCGAGGGCGTTGGTGGCTTCGTCAAGAATCAAGATTTCGGGGTTCCGGATAATCGCACGAGCGAGCGCCAGACGTTGTCGTTGGCCCCCTGAGAGGCGCACTCCCTGATCACCGACCTGAGTTTGATATCCCTGCGGAAGCTGGGTGATAAATTCATGGGCATTGGCTTGTTTAGCCGCGGCGATTACCTCTGCTTCTGTTGCTTCGGGCCGACCGTAGGCAATATTCTCGTAAACCGTGGTGCTAAAGATGTGCACGCTCTGGCTAACCACTGCAATGCGATCGCGCCAATCGGCCAGATTGAGCTGAGGCAAAGGCTGACCATCAATCTCAATTTCGCCACTAGTGGGGTCATAAAACCGACAAATCAGGCTGATCAAAGTAGATTTACCCGCTCCAGAAGGCCCCACAATCGCCGTTGTTTTACCTTTAGGGATACAAATTGAGATATTTTGCAGCGCGGTTTTCTCACCTGTCCCATAACAAAAATCTACGGCTCGAAACGCGATCGCCTGCCGCAATCCTGTAAACCGAGCTTTGCCAGAGCGAATATAAGGCTTATCACTGCGATCGAGCAGAGACATGACATCATCGATCGCCGTGGTGAGTGACATCAAATTCACTCGCGCTCCATCTACATGCCGCACCTGCGGTTGCAGTCGATAGAGCATAAACACAAAGGTGAGTAAGGTGGGCAGATTTACTTGTTGCTGCAAGGCAATGACTAAAATGCCAGCCAGCAAACCGGTAGACAGCACTTCGGAGAGCGGATAAACTGCCCCAGAAATGCGATCGAGTTCCATAAAGGAGTGACAAACTTGCCGAGAAGCTTGATCAAAGCGGGCTTGTTCATAGGATTCGCGGCCAAACTCCCGAATCACTCGCATCCCTAGCAATCCTTCCCACACCCGTTGCACAAAGACGGCGTTTGCCTTCTCAGCCTGCTTGCCCAACTGCTTAACTTTGCGAGTCATAAATTGAATCATGCTGGAAATTAGTAGCATGACCGCTGCTACCAAAAGTGTTAGCTTCCAGGAAATGAGCAGCAGCAAAATTGTAAACACAACGACTGTGCAGCTACTAATAATGAGACCCACCAGTACAGATAGCGCTTGGCTAGTGCGCCAGGTTTCGTTATCTAAAGTACTGAGAAGCTTGCCCGACGGATAACGCTCTAAAAAGCTATAGCTAACACTTAATAGCTGTCTAAAAATACCCGAACGCAACTGATAGCTAATCCGCCAATTTAACCAGGAAAACAGGAGAGTGTTGCCATACAACAAAGCATTTTTTAGCAAAACGCTGCCAAAGATAAATCCAGCAGTAATGGGTAAACGGTTTTGAATCGGAATTTGAGCAAAAATTCGATCAAAAAAAGCAATCAAGACATTACTCTGAGCAGTTTGAGCCGTGCCAGAATAAAAACTTTGCAATAAAGGAATAAATAAACTAATTCCTAATCCTTCAGAGAGAGAAGCTAAAATTCCCAAGACTACAATAACTGGGATTGCCCAAGGATACAGCTTCAATAAAGGAAACAATTTTCTGATTGCTTTCGCCTCTTTCATAAATTCCTATTTTGCTAAAAGTTTAATGCGAAAGCAGCAATTCTTGTGATTTTTTTGATTTGATAGAGGCAAGCTGTTGACAAATTTTCATTGCTTTTGTCCAACGCCATAAAAGTACCCAATCATAGGGTTTCAGAATTGGCAGGGGCTTTGTCTCCTGATTGTTAATCTCTTCAATCGTTAGCGGACGCGGTGGCAATCTAAAGCGCTGTCTAAATTCCAGCCAAGAGCGGTGATCAGGCCAAATCAAGGAAGTAACTGGTTTAGCGGCAATTTTGAGTAAGCAGGTCAGGATCATGGGATACAAACCAGGACGCAGTAGCAAGCTCAGATCATCCTTAAGTGTCAGAGCCAGCCACTCTAATGTGTGCCAGTGCGCTCCAGATTTATAGCTTTTACCCATCAAATAGTGATAGAAGCATCCCCTAGACCAACGATAGATAGTAGGTGGGATTTCAGCGTGGCGAGTTTGCACTTCTGCTATGACCAACTGATAGGATTTAGCCATCGCTCGGCAATTGCTGGCCATACTGCCGAGTAACTGGCGATACCCAACTAAAAACTCAGGCACAACGCGAAATTCATAAGCATCAGCGATGCGTAAATACAACTCCCAATCTTCGCAGCCTTGAGCATTTTGCGCCCGCAATTCTGGATTAAATCCTCCCACCCGATTTAGGCAAGTGCGACGGATCATTGGGTTACTAGCATTATCCAAAAAGTTGGAATAAACCAAAATTGGATAAATAGAACCCTCTGGTTTATAAGCTCGTTCTAGATTATATTTGCCAATAATGGCTCCCGCTTCATCGATATGAACCGACCAGGTATAAACTAGACCAACTTCTGGCCCCGATCGCAACATACATTGCACTTGTTTTTCTAGCTTTTGGGGATACCAAATATCATCGGCATCAATCGGAGCAATGTATTCTCCCTGAGCATGGGCGATCGCTAGGTTCCGAGCCGCTGCCACTCCAGCATTCTTCTGCCTCAGTAGCTGCACGCGCGGATCTCTTTGCACAAAAGATTCAACAATTTCGGCAGTTCGATCCTGCGAACCATCGTCTACTACCAAAACTTCAATGTTTTGATACGTTTGTGACAGAACTGATTCCAAAGCTGGGCCAATATAGAGTTCAGTGTTATATGCAGGGATAATCACTGAAACAAGCGGAGACTGAAAACTCATGGGTTATGGCTGAAGTACTGGATGAGTGAGATTTGTCCAGGCCAACCTCACCCCGCCTACAGCACCCCTCTCCTGAAGGAGAGAAGACGGGGGACAGGTCTACATAGGATGTCTGGTTTGACGAGTTGTTCTACTTGACTAGATAGAGACCCACCTTCAAGCCAGTGCCTGAATTCAAGGGAGGAAACAGCAAATATTACAATTCAAAACTGGTAAATGCTTTAGAGCGATCGCGTTCTGCTATCAGCTCTTGGTAGACTGCTAAAGTTTCTTGATGCACACGCGACACACTCAGCCAAGCTAAGTTGCGTTGGGCCTGTTCCTTCCAGGCTTGCAACTGCTGAGAACACTGAAGCAATTCTAATAAAGCTGCCGCGATCGCTGCACTATCTTTAGGGTGAACTAATAAACCTGCGGCCCCCTGATCTAATGCTTCTGGGATACCATCTACATTGCTGGCGATGATGGCGCAGCCTGCCTCCCGCGCCTCCGACAGCACCAAGCCAAATGGTTCTTGATGAGAAGCCAACACAAAAATATCCGTGGTTTGCAAATATCTTTGGGGTTGGGGTTGAAACCCTAGAAAATGGATGCGCTCTGATACTGGCGTAGCCTGAGCTTGGGCTTCAAACATCTGGCGGTCAGGCCCCTCGCCAATTAAATACAGATGTGCCTCTGAGAAATCTGCGGCAATTTGAGCAAAAGCCGTAATCAATTCTGTAATGCCTTTGCGCTGATACATTCCTGCCACGGTAGCGATCGCGGGATGCTGGAGAGAGATCGCAGGGAGAGAAGAACGCTGGCGAGGACTCCCCAAAGTGCCATTGCGAATCACTCGCAGCTTTCTTTGAGGAATGCCTCGGCGCACCATTGAATCAGCCACCGCTTGGCTCACTGCAATCACGCGATCAGCCACGCCCATTAAAGTAGCGCTGCGCTGAAACTCGTTATGAACGGTAGAAACTAGCTTATAGTTGCCAAATCTGCGTAAGCAGCGCGCCAAAACCACTCCGGTCATCATGTGGGCATGCACGATATCCGGTTGGAACGTTTGGGCGATCGCTCGGTATTCCTTGGTAACTCGGAGGAAATTCCCCAATTGCCGCTGCTGATTTAAGGGGAAATGTGTGACACCGTAGTCTGCTAAAAGGGTTTCGTACTCGCCACCATCAGAGGCTACGGCTACCTCAAGCCCCGCTTTGGCTTGCAAACAGGCCAGATCGATCGCCACATTGATAATGCCGTTTCCGAGTTCTCGGACATCATTCAGGATATGGAGAATTCGCATCACGTTCTCTGCTCAACGACTTAGCTGTCTTGTAGATTAGCTAGCTTGAAGAGCATCTTGGCGGCTGAGGTTCTCCAGCACATCCAGATATTGCCCCACGATATTGTCCATAGCAAAAGCATTGGCCCGCTGCTGTAACACTTCAGCATCGGTTGGTTGCTCTAGCGCGGCAATAATTCCATCTGCCAAAGCTTTGAAATCACCGACAGGAGCCAAGCGACCATATTTGCCATTGCTCAAGATCTCTGCGGGGCCACTTTCGCAATCTGTCGAAACGACAGAAGTACCTGCGGCCAAGGCTTCTGCGACCACATTGCCAAATCCTTCATAAATCGAGGAGAGCACAAACACGGCTGACTGTGCCATGTAGGCATAAGGGTTTTCGACAAAGCCAGGCAACGCTACATTATCTTGCAAGCCTAACTCTTGAATCAAAGCTTCCAACTCTGGCTTCACCAGAGGCTCGCGTGGATCGGCTTCTCCCAAAATCATCAATCGGGCGGGATGGCGTTGTCGCACCAAATCAAAAGCGCGGACTAAGGTGAGAAAATCTTTCTGCTTGACTAACCGCCCCACCCCCAAAACTACCGGAGGTTCTCCAGCCGCAAACCAGGGATGATGAATCGGTGCTTTAATTTTCTCGACTAAATTTGGCATCACGACTGGATTGTAGATGACTTGCACCTTATCCTCAGACAAGCCTGCCATCTGCGCCACATCTCTCGCTGTTCCTTGAGAAGCAGCCACGATCGCATCGGCCCAAGGATAAAACTGCCGCACCAAAAAAGGCCGAACGTTGCCAGTCCCTCCATGCCTATCTTGAAACTGCTGCGAGAGATTGGTTTGCACACACATCACAATCCGAGTTGGCACCCCTGCTAAGCGCTGGGCCAAGGTTGCAGAACTAGCGATATCTAAAGCTGAGAGCAAGAAATCGGGTTTTTCTTGCTGCAAGTAGCGTCTGAGCGCCCAAGTTTTAGAAACGATGACAGGGGACTTGGCTTTGAGATTAATCAAACGGACATTGGCAGGCACCTTATCAAGATAAGCACCCTCTCCTTGAGCCAGCACTAGATCAGTTTTTAAGCCTCTTGCCGCAAAGCCTTGAGCCAAGTGCAACATCGCTCGCTCTGCTCCGCCCCCCGCTAAGTTAGGGATAAATAAGCTCACAGATGGTTGCTGCGATCGCAAGGTTACAGGCATAGAATCCTCCAGTTGCTTGGGTTATCGGTTCACTTACGCTGGAACTAGCTCAATCACGAGCGGATGATCAGAGATAGTCAAGTTTAATTGCTTGGGATTGGCGTACCGCTGCACAGGAGCGACAGACGCTAACGGTTTGTAGGTGGTTGCCTGACGCACTCGCGTTCCCAGAGTTACAGTCACAGTCTGCTGAGGAACGTAAACATCCAGTTTCGTTTGCAAATCAAAACTAGAAACCTCTTGCCACAGCGCTAAATAAAATCGGCCATCCCGTTTTTGCAGCAGCGTATGATGCACAGCGGGACTTAGGGGACCACTGCTGCCGCTCAGGCTGTAGCTCAGAGCCTGCGGAGCAAACTCAGAACCCGGATCTTTTAGCAGAGCAATCAAGTTCTTTAGGGAGTCAAAGGCAGGTTTAGCAGAGCCATTGTTCCGGAGCAGACCAAAGTTCTGTTCTTGGGTAGTGCCCTGGCGCTCGTTGATGAGTTCGTAAAGGAACGATCGCTGGATGCCCCGATTAAAATACTCCAGATAGAGTCTAGGGACGTATTTAGCTGCTGCAAGTTCCGAAATCCCTGGCTGAGACGCTTTGAGATCGCTGGTGGCATTATGCCAACCGCATTCCGTCGCCACAATTGGCTTAGCTACCCCCGTGACTGCCTGAGTCAAAGGCACCCACTTTGTGTCTAGGTCCTGGCTGGGCAAGTTGCCCCCCGCATAGCTATGCATATTGCCCAGATCCGCCGAAGCCAGGGAGCCTAAGCGAGGAGCATAGTAGGGAATGGCCAAGGAAGGCATGAGCACAGGTAATGCGGCTGTCGTTGGATCTGCCTTGACTGCGGCATACAGTTCATCTTGGTAAGCCCGCAGCCCTTCCGGAAAAGCTTGGTTTTTATAAGTTGCTTGAGGATTCACATCCCACTCATTTGGCCCTTCGACTGCTTCAATCGAGGACAAGACAGGTTGAATTGCCTCTGCAACAACATTGGCAGGCGTAATGCCATCTCTAGAATCCATCACTAAGGTTGATTTGATTCCCAGGGTAGCTAAATCGTTGAGTCGGCGATAAAACTCTGAGTTCTTACCTCCGTCACGAATATGGCGCACTCCCAACTCTTGCAATTTGGGTCTGATAATCGTGTCGTAGCTGCCATAGGCAGTGTCAACATAGCGTAGATGAGTTGCCACGCCAATCGAGTTCACGAATGAGTCAGCACTGCGAGCCTGCTCTGGTTGTAATTGGGCCTGCGAGGGAGACCAGGAAGCGGTACAGGCAATTAGTAGAGCACTGAGTAAGGCTAGTAAGGGATAACGGTAGCGTTTCATGGAACAAGCAAGGGAAAACTTCATAAGCTGGCAACTTGCGAATAACGAGGAAGAGTCTAGGTGTAATTAAACCTGCGGGACTCGTGCAAGGGTTTGCCCTAGGAGTTGAGCAATTTTTTGGTTGATGATGTCCAGGTCAAAGCGTTGACTAGCTTGGATTTGAGCGTGATGGGCGATCGCGCGGGAGCGTTCTGGTTGATTCCGACAGAGATTAATCACAGCTGCCAGTTGTTGAGGATTTCCAGGAGTCGCTAGCCAACCATCAACCTCAGGCGTAATTAATTCGATCGCACCGCCCGATTTAGCAGCAACCACCGGTTTGCCGCAGAGCATGGCTTCTACAATTACCCGCCCAAACGGTTCTGGAGCTGTGGACGTGTGAGCAATCAGGTCACAAGATTTCATCAGGGTCACGACATCAGAACGAAACCCTAAAAAACGCACCCGTTTTTGTAAACCGAGCGCGTTGACTTGTTGATGCAGTTGTTCGACATATTGCTGCTCTCCAAATAAAGCGTCACCGACAAATAAAGCCATGACATCCTGTGGGCAATGCGCCAAAGCCTCCAGCAAGACATGCTGCCCTTTCCAAGGGGAAAGCCGACTAAAATGACCCACTACAAACTGCCCCTCCAAGCCCAGTTGCTGCCGCAATTGCACAGCCTCAGCGTTGGAAGATTGATAGATTTGGGGTTCAAAGCCGTTATAAATGACTTGGGTTAACTCAGCACGACCACCCGCCGCAATAAAAGCGGTTTGGCTCGCCTCTGAGTTGGCAATCACTAAAGAGGCAAACCGATTTGCCAAAGTGACAGCAAGCCGCCGATTCATGGAGCTGAAGTGGTCGGGTGAGAGAATATCATGCAAGTGATAAACCAAAGGCCGACGACTGAGCCAAGCAGCCAAAGCTCCCACAACAAGGGCTTTCTGGGTGTTGGCATAGATCAAGTCGTAGTTGCGGCTCAACTGCACCACTTGGGTAATTAGGGGCAGGAGTTGAGCTAAGCTACCAAAGCCTTGCCGCCAGCCGCTATCTTTTCGTACTTGGATGCCTTCAGAGCTAAGCACCTGTACCGGAATCTGATGTTGCTCTAGGAGATCCCGGAAAGGGCCATCTGCCAATAAAGCGACTAAACAGCGATCGCGATAGGGTTTCGCAATATCCAGCAGACATAATTCTGCCCCTCCTGGCTTGCCGCTTTGATCTAAGAAGAGAATCTTCATAAGAAATCCTTAGAAACGCCAGAATCAATTCAGAACTAAATAAGCTGGTTTTTTATCAACACTGAATTCAACTGAAGTTATTGAGCATTAACCCAAGCAGATTGCTTCGGAACTAACTTACGTCGTAGCCAAGTAATTAACGGTTTTTCAAGATACAAGTAGGTCAACCAACCAACAATGACTGCGATCACAGTCAACAGGCTCATGGTGAGGAAATTCCCAAATAAACTGACAAGATTTAGCGCGATCGCCACCTTGAAACAGGCAGCCAAACAGGGATAATGCACTAAATAAATCGAGTAGGAAGCATCTCCTAATCCGTCCAGCCAAGTGGGAGTTTTCCAGCCTTGATTCAAATCAATCGAGGCTGCCCCTAATACAACTAACATCGAGGGTAACCCATAAGCAATCACATCAGGAATTTCTACGTTTGTGTAGTTATCACCCAACCCCGAAGTGATAAATAATACTACTCCTGCAATCAAGTAGATTACTCCTGGTTTTATTCTTTTCCCTACTACCCAATAAGCCGCCAAACAACCAAAAGCAAACTCTAGATTGTGCGGATTAAAAATAAAGTTCAAGAGCAGGGGTGGCTGTACAGCGGAGGCGCGATCGCTGACACTCAACCAGAAAAAGGCCAAAGTCCCGCCTAGCCAACTACAAAGCACAAATCGAGAAACTTTAGGTGTGAGCCAAATTGCCAAACCAAAGATAAAGTAGAAGAAAATTTCGTGGCTTAGGGTCCAGCCAACGATTAAAACCGGAAAGTTTTCTTGAGGCACTAACAAAAGTGACTTTAAAATCACACCTAAATCTCGCTCGTAGCCTTTGCCAAATGAGGGAATTAAAAAGTAAATTGGCAATAAAGTCAGGGTGATGATCCAATAGAGGGGGTACACACGAATAACCCGTTTAACCATGAAAGCGTTAAGTTTCTGTTTCTGCCCAATATCAGCTTGGTGAGCGAAGAAGATAATAAATCCACTCAACACAAAAAAGAAATCAACGCCTGAACCCCCAAAAGCAAATAGCCCTGACAGGAAGTTTTGATTTAACTTTTCCTGACTAAATTCAGTGACGTGAAACAACACCACCAACAGCGCTGCAATACCTCGACAAGCCTGAATTAGTTCTAGCTTCTTCTTGGTAGATGAATCTGCGATTACTCCCTTAGTTGAAGTGCCTAACTGTGCTGGACTGATTGCAGCCGCAGGATAATTTGAAGCATCTTTCATGCATTTCTCCTGAAACTAAGTGAAATCCAGCGCGATCAAGAACGAGAGAGTCGCGATCGCTTTTTCTAAACTTTTCATCCTGACTGCAAAGCTGTTAACCGTTGGTAGCGATGGTATTGGCTAGCAGCCAGAGCCATACCCGCAAAACCCCAGAACACAACTCCTGAAAGGGCCAATGTGACGCTGCCTAAGCCAATTTGGGCAAATACGCCCAAACTGATCGCACGAGCCGCACTAGCAAAGGTATCGGCCCGAATATCGACAGACTGAAATAAGCTAAACAGCAGCAAAATAATGCCACCTAAATAAGGAATGGTGCCGAACCAACCAAGCGAGAAAAACATACTCAAAATGCCGCTGTCATTACTACCCAAACTGGTGCCTTCCAGCACAAATCCCAAACCTTGGCCGAGAAATTGGGAGAGGGCTAAACTCAAGGTCGCGGCATAGCCCTCGCTGCGCTGGCTATAGCTGACATCTCCTTTGGTATTCGTGAGAGACTGCAAACGGGCTCCAATCGTGTCGGCAAACGGATCAAGGTTGGCGAGCGGAATAATGCAAAGCGCCATCACCACAATCGTCACCACCAGACGCATCTGTAGCTTTGGTTTCAGGGATGGCAAAAAGGTCAACATCGCGACTCCCCAACCAAGCCAAGCCGAGCGGACCAGAGACAACAGAAACGACAAATAGCCCACCCCAGAGGCAAAAAATCGCAGCTTGCCTTTGCCGCTTAGCAGCAACATTAAGCCTGCCAGCATGACTGTGGCGAAGGGGCCAGGAGAGTTCATAATGCTAAAGACCCGAATGCCCAAGGGTTCTGGGGTACCAAAGGCAATGGCTTTGGAATTGACTAGCCAAAATCGGTCCCATTGTGGTGCCACCAAATATTGATACACGCCGTAAGCCCCTGAAACTAAAACGCCCCAAAGAAATATGCGCTCTAAGCTTTGGCGGTAACTCGGATAACTCCGCCAATTGACAAATAGATGAAACCCAAACAGGATCGGGGTGAACCAGTTCAGCATGGGGACTACTACAGCCGTTGGTGAGTATTTGATCAGCCCCACCAAAAAGCCGTAGATAACTCCCACAAAGGCCAAGATAAAGGGCAAACCTCCCTGGCGTGTGGCTCTAGGCAGCGATCGCACCAAAGTTGCTAGGGTCACTAACATGACCAAAAAAGGAGCCAACAAGATAGTACTTGGGTCCACCCAACCACTGTTGTAATCCACCATGCGTCGCACCCAAGGCGACAAAAACGCGATCCACCAAGTAAAGCCTAGGTAGAGCAAGGGATAACGCCCATAGAGAAACAATCCCACCAGAAAAGCGCCCCCCGGAAACGCAATTCTGAGTAGCCCTGCTTTCACCACCAGACATAAGGCTGAAAACAAGGTAAAACCCAGGATTGCCATCCAAGCAGGGGCTGGTTTCAAACCAAAGTCAAAGCTTTTTGTGGCTGCTCTGGAGGAGCGAATTTGCATGAGCTTGTGAAGTAGTTAATGACTAAAAAAGTGCGAGAAACTTAAGCTTGAACTTGATGAGTGGGTGTCACAGATAAACCAAATTCTTTCGGTTCTGGTTGAGTATCCCCTTTAGCTCGCCAATCAATTTCATAGAGCTTGATTTCCTTGAGAAAAATGTAATAACTCCACAAACTAGCTAATGTAAAACCTGCTAAACCTTGGCGATACATGCCATACCAAAGATATTGTTGCAAAAACTTTGCAGGTGGCTTTAATAGCAATCTAATTAAACTAAATTTCTTGCCTAACAAATGAGCTTGGTTAGCATCCAAATCAGTATATTTATTAAATCGAATTACTAAATCACTCATATCTCGAAATCCTTGATGCCATAAAGTTCCTGGCAACAACGTCACAGGGTCGTCTTTGACATCAGGCCCTTCATGAACGAGCACATCTTTAATTCGACATTGAGTTTTGTCATACAAGCGCACATGGGCTTCGGCTCGGCTATCCAGCCATTTGCCAAAAAAGTCTCCAACTCGTTTCACAGAGAGAGCTTTAGTAGTTGGCTCCAAACCCGTTTTCCAAGCTGAAATTGCGATCGCTAACTCTGTATCTACCACCTCATCAGCATCTAGAAAAAAGATCCAATCATGCTTTGCTTGGTCTGCTCCAAAATTGCGTTGCTTCGAGTATCCTGGCCAAGGATTGGTATAAACCTTACAGCCCAGGCTCTCAGAAATTTGCACTGTAGCATCTTGACTGCCACCATCAACCACAACAATCTCATCCGCAAAAGGTAAGCAAGATTGAATGGCATTAGCAATACATTCTTCCTCATTTTGGGCAATGATAACTGTTGAGATTGAGCGAATTAAGGTGGCTTGAATCATTTCTCTTTTCCTCTAAAGGTCTATTATTTAATAATTCAAAATTCAATAGATTTTCAGGTTTTCAGGATTTTAAGGCAACCATCTTCAGGAACAGAACAGAGAGTTGACCTACAAATGATTGGAATGCTCGGCAAAGACATTTCGCATTTGCAAAAAAGGGCTCGCTAACGACTGAGGGATAAAACTTAAAGCCAAAGCCACCATCGTCCGAAGATTCAATTTTTGGTATTGGAGCGATCGCAAGAGATAGGGTCGAGCTGCGATCGCCTGATTTGCCCGCAACAATCCAATCCCCAAAGTCGTATTAGCGTAGGCCCATTCCCGCTCAAAGTATTTCCGTAGCTTTGGAGTCGGAGCATCAGCCATAAAGCTTTCATAGCAAGCAATTCCTGCCTTACCTTTACGAATTTTGGCTTGGGCGTTGCGATTCCCGCTGGTCATGTTTTCTGACTGAGCGTGGATGCGGTAGCAAGCTAAGCGCTCTGGGCAGTAGTAAGCTCCCTGACCAGAACGACAAGCCAGATAGCTAATGTAGTAGTCCCAAAATACGCCTGCTTCCTGTAAGCGCTCCCAAGCCACAGCCTCATATCGAATTAAGGCCGCAGAAGCTGCAAATACCGAGCGATCGATTAAACCCAGTTCCCAAAAGGGCCGATAAATACCTGCTGGCAATTGATGCCGCTTTTCCCGGCAAGATTGTTTCTCTGTGGCTAGAGCGTCGATCGTCCCCTCTGAGTTGATGATGAAGTAGTCACAGAACGCTAGAGCCAAATCTGGGCTAGCTTCCAACGGTGGTACTAATTTCTCTAGGAAATCTGGACACCAAAGATCATCATCATTCAGGCTCGCTACATATTTACCTTGAGCCTCTTTGAAGGCGTAGGTTGCGTTCAAGCCAATGCCTAAGTTAGTCGGATTGCGGCGCAAGCGAATCCGCGCATCTTGAAAAGCATCAATAATCGGTTGGGGATGCTCCGGGCTACAGTCATCTGAAACGATGATTTCAAGATTAGTGTAGGTTTGCTGAACGACACTCGCGATCGCCTGCTTTAAGTAATCGGGGCGATTGTAGGTCGGAATAATCACACTGACGAGAGGCCCCTGATGCTTGGTCTCTGCGGTCATAATCTGTTTCCCCAATCCTCACAAAGTTCAATCATTCATTGCTGTCAAAGCCTAGGCTCACTAAATTAACCAGGAAATTAACCAGGAAATTAACCAGGCACTTCTTGTTTCAGCCAGGGCTTCTGCTTGCGGAGAGTGTGCAACAGGTTTCTCAGCTTTTGGTAGCCTTGCGGACCTAACCAACGCATGGCGGTAATAATCAGACCCAGGCGCAGATAGCTTTTGGTGGAACGAAGTTGAGGATAGTAGGTCAAAGCCTGTCGCCGCAAACTTAACGCAGTGTCGTAATCCTTCGCCAGCAGAGGCTTCCAAGCGACCGACAGATGAGCCCGCCCATAGGCTCGATTTTTCAAATACTGGACTTCTGAGGAGGCAGAGGCAAAGGTTTTGTCGATTACCTTCAAACGATGGTTGAGATGCCGCTGCAAGTTATTGGATTTGCTGTTGGCATGCTGGCGATAAAACACCAACGGCTCCTTGACCACGGCAAAGTGATAGCGAGCGGCAATGCGAATCCACATATCCCAGTCTTCCGCCGATCGCAGTGTTTGGTCGAAAACTCCCACCGTTTCAAAGCAGCTACGCCGCACCATCGGAGAACTACCACAAAAGATCTGATTTTCTTCGGCGATCGCTTGCCAAATCTCTCCCTCAGCATCCGACATTAACACTTGGTCGGTTAAGTTGCCCGCCGCATCCATATTCACCACCCAAGTATTGACCAACCCAACGGCTGGATCTGCCTCCAAACACCGCACCTGTTTTTCTAGCTTGGTCGGTGCCCACAAGTCATCGGCATCTAGAAAAGCAATATATTCTCCTTGAGCTTCCGCAATGCCTCGGTTCCGGGCTCCCGCTGACCCTTGATTTTCCTGGGTAATCAGCCTGATGCGAGGATCGGTTAATGCAGATACCCATTCCACGGTGCGATCGGAACTGCCATCATCTACGATTAACAGTTCGAAGTCTGGATAAGTTTGCTCTAGGACACTCGCCACGGTATCGGGCAGGTAGGCGATCGCGTTGTAGGTGGGAATCACGACAGAAACTTGGGGCATAGGTCATCCTCTGAATTTACTAACAGGGTTGAAGCAACAGTTGCTGGTAAATTTCCACCAATCGGTCATTCAACTGGTTGATGTTGTAGTGAGTTTCTATATAAGAACGACCTGCGTGCCCCATTTGAGGCCAAATTTCTGGCTGCTCAATTAAGTAGCTGAGCTTGCTAGCTAAAGTATCAGCATCCCGCTCAGGCACTAAAAAACCAGAACTGCCATGTTCGATTAGCTCTGGAATGCCACTGTGGAACGTGCTAATCACAGGTAATCCCATTGCCATTGCTTCCATCAAAGCCACGGGGATTCCTTCTTGATCACCGTCTTGGCTGGTGACACTCGGCGCTAGCAAAATGTGAGCTTGGTTCAAAATCTCAAACACTTCTTGGTCTTGTTTCCAACCGAGCAGCTTCACTCGATTCTGCACACCCAGGTTTTGAATCAGATCAGATAAAGCGTCTCGCAGTGGCCCATCCCCAACTACGTGATACTCCAGGTTTGGGTACGTTTCAGCTAGTTGAGCCACAGCTCGAATGCCGTACTCAATTCCTTTTTTCTCCACTAAGCGGGCGATCGTGACTAAGCGGATGCGACCATCGGCATCGGGTTGGCGCGGTGCAAAGGTAAACTTTTGGCAGTCAATGCCCATCCGGTGAACCATAATTTTTTGCTCATCACAACCTAATTCAATCAAGCGTTGCTGCCACCGCTGACTGATGGGCAGAAACAGGTTGCCCATGCGAAATAGAGGGTCGTAGAGGCGATCGCCAAACAGCTTCAAACTGGTCGTAATATCGAAGCCATGAAAGGTAGTAATTAGTTTCCCTCTGAGGGCACCAATATCCTTGAGAAAGGCACTTTGCAACCCACTCCAACCAAAGTGGCAATGAATAATGTCATAGGCAGGCCGCTCTTTGAGTAGGGGAAGGGTGGGGTAGAGCAATCGGAAAGAGGCCGCTTCTTTGCCGTACTTCAACACATTGAGCGATCGCCCCAACAGCACTGGATCTTTGAAGCTATGCGTCAACAGTAACCCAGTCCCCTTGACCCATCGCCAGATTTGATTCTCAGGGATAGGGGGCCAATAGTGAGTATGGCGCAGCAAATCGTACTTCTCGACATCTGGATGAGTTTTAGGCTGCTTTTGCCCAACGTTGGCATAAATATCGACTTGATGTCCTCGGTCAATTAATCCTGTAATTTGGCTCAGGATAAAAGTTTGAGATAGAGAGGGAAATTCCCCGACGACAAAAGCAATTTTCATGACTCAATTTCATCCCTAGCGACTCATCTCACACCGCAAAGTCTTTGAGTTTACGATCGCACCAAGCTCTTGACCTGCCGCAGCCGATCCCGTAAGCCAGGCGAGTCCATTAACCAGAGATGCACCTGGAGTTTGAGGTAGTCTCCCAAAAAATTTTGTGCCACTGGATAATCTTGCAAAAGCTGTTCTGCGGTGACGCGATCGCCTGCCCGAATGCAACGTTCGGCAGCAATGACCGCTAAATAAGTCAAATAACGCTCCAACGTCAAGTGATATTCAGGCGGACAATCCATCCGTAAAGGCTGAGGATCGCTCAGCATCGGCCAAGGCGGCACTATCTTTCTCGCACTATAAGCCGAGATCTCAGAGGCTTCGGTATGCCACCAAAAGAGAGGCGTGGGATTGCGATAGATTTTGTAGTTCAGGGCAATTTGCACCCACAGATATACATCCTCGCCATAGTTGCAGCCATTCTTGGTATAAAAGCCACCAAAACGTTCTAACACTTGTCGCCGACAGACAATCGCACCCGGATGAAAGAAGTCTATGACTTGCTTGGTTGACTGACCATCCAGGTTAATTGGCATCCGCCACTCCCCTTCTGTCACTCCAAACCGTCGGCACTCAGGCTCCCAACTAGTGCGATCGCTACCCAAGAAGCGGCCAAAGGCACTCATTGCACAATCTGGATGTGCTTGGAGCTTCTGCACAGACTCAGTCAAATAGGTTGGCAGCCACTCATCATCCGCATCCAAAAAAGCGATCAGGGAGGCTCGACTTTCCCGAATTCCTCGATTGCGAGCCTCGCCTGGTCCTGCATTTGCCTGACGGATAAATTGCAGACGAGGATCTGTGTAGCTCTGGACAATTTCTGGCCCGTTGTCCGTGGAGCCATCGTCCACCACGATGATTTCAAAATTTTGATGTGTCTGAGCCAAGATGGAATTTAAAGCTCTAGCAATATATCGGCCCTTGTTATAGAGCGGAATAATGATCGAAACATCTGGATTGCTGTGAGTTTCCACTAAATTCATCGGATACCTCTGAGATTTAGACCTTGCGACTGGCGCTAGTTGGCGATCGCTTGCATACGATTGGGGGACTGCTACCGAGTCACTAATCCTGCCAGTGCTGTCGGATTGGTCACGACTTCGTGCTCCCAAGCTTGCAGGCTTTCGGGCGAGGGACCTAACCGCACCGGACCTGCCTCGACTGCTTCCTGCAACACGGTTTCTACTTCAGCCACCATCCGCTCCACCGGAAAACGCTTCTCGACATAGGCGCGACACCGCTGGCCTAAAGTCGGATCTGTTTCTTGCCAATTCCTCAGAGACCGCAGGCGATCGCTCAGTCCCGCCACATCTCCGACAGGAATCTGAAACTTTTCAAATTCATCTGAGAGAACATCGGGAATGCCACCATATTTGAGGCCGAGGGCTGGAGTTCCACAGGCCATCGACTCAGCTAAGACCAACCCGAAGGTATCTGGCAATAAACTGGGCAATACCGAAACATCGGCAGCCCGGAATATTTCCGGGAGATCGGTGCGGCGGCCTAACCAATGCACACTGTCGCTGATATTCAGTTGGCTGCACAAGTCTTTAAGTTCCTGGACATACGCTGCTGCCGCTTCGGGTGAGGAGTGAACCACAGGACTGCCGACAATCATCAACCGTGCTTGCTCAGGTGGTAATCCCAGTTGAGCAAAGGCCCGGATCAGCATTTCAATGTTTTTAGGGCGATCGATGCGACCTGCATAGAGCACGGCAAAAGCATCTGGAGGTACGTCTAGCCGCTGCCGAGTTTGCTGGCGATCGCCCTGCATCGAAAACCGTTTCAGGTCAATGCCGTTGTAAACCACTTGCAGCGTTTTGGGGTCAAATCCAGCTCGCAGGTAACCTTGAAGCGTGGCCTGCGAAACCGTCATAAACCGGGTGACATGTTTCAACCCCCACTTAATCTGTGGCCGAAATGTTTTGTGGGGAAAGATATGTAGGTGACAGACCAGGGGCACCCGCTTCAGCCGAGCCACAGCGCCCCCAAAAAATGCTTCTCTCGTCTGATTAATATAGACAACATCAGGATTAATCTTGAGTGCTGGCAACAGGGAGCCGAGCCAGGAAAGCGACGAGAGGATGAGATGACGTTTTCCGGTCGTATCAATTACATAACGTCGTACCTTGGTCATCGACTTGCAAAATTGCTGGTACTTGGGCAAAAAATCTCCATCTTCCCGATAGATCAGATGAACTTCATGCCCCCGCTGCGCTAGACCTGTACAAACTTCGAGCAAACACCATTCCTGTCCGCCTCGACGAGAAGAAGGTTCATTTTCTAGGACCAGAATTTTCATAGCAATCTCCTTGGCTTAACGGTTGCGACTCCTTATATGCTTCATCCAGCGGTTGAGCCAACTTCATGTTGCATTTGGTGATATTTCCACAGCTTGCCACCTTGAGCGAGCAACTCCTGATAGGTGCCTTGCTCAACAATTCGCCCCTGCTCTAGCACCACCACCTTGTCCGCTCGGACAATCGTGGAGAGTCGGTGGGCGATCGCAATCACCGTGCGACCTGTAGACAGTTTTTCTAAAGATTCCTGAATCAAACGTTCTGAAACCGAATCCAGCGCACTCGTGGCTTCATCGAGAATCAGAACCTCTGGGTTGCGAAGCAGTGCCCGTGCGATCGCCAGTCGTTGCCGTTGACCCCCAGAGAGCCGCACCCCGCGATCGCCCAGTTGGGTATCAAACCCTTCTGGCATTTCTTGAATAAACTCTAGAGCATTGGCAAATTTAGCAGCTTCCCAAATTGCAGCTTCATCTACCCCGTCTAAGCCATAAGCAATGTTGTTACGGACAGAAGTGTTGAAGATAAACGTATCTTGGCTCACTACTGCCATGCGGCGACGGACCGAATTGACATCAAACTCGCGCAGATCTACGCCGTCCATCAACACTTTGCCTTGAGTTGGGTCGTAGAAGCGGGGAATCAAATCAACCAATGTGGTTTTTCCTGCGCCTGATGCCCCTACTAAAGCGGTCATTTGGCCGCGATTAATCGTGAGAGTAACATTTTGCAGCACCAAATGAATTGGGTCATAACCAAAGTCAACGGAGACCAATTCGATCGCTTTTTTGACTCCAGTAAACTCCCGAACTCCATTGGGTAAATATGGTTTATTATCAGTGCGCAGAAGCTCTTTAATATTGTCTACTGAGCCGCGAAAGCTACTAATTAATGCTCGGTTGCCATTGATTTCATGAACTGCGGGCACTAGACGAAACAAGATGAATAGAAATGTGAGCAACGAAGCGGTTTGCATCGTGCCATTAGCCACAAACACAGTCAGTGCCACAATGATCATACCGATCAAAATAGTGGTTGCTAATCCTTCTGCTAGAGGACGCACGATCGCCCAGCCAATGACTGCGTTGGTTCCTGCCTCCACAATGTCATCACTGGCTTTATAGAACCGCCTGCGCTCAAAATCTTGTGTCGCAAAAGATTGGACGGTACGAATTCCATTAATAAATTCCATCGCGATCGAAGCAAACCGACCGTTGGCTTGCGACACCGGAAAACTTGCTTCTCGCACTTGCTTATTGAGCGTGGATAACCCTACCCCTAGCAGGACAAATAGCATCACCGAACTAATCGATAGCTGCCAGGAGATGCTAAATATAATCGCCACATAGACTAAAAGGGTTAAGCCTTTAGTCATAATGAAAGCACTTAAATTAAAAACTTGCCTCAACCGCCCAATTTCACTAGTGATGCTATTCAGCAGTTCACCCGATTGGGATTTACTAAAGTAACTCAGGCTCAAGGATTGCCACTGCTCAAAAATTCGCTTGTGTAAGCGATTCACCAAGTGCATTTGGGCTTTTTCGGTATACACATAAGTCAGGTAGTTAAATCCTGCTCGCAACCAAGTTGATAACAAAATTAAGCCAGAGACCCGAAACAAACGGCTGGTCTCTGATGTGTTTATACCTAAAATCCAAAGATCAAACCAACGAATTCCGGTTTGAAAAGGTTCAGCACTAGGGTTAACCAAGTTTTGTAAGAACGCCAACAAGAACCCTAATCCGAATCCCTCAAATGCTGCCGCTAGAAGCGAGAAAACCACAGCCAATATTGCGATTTTTGGAAAATACTGAAACTCTCGTAGAATCAGGTCGTTATCTTTCCAAAAACTTGTCGCTTTTAGCAACTGACGGAGAAACGCTGGAAGCTTGAACTGCATTATGTTTCTAGTGGGGTAAGAGTTGTCACGCTTCAGGAAAGGCCTTGATAACCTCTCCTCCAACCCCTCTCCTACAGGAGAGGGGAGTTGAAGACGGGATAATGTGGGGATGGCATATCATCCAACGACCTTAGTAGGCACCGAAACCAGTTAGAACCTTGGGCACTGTGAGCAGGAGAATTTTTAAGTCCTGCCAAAGTGACCAGTGACGGAGATATTTCAAATCAGAGCGGTTGACTGTATCAATGTCTCGCATATTGGAACGAGCCATCACCTGCCACGGTCCGGTAATTCCGGGGAGCGCATTCAGTCGCTGCCTGACTTCGGGGCTGATCCGGACTGCGTCATACAGCGCCCAAGGACGAGGACCAACAAAACTCATCTCTCCGCGCAGCACATTAAATAGTTGGGGTAGCTCATCCAGACTGTACTTGCGTAACCAACGACCATTAGGAGTGACGCGGGGATCGTTCTCATGTTTGTGCAAGCCTGGCTGATGGCCCATCACTTGGTGGTGCAGTTGCTCGGCATTCGCGCTCATGGTGCGGAACTTATAGATCCGGAACAAACGACCTCGTTCGCCCACTCGCCACTGGCAGAAGAGAATTGGGCCAGGAGATTGCAAACGTACCAGTAAGGCGATCGCAAGGAACACAGGACTGAGGAGGAGAATGGCGATCGCGGCGGCAACTCGGTCCAGCAGACGCTTGATCCGCCAACTCCTGCCAGATTGCTTCTTCGGTAATTCTGAGGTGTTGGGAATAGTCAGGAACAAAGACTTACCTGCTTGCTCACAGGCATCCGCCCAGAACCGGAGTTTCTCTTCTCCTACATCCGGAGCAAGACTGATCAGGCGAATGGGCGATCGCTTGAGGCAGGCGATTAGCCAACGCTGGCTTTCTAGAGAGGGTAGGTGGTTGCTAGCGCTGTTGGGAGCGCGGCGGACTACTAGATGTTTTTGCCGCCATTTCAGTTCGTACTTAAAAGAGCGATCGCTCTTGGGGAGAACCTGGACAGAATTTGTAGGGATTGAAAGTAGATTCATAGCGATTCAGAGGGATAAGGTGACTCGGATGAAATTCAATCGGTAACCAATTTCGACATCTGAAGTTGATAGATTCAAAGATTCAATCCACGGCAACACGCAGATTACTAGGCAGACCGAGCGTAGGGTAGATAGTTATTTGCTGGCATTTCAGCGCCATTGGCAATTACGCCAACCATGTTGAGTTTGCTCAGCATGTTGGTGGCTTGAGTTAGCTCGCTACGGGTCACTTGTCCCATCCGTCCCACCATCAACACTCCACTACAGAAGGACGCTGTGAGAATGGCATCGACAATGCCCAAAACTGGCGGAGCATCCAGTAACACGAGGTCGTAGGATTCCTCAAAAGTAGAGATTAGCTCTGCCATGCGGCGCGAACTCAGGAGCTTGGCGGGATCAGCGGGCGTGGGGCCAGCCGTCAAGATGGAAATGTTGCTATAGGCGATCGCTGGCTGAATATAACTGTGCTCCTCCGTAATCGGGCGATCGCTAGCCAGCAAGGTAGACAGTCCTTGCTCATTGGGCAGATTTAGCTGCTTGTGCAAACTGGGACGGCGGAGATCCGCATCAATCAACAGCACTCGTTGGTGCAAGCGAGCCGCACTCATCGCCAACCCTAAAGCCAGAGTCGATTTACCTTCACCCGATAAAGCGGAGGTAACTACCAAGGAGCTAAAAGGGAAGGTGGAGTTGAGTAGCTGAATGTTTTTGTAAATCAGGTCCAGCGATTCCCGGAAGGGAGGCCAATCTACGACTTGAAGCGTAGCAGGAGCCAAAGCGGGAGTTTTGCGGAAGGATAAGTTGAGCATCGGCTCACTAAAGCCAGAGCGAGGCACCGCTGGGATCAAGCCTAGTAAAGGTACTGCCACTTGTTTCTCCAGTTCATCGGAGCTGTGAACCGCATCATCAATACCCTCCCGGACAAAGGCGGTGACACTGCCCAGAATTAAGCCTGCTACCACTCCTAGAAGTAAGTTTTGCTTCAGGCTCGGGCCAATTTGGGTTCCTAGTTGGGCCGCTTCTACCACTTGCCAGTCAAAGCCACCCCGCGCAATTTCCAGCGCTAGTTCTTGCTTCGCCTTCAGCAACTGTTGCAGTGTTTCCCGACCCACTTCCACATTCGGTTGTAGCCGCCCATATTCCGCTAGCAAGCGGGGAAAGCGCTTAAGTTCTGCCGTTAATTGCTGTTCCGTTTGGCTCAAGCTTTGCCCTCGAGCTTGTAAAGCTCTGGTATTGACCTGAGCATCAACCAATTGAGTAATCAGCGTTAAGTCTGTTGCGCCTAGTTGGCCTGCTTTGAGTAAGTCGTTCCCTGAGGCGTTAAATTGTGCGGGAACGGTTCCTAAAACACGGCTGACCTCGGCCCGCAATAAACCGAGTTGTCGTTGCCGCTGCTCTAGCAAAGACTTAATGTGCGGGTCAAAATCCTTAAAGCGGAGCCGTTGCTGCTCTAGGGTTAATTCACTTTTTTGCAGCTCGTTTAGTAAGGTTTGGTAGCGTGACGATTGGCTCAAGCGAGAGGCAACCAAGGCTTCTTGGGGCGATCGCTTGACTTGCTGTTGCAAAGCCACATAACGAGCCTGCATATCCTTGAGCTGCGCCTGATTAGTGCGTTGTTCTTGCCGCACACTATTCAGCGCATCAAACAAAGCTTTCGATTGGGCTTCGGGATCAATTAGATTTTGGCGATCGCGGAACTTCTCCAGCGCATCTTCCGCTTGATTTACCTGCCGTTGGACCTTCGGCACTTGGTCAGTAATAAAAGACAAACCTTTGGATAAGCGCTGCTGTTGCTGCTCCCGGTTGTAGTCTTGGTAAACCTTTTGAATGGCTTGCAAAACTTTTTTGGTTTTCTCTGGATCAGAATCGGTATAGACCGCCTGAAACACCTTGGTTTTGACTTTGTCCTCCATCAGCTGAGTCAAGACCAACGATTTTTGAATCTCCGCCACCGTAATCTCTGGGTATTGCGGCTTCAGAATCTTGACCGCCCGCTGTAAGAGATGAGAACTCCGCATTAGAGTTAGTTGCGTGGCATTGTCCACCTCAACCGTAGCGTCCGCGAAAGGGACTTCTGTACTGCCGTTTTCTCCTTTTTTGCTTTGGTAGTTGGATTCCACCAGCAATTGCATGGAGCTTTGGTAAATAGGCTCAGCTAGAAATGTGAGGACCGCAGCGATCGATACAACGCCACTAAATACACCCAAGAGCCAGAAGCGTCGCCGCATCAGCACTGCAAACAGTTGTCCATATCCTGGATCTGTGTCAGCAGCTTCTATGAGCTTGCTTTCAGTTAGGTCTACCATCCCTCACCTCGGAAACAGTTCAACAATCAAATCATCCGCAATCTTAGTAACAAGCCTGCTCCATCACCTGATCGACTTGGTCAAAGAAGGCCTCTTCCGAAAAACGGCTCATGGCATGTTGGCGAATTTTGCCATAATCCCAAGTCATATCTGAGGCTGCAAATAAAGCAGTTTGCAGCGCTTCGGGCGTTTGCCGATTGAAAAAGACACCCGTTTTTCCCGGCACTTGGGTATCTAGCACTCCCCCAGCTCCATAAGAGATGACTGGAGTGCCGCTAGCGTTGGCTTCTACAGGTACCAAACCGTAGTCTTCTAGAGCTGCTACTACTACTGAGCGGGCTTGCGCCATCAGTTGAGTGCGTTTGGCATCACTAACATGACCGAGAAACCGAATGTTGCTTAAGGCTTGAGCTTCTAAGCGCGATCGCTCTGGCCCATCACCTGTAATCAGCAAGGGCCATCCCAGCCAGTTAAACGCCTCAATAATTACATCCATCCGCTTATAACTAATCAACCGAGCCGAAGCTAGATAAAAGTCTGCTTTGTGGTCAGCAAACAGAAATTTACTGCTGTCAATTGGATAATTAATTACTAGGGCTGGCTTGCCATAGATTTGCTGAATGCGTTTTGCTACCACACTAGAATTGGCAATATATAGATCAGGTTCCTGAGCATATTGCAAATCCAGATTTCGCATCCGGTGGAAAACATTTTCCAGCAAGGGATAGAACCTGTGATAGGTGCCATACTCCCGCAAATAAGTCTGGGTATCCCAAAGAAATCGCGTCACATTGTGGCAAAAACAAACATGACATGATCCTGGGCCTTTTTTAACTGCTTTAGCGAAACTAGTACTACTGCTAATGATTAAGTCATAGTCCCGTAAATCCAGCGATCGAAATGCTGGAAAGTAGAACGGTGCCATCAATCGAAAGTATTTGCTAGCTCCTGGAATGCGCTGAAGTAAAGTTGTGTTGACAAAGCGATCGCCTAGGTCAATTGTTCGTTTAGGATCGTAGAGAGAGGTAAAAATATCGGCCTTAGGATATCGCTTGCAAAGCAGTTCAAAGACTCGCTCTGCACCACCTCGTTGCGTTAAATAGTCATGAACTAAAGCAACTCTCATGGCTAACCAAGAATCATGGATTACGGTTTTACCCGGAAGCCAGCCTTTAAACTAGATAGTTTTCAACTCTTATGTTGCGTCTAGTTAAGGCTAGTAAAAACATTCCAGGGCTAGAGGGAAATGGAGATCATCTCTGCCTTTAGTGAGATATTTGATGTCTGTAGCAATCGATGCCAAATCCACTCTGGACCTTTGGAAATACACCCAGGGCAGAGATCGCCACAGTTCTTTCCGCCTTCATTGCAAACGATAACTCTTGCTTCTTGCAACTCAAATTCTTGATTGCATAATAGGCAAGCTTGGTCTGTCAAGGAAGTGTTGTTACACTCAATTTGTAATTGCATAAACAATCCTCCTTGGCCTTAGCCAATCTGGTGTTTAAAACGCACTTGAAGCATGAATCAATAACTGATCAATATGCTCAGTTAAAATCCAACAATTGCAAGTAACAAAGCCTACAAAATTTGCTTAACCTAGGCTTTATTTGCAGTGTAGTTTAAGCATGACAAAATCTTTGTAGTCCACCCTACCTAAGAACCTCAAGATAGCCTTAGAAACTGAACTAAAGGATATTGAGAAATAGGGTGGCAAGCTCAAAAAATCAGGTTCTTGGTTCCACAATTGACATATCTCCTAGCTCAATTACCTCTAGTAATAAAGAAACTGATCGACTGACTGAGTTTGTTTTATAGAGGTAGAGCAACTTCTGTAGCATCGGTTCTAAACGAGATCTAGTGACGGGACTGACTCACTGGATGCTCTGCCATGCACTGGAGGGAACAAACATAAAAGGGAACTAAAGCGTGTACGGTCAACGGTAGATGGCTCACGGGTGCTGATACAAAGCCATACACTTGGCACGTACCCTGTACTGCTAACGAGTGCAGCTTCTACGAACGATACGGAGTTTTTTAAGCGATCATCATCACCCTATAGAGTGATGTTGCTTTACATAACTAAATCTATCTACAGAGGGAGGCCAAGTTTGTCAACTCGCAAAATTCAGAAGTAGATGGCGATCGCACCTTTCCTAGCTGCAACCTTTCCTAGCTCTCTATCGTCTACCTCGTTCAGTGCCTAACTGCATTTCCTAAAGCGCTTAGCTAACCAGGATTGCAGTAGTTAATCTATTCGGTACCTCAAAGACTGATAAGGATAGGGTTTATGAAGAGAGAACAAATGCTGAATTGAAATAATTTTCGAGTTTAGGGTTATATTTTTCTGTGTTTCACCCTAATTTTTTAAGTATTTAATTTCCAGATTTGTCTTTTGAGTCTTGGTTTAAGGGCAAACCTCCCTGTCTGACGGCAATACAGCTACAAAGTTCAACACCAGATTCAATGTCAGACTCGATGCTAGAGATGAGTGCATGACACCAATTAGGATGACAACCTTCAGTAAACATTTGCTATGGTGTCCTCCAGAGTCAAAAGAGGTTTGTAAGGCAGTGCGATCGCTGGCTCAAATCCTCTAGATTTTTCGTTTTGAAGTAATTCCAGGGAGGAAAACTTTGGCTAAACCTCGAGAAATGACTCAAGTAACCTCACATCCTGCATCGATGGCTACATCCAGTCCTGTCTCGGCTAGTATCGCCGCCACCGAGCTACGTCCTTGGGGATCTTTCACCATTCTCGAAGAAGGCAGAGGCTACAAGATTAAGCGCATTGAGGTCAAACCGGGTCATCGCCTCAGTCTGCAAATGCACCATCATCGCAGCGAACATTGGATTGTGCTCTCAGGTACAGCGCGGGTGCTTTGTGATGGCCAAGAATTAACCTTGTACAACAATCAATCTACTTATGTGCCTCAATGCACCCAACATCGGCTGGAAAACCCCGGCGTAATTCCGCTGGTCTTGATTGAAGTGCAAAACGGTGATTATTTGGGAGAAGACGACATTGTGCGGTTCCAGGATGATTACAATCGTCAGCCTAATTCGTCAGCCGCTTCTTAGCATTTTGAGGTCAGGTTAAATTTCCCAGATCCGAGCAACGACTTGTGTAAGATGACAATAAGATTTCTAATCTGACACAGACTCGCTGGCTGGGAAAGCACGCTCAATCAATGCCTCACTCCTCACCCATTCATCCGGACCTGATTTTAGACAAGCGGTACAAAATTGTTCGCATGTTGGGCCAAGGGGGCTTCGGACGTGTTTATTTGGCTGAAAACCTCAACCGCTTTCATGAATATTGCGTCTTGAAGGAATTTGCTCCCCAAGTTAAAGGGACAGCAGTTCTGCAAAGGGCGGCTGAGCTGTTTCAACGAGAAGCGGGGGTGCTCTACCAACTGCACCATCCCCAAATCCCGGAATTTCGCGAGTTAATTCAGACTCATTTAAATGGAGAAGATTATCTTTTCCTGGTTCAACAATATATTGAAGGCCCGACTTACTGGGAACTGCTAGAGCAAGGACAAAAGTTTAGTGAACCGGATGCCCTGGGTCTCTTGCTCGATTTATTGCCTGTGCTGGAATACATTCACGCTCAAGGCGTAATTCATCGTGATATTTCCCCAGACAATTTAATTCAGCAGCGGTTTACAGGTAAGCCAGTTCTAATAGATTTTGGCGGTGTGAAACAGGTGGCGGCGACCGCAGTGCGCCAGTTGACCCAACAGCCCATCCCCACGCAGCTAGAGAAGCCAGGCTACACTCCGATTGAGCAGAGATATGGCAAAGCTTCCGCAGCTAGTGATCTGTATGCTTTAGCCGTAACCATTTTGGTATTACTTACTGGCAAGAATCCGGCTGATTTATATGATGCTCACCAACGTACTTGGTGCTGGCGGCAAACCTTAAAGCTGAACTCTCAATTTGCTGCTGTCTTGGAAAAGATGTTGGCAGAACACGAGTGCGATCGCTACGCATCCACCCAAGAAGTCAGACAAGCTCTCCAGCCTCTAGTGCGATCGCACCCGGTTTCTCAAGCCCAGACATTAGCGGTTGCCAGAGTCGCTCAACCTGCTCAGCCTGCGGCTCCCGCTAGACAACCGAAAGCCAAGTCTAGTGTCTCTAGGGCAAAAACTTGGGTGGTTGCTCCGATCGCTCGGCAACCAGTCGCACCAGCTCCTCAGCCAGCGCCTCTAGCTCCTGCTCCTGCTCCTGCTCCGGTCAGCCCTGCACCGAGTTCGGTTCAGCCACCGAAACGGTCATTTTTGGGGTTTTTGGGCAATCTGGTTTCCTGGCTCGTGATCAAGCCCATCTATTATTTATTACTCAAACCCATTTGGTATCTGGTCAAAAAATTGCTGATTTTAGGAATCAGTGTTTTGGTGTTCGTAGGCGTGAGCTATTGGTTTGGCCCTGCTCTGCTGGCTTGGCTAAAAGACTCGATCATCCCCAGTTCTCAAGTTGCCGATTCCGTTCCAGGCTCCAGTTGCCAAGAGCAGGTGTTGAAACGTTATGAAGCCCTCAACCTGCCTACAGGCTCTTTCTATCCACAAGTGAATGAGAAATTCTACGCTCAGCACCCAGAACTGAAAGGACGCACCTTAACGAGCAAGCCAGAAGACGCGCCCTTACGACAGGATTGGTGCCAAATTGCCGATGAAGTTTTGGACCAAACAGAGAGATCGCAACAGAAGCTGAAGTAATAGCGTTGGGAGAATTGCGATCGCGATCGCCAACACTTCCTCGACTCACCTAACCCCTGCCTAGCTGATTAGGGTGCTATCTCCACTCTCTAGAACGGTGTCTTCTAGTTTGGCATCCTCCAGTTTGGCTCCGGCTAGATTGACATCCTCTAGATTGGCTCCTTCTAGATTGGCGCGTTCTAGTGCCGCTTTGCTTAAATTGGCTTGATGTAGATTCGCCACCTCTAAGTCGGCTCCAGTCAAATTGGCTGCTTCTAAATCTGCCTCACTTAAGTCTGCTTCACTGAGGACTGCCCCCGCTAAGTTAGCAGCTTTCAGATCAGCTTGATCTAAAATCGCGCTGTCGAGCATGGCTCCTTCTAAAATTGCTTCATCGAGCACAGCATCACTCAAATCCGCACCACTCAGGTCAGCTTGAGTCAAATCCGCACCCTTGAGGGCGGCTCCGCTCAATGTTGCTTGGCTGAGGTTGGCCCGCCGCAAGTTAGCTCCATCCAGCATAGCTCCATGCAAAATGGCTCCACTCAAATTAATTCCTTCCAGAACAGCTCCTCTGAGGTCAATGATGCTAAAGTCTCGCTCTCCAGCACTGTAGCGTTGCACAAGTTCTTCCACATTCATCTGTGATCACTCCAGATTGATTAAACCAACGGTTAAATGACTCGCTGGCAGATTGCCTGAGCCAGCAATACAACAAAAGTAAGTGACCCGAAGTGCCCAAACGCCTGTCTAGAGGCACACCTTAGCAGATGGTGGTTCTCATTTCTGCCTGTGACCTAGAGGAGAGTGAGTCGAGGGCATTTGCTATTACTGAGCTAGGAAGAATATTCGTTGTGCCAGTTTAGACGGTGGAATAAGGGAGCAACCACGAAAGTCTACTGATGGCTTAACCTAATGCAAGCGATTTTGCAGAGTGACGATCGCTTGATTTAGACCAGTCATGTTGGCAACCATTCGCCCTGTTCAGACAACATTCTCAAGGGAGATGACAAGCTATATCATTTTTACTGATGCTAGTTATGCTCCCACGTCCCGATGTAGTTTGTGCGAGTAGGAGTTCTCCATGATAGAAACAGAGCACGAATTTCTGAGTCTGCTGGAACAAGGAGCAGATTCTTGGAATTCTTGGAGAGAGGAAAACCCTACGATCAAACCAGACCTCAGCAGAGCTTATCTGTTTGAGGCGAACTTAGCAGGGGCGAATCTGAGTGGTGTAGATTTGAGTCGCGCTTGCTTAATTGGCGCTAATTTGACAGGCGCAGATCTCTCAGGTGCCGATCTGCAAGGAGCTTATGCCAGTAGTGCCAAGTTGAACCAAGCTAATCTCAGTCAGGCAAACTTAGAAGGTGCTGATCTCAGTCAAGCCAATTTAAATCACACCAACCTGACAGAGGCGATCGCGACATCTACCAATTTCAATTTGGCTGCACTAACGGGAGCTTGCCTTGAAGGTTGGCAAATTAACAGCGCCACACAATTAGAAGACATCACTTGTAAATATGTTTACTTGCAAAGGGAGCAACAGCAACGACAACCCGCCCAAGGAAAGTTCAAGCCAGGTAAGTTAAGCCAACTCGTGCAGGTAGCTCCCCAAAGCATGCGTCCGGGGCAGGTATCTCAGCTCTCAACGACGGCGATCGCCCTGGGTAGCGCCACTACAACCGCTGCTGTTTTAACTCGGGCAGACAATTTGGCCGCCCAATCTCCTCATCCCAGTCAAACCATCCCTGCTTTTACTCCACCACAGGAGCGTAAGTGGCGCTTAATTGCGGCAGGAGTACTGATTGGCATCAGCCTAACCGCAGTTGCCAGCACCGTGATTCTCCGCTTGACCCAAGCTGAAGCGCCTACGGCACAAACTAATACAGCTCAGCGATCGCCAGTCACCGTTGCCAGTTTGCCCGCTTTACCTTGCCAAGAACCACCGCCCCCGGCTTTGCCCAATCGTGCTCCTGACTACGAATACCAAACGGGGACGCAATATTTTGGCCCTCTAGCCAATGGCGAACCTACGGATGGGCGTGGCACGATGGCCTATAGCAGTGGCAATCGCTATGACGGCGAATATCGCAACGGCAAACGTAATGGCTGCGGCACCTTCACCTTTGCCAATGGCAGAAGCTATGTCGGGCAATTTCAGGATGACTGGTTTCAGGGTCAAGGCCTTTGGACTCTGGAGAATGGCGATCGCTATGTCGGAGAGTTTCGCCAAAATAAATGCAACGGACGCGGAACATTCATCTTTGCGGATGGTTCATCTCAATCTGGCACTTGGCAGAATGGTAGCTTGGTAGGCACTAATCTCTCTTGCGATCGCACACCCCTAGAAATGCCTCGCTCTTGAGAAAAGTATCTCCACCTCGCATCCATTAGAAAAAGCCCCAATTTTCAGGAGGACACATCCATGAGTCAGCAGTCATCCCACATCTTTCAGTGGCTCTGTGGTTCCGTCGTTTCGCTATCTGTGGTGAGTTTAGCGCTTGCGGCTCCTCTATCCGCTCAAGCTCAAGATGCGCCGCCCCCCACTCCCGCTTCTGAATCTCCTGCTTCACCCAGGCCCAGTGCTACCCCAGAACCTACACCCGCGCCAGAAACCAGCCCCACTTCCCAGCCCACTAATACCTCTCAGCCCGCCACAACACCGCCAGGGTCTTTCGTCGTGCCAGCGATCGAGGAACCCGTTCCTACTCCTACTCCTGCCGCAGAAACATCTCCGACTTCAGAGCCTGTGACTTCTCCTCAAGCTCCCTCAAATATTGATGCTGCCTCAGTAGAAGAGAACGCAACACCAACAGATACTCCGACTGCCGCCCCAGAAGCTGAGCCAACTCAGCCAACTCAGGGCTCCGGAAGCACCCCAGCTCCGATCACTGATCCAAATCCTGCTGCTCTCTGGTGATTCCATTGCAGCAGCAGTAACTCCATCGCACCAGAATTTCGACCGTTAGGACAAAGCGTAGCCGTGTTTCCAGATCGTTCTCTGTGGGTTTGTTTAGGGGCAGCCATTTGCTTGAGTGCTGTTGCTACTCCAGTAGTTGCCCAAGTTGCCCAAACGAACCTCAACCGTAATCAAGCGCCAGCTCCTATGCCAGAGCTAAAAGCTAAGGCTCTGACTCCCTATATTCCAGAGTTGCCTCCGATTCGTCCGATTCTGCCAGATGTGACGACGCAAGAAACTCGATTGGTGCTGAAGCTGAAGCAACGCCGCCTCTACGTCTACCAAGGCAAGCAACTCAAAGTCAGCTATCCGGTTGCAGTCGGTCGCTCTGGATGGGAGACGCCCACAGGTCAATTTCGAGTCATGGGGATGGTGCAAAATCCTGGATGGACCAATCCTTTCACTCGAAAAGTGATGCCTCCGGGTCCTGGCAATCCTTTGGGCGATCGCTGGATTGCCTTTTGGACCGATGGCCGCAACTCGATTGGCTTTCATGGCACCCCCGATCGCGACTCTGTGGGTCAGGCGGCTTCGCATGGCTGTGTGCGGATGTTGAATGAAGACATTCGTGAATTGTATGAGATCGCGGTGTTGGGGACTCCCGTCAGGGTCGAGCTTTAAAGGGAGCGGAGTTGAGGGGCGATCGCTGAGGGAAGTTCTGGATCTCACAACGACTGGGATAGACTTGAAAGGTAAGGACATCACTTCACCTTAAGGTTTTCATGACGGCTGAAGCAGACGTTGTTAAGCAAAGCGACTTGCTCAATCAATTAGTCCTCGATCGCAACAACATGGAAGAGTTGGGGCGAGTCGATATGCTGTGGATGTATCCCGCAGCCCATCGCGTCCTCGGCTTTATTTGCAAGTCAGGCTTTTTAGGCGCAAAAAAGATTGTCTTTAAGCTGCCACAAATTCAAACACTCGGTACCAATAGCATTCTGGTGCATTCCCAACCAGAGGAAACCGACGGCGAAAAAGTGAAGCAGCTAGATTCATTGCTCAATTGCGAAGTCTGGAGCGACGCTGGTAACAAAGTTGGCCGCATCACCGATTACCGCTTCCAACTGAAAACCGGAGAAATCACGCAATATTTGTTTGTCTCTAGTGGCTGGAGTGGCATCACCGGGGATATCTATCAACTACCTCCGAGCCGCATCATCAGCTTTGGGCGTAAGCGGGTGCTGGTGCCAGAAGGTGCGGTGAAATCGTTTGAACTCTATCGACCTGGCATTAAACAAACGCTAAGCAAAGCTCGAAACATCCTCAAAGACGACTATATCTCGCTGGTGAAGCAAGCCCAAAGCCTGACAGAGCAAGCCAAAGAACGGGCACAGGCGATCGCGGAACAAGCCAAAGAAACAGCACAGACCTTTACAGATCAACTCAAAGAAGAAACCCAAACCTTTACGGAGCAAGCGAAAACCACCAGTCAGACCGTGGCAGAGCAAGTGAAGGAGCGCACCCAAACGGTAGTAGATCAGGCAAATACAGGTTTTCAGAGCCATTATCCGCCTAGTCAAGCGCCAACCACCGCAGAGCCAGTCGTCAGCAAACCTCCCGTCTCTCCTCCACCGCCTGCCTCAACTCCTCAGCCTCAAGCAGCAACATATGCCTTTGCCGATGAGGAAGACGATCCCTGGGACTTCCTAGAAGAGGATGAGCCTTTCACTCCCACTCCCAGCTATCCAGAGACCTTCAGAAAAGTGGACACTAATCCCAGGACCAAGACAGAGACAGAGGACGACGATGACGAACCTTGGATCTAAGCTAGAAATTTAGCTCAACGCATGAACTGATGCTTTGGGATGCGACCGCTGCACAAGTAAAGAATAATTTGCCATGATCGCAGTATGGAGCGATTTCCTAGTGTTTTAATTCCTCCCGCGATCGCCGCTGCTGAATCTCCATTGCAAGTTCAAGCAGCTTTGCAGCAAACTTTGCCGCCGATGGGAGTGCATATGAAGGCTCCCAAAGGTCATTCTGAAAGCCAGTTTGAGCATGATCTGTGGCGCTATTTCCCTGGCAAAATCCAGACGGGACTGCTGGTGAGTAACCCAGCGTGTAAGCAGCCCTATGTGCCTGACTTCGCTTACATTGATGCGGCACTCAACTTACATATTGATCTTGAGATTGACGAGCCTTACGCTTACGGCACCCAGAAACCGATCCACTATCTCGGTTCTGCCAAAGACCAACAGCGAAATCAATATTTCCTAGACCAAGGCTGGCTGATCATCCGCTTCAGCGAAGAACAAGTGGTGCGATCGCCTGCGAGTTGTTGCAAAGCTGTAGCCAGCGCGATCGCCACTTTGCTCGGAGATAGCGCCATGCTGCATCCCTTCCGGCAAGTGGCCACGCTAAAGCCCCAGAAACGCTGGACTCAAGCAGAAGCGCAAGGTATGGCCGAACAAGTTTACCGAGAGAAATATTTAGTTTCTCAGCCTCCACCTCAGCCTGCAAAGAATTCTCAGTCGCGCCAACGACAAAACCAGGCATCTTGCCCTAGCACCCGTTTAATCTCCGCTAGTTTCACGTTCTACTGCCCAGAGTGCGGCGATGGCCCGATTCGCTGGCAAGGTCACTATGTCAGTTGCCCCACCTGCCACTACGACGAATTTGTTTTCTAGCTGGCCTGCCACTTGCCATCCTTCGCCCTACCTTGGAGGTGAGGAGATCCGTCCAGCGTCCCTGGCAAAGTTTAGCCAACATGGAAGTTAGAGAGAAGTTAGAGACATATACGCGAGGTGAACTATGTTTCCTTTCTGGAGCAACAACTGGGGCAACGCCTGCTACGGTAACGAACCCATTTCTCGCAAAGCTCGCCTAGAACGCAAACTTGGTTTCTTGCGATCGATGCGAGATGACTTAGAAACTAAATTGGCGGGTCTCAACGCTGCGATCGACAACGTAGAGCGGCAGATTGGCCAAGATGATGTCCCCCAAGTCTAGATAGCGATCGCCTTCTAGAAGTGCTTGAGAGAGCCAAAAACAAACCCCAACCTTCTGGCTAGCTCAGCTGCTAAACGAAAGAGGTTGGGGTTTGTTTTTGCTTATGACGCTTTGTTAGAGGCAGCCGCATTGCGAGACAGGCTGTATTGTCCAGTTCTGCCGCGATACCACTTATTCTCTTTCACGCCCGCCGAGAGCACATGCAAAATGCGATCGCGAGCTTTGTTGCGCACAGTCTGAGGCATTTCCTGCTCAAAGATGGCATCAACAATCGCGGGTACTTCGATAATGTCTTCGGGCTGGCGTTGCAGCACTACCGAGACGGCTTCAGGCAAAGGAGTTTTACCGAACTCCGACCGCACATATCGCTGCCAACCTTCTAGCTTTCTAGCTGGCTTAGCGCCACGCTTAGGTTTTTCAGGGTTAGCCCGCCGACCTCGACCGGATTTAGCAGGAGCGGGAGTTTCAGTTTCTGCTTCTACTTCTGGAGGAGACGCAGGCGTAGAAGGCTCCTGAGCCACCTCATCGGCTACAGGTGCAGGTTTAGCATCCTGAGCTTTACTCGCTCTAGGCTTTCTACCCGGTTTGCCAGGCTGCTTAGCAGGCGCAGCAGGTGCGGCAGGTGCAGCAGGAGTTGAACCTGTATCTGCGGAGCTAAACATACCAATCACGCTTTTCAGGCTATTGCGCTTTTCACGGACAGCCTCTAGCTGCACCAAGAGTGTAGCTTCCTGAGATGCCAAATCAGCATCTACGTCTAGGAGTTTAGTTAGAACGGAAGTAGATGTTTGTTCAGATGATGGAGAATCTGTCACCGGAGACATTCCTTTAGGTTACGCATGTTAGTGTTAATTCTAAAAGAGAGAATGAACTGTTCTATCATTTCAGACAAATGTTTTGCATAAAAATTCACATCTTTGTCGCACATAACCCCTCATATCTGCTTTTTTAGACATAAGTTGGCGATCGCTGACACGAATCTCAGTAATTTTACAGATCTAGGTAGAAAAGCTGAAATCCAGCTCTGAACGTTGATTGCTCGTCTGTGTCACTGCCAGATTTACGCTGGTTAATAGGGAAGTCGATCGCCTCCAGTACAGATTAATTAAGCCAGTAATTTTGGCTGAGTCATGCAGGTGGAGATAAGATGATCAAAACTGCTAAAACAGTTAACCCTGACGTTCCCACTGGACTCTTGCGATCGCGATGCTGAACATTCCTCAAATTCTGGCTGAAGAGCTAGACCTCAGACCCCACCAGGTTAAAAGCGCCTTAGAACTCTTTGCTGAAGGAGCTACCGTTCCCTTCATTGCCCGCTACCGCAAAGAGCGCACCGAGGAAATGAATGAGGTGCAACTGCGAGATCTCTTCGATCGTTACACTTACCTCAGCGAGTTGGAAGAGCGCAAAGCTGCCATCTTAGAGGCGATCGCGGCTCAGGGAAAGCTAACCGAGGAACTGCAAGCTAAGATTGTTCCTTGCCTTCAGAAAAACGAATTAGAAGACCTTTACCTGCCCTACAAGCCCAAGCGCCGCACTAGAGCCACCATTGCCAGGGAAAAGGGACTACAACCGCTAGCTGAGTTTATTCAAACCTTGAACCGCCCTAGTGCGGCTCCTGCTGCCTTAGAGACAGAAGCCAGCAAATATCTCTCTGAGGAACAGGGAGTGAAGACGGTTGAAGATGCTCTCCAAGGTGCCTCGGATATTTTGGCAGAAGGCATCGCCGAGCAAGCCGAGCTAAGAGCCTATTTGCGGGATTACCTAATGGAGACCGGAGTCTTTGTCTCCAAAATGAAGTCAGATCAGGTAGAAGGTACCACTAAGTTCGAGATGTACCGCAACTTCCAAGCCAAAGCTAAAGCGATCGCTCCCCATAATCTCTTAGCGCTCTATCGCGGCGAGGCAGAAGGGATTTTAGACTTTGACCTCACCTTCGATGAAACAGCAGTGCTCTCCTATTTGGAGTCACAGACAATCCGCACCAAAACTCCAACAGTACGCGACTTCTACCGCACCATGATCAAAGATGCGTTTAATCGCTTGATGAAAACCTCTTTAATCAGTGAGGTACGGGGCGATCGCAAAGCCTACGCAGATATGGAATCGATCAAAACCTTTGAAACTAATCTCCGGGAATTGCTCCTCTCCAGTCCCGCTGGCATGAAACCCACCTTGGCGATCGACCCTGGTTTCCGCACCGGATGCAAAGTGGCTGTCCTTGACCAGACTGCCCAGTTTCTTGCCTATCAAGCCATCTTTCCCCACCAAGCAGTCGCTCAACGCGCTCAAGCCGCTGCCACCCTCAAGCGACTAATTGAGGAATATCAAGTTGAGTTAATTGCGATCGGCAATGGCACCGCTGGACGAGAAACGGGTGAGTTCGTCACAGAAGTGCTAGCAACCTTAGACCGCAAACCAGTCAAGGTGATGGTGAACGAGTCGGGTGCTTCGATCTATTCCGCCAGTGAGGTAGCGATCGCAGAATTCCCCAACTTAGATATCACCGTGCGAGGCGCGATCAGCATTGGGCGGCGCTTGCAAGATCCCTTAGCAGAACTGGTAAAGATTGACCCTAAATCGATTGGGGTGGGGCAGTACCAACATGACGTAGACCAAAAGCTGCTGAAGAAGAAGCTAGACGAAACCGTAGAGAGTTGCGTTAACTATGTAGGCGTAGACCTCAACACCGCTTCTAAGGAACTGCTGACCTTTGTTTCGGGCATTACTCCCACAATCGCTAACAACATCGTCGCCTACCGTAACCAAAACGGTGCCTTCAAGAACCGCCGTTTACTCCTGAAAGTGCCAAAGCTCGGCCCTAAAGCTTTCGAGCAGGCCGCAGGCTTTTTACGCATTCGAGACGGCGAGAATCCACTGGACAACACCGCCGTTCACCCAGAGAGTTACAAAGTCGTAGAAGCGATCGCCAAGGATTTGCAAGTACCTCTCACCCAGATCACTCAAGTTGCAGAACGGGTAAACTCTACCAGTCTGAAAAAATATGTAACTGAGACGGTGGGAGAACCGACGCTACGCGACATTATCAGTGAGTTAGAAAAACCAGGCCGTGATCCTCGCGCTGAGTTCCAATACGCCACCTTTAGAGAAGGGGTGAAAGAGATCTCTGACTTGCAAGTGGGAATGGAATTGGAAGGTGTAGTCACCAATGTGGCGAACTTCGGAGCCTTTGTTGACATCGGAGTGCATCAAGATGGCTTAGTCCACATCTCCCAACTCGCCGATCGCTTTGTCAGCGACCCCAAACAGATTGTGAAAGTGGGTCAGGTAGTGAAGGTACGAGTGCTGGAGGTCAACGAAGCCCTCAAGCGCATCAGCCTAACCATGCGCTCTGGACAAGAAGCTCCTAGGCCCACCAGTAAGCCCAGTAAGGGGAATGAAGGCAAACAGCAAGGCGAAAAGCAGGGTGAAAAGCAGGGCGATCGCACGAAACCCCAACCCGCCACGCTCAACGACCTCAAAGCCAAATTTGGTAAGAAAAAGTAGAGAGAATATGTTCGAGATTGCGTTGGTTGTTATTGCCCGACCTTCTCCAACATGTTAAACATCAAAGAATGCAGTGCTAAGAGGGCCAAAACTGCATAAGCAACGGTGCAAAGCTCAATACTACTCAGGACACCCCAGGCCCAACCCCAGGAAATCCAGCGGCGATAAGCCAGGAACCAAACCACGCCACTGAGGACAGCCCCCAACCAAATCCAGCGATAACTATAGAAAACGAATTGCGTTATCAGGGGAATTGACATGCCAATCGCAATGCTTTGAAACTGCGGCACAAGCCAAAGAGCTAGAAGCGCAACAGCGGTAGAAGAGACTGTAACCATACCTGCAAATAAGGTAAATGGCTGATTTGGTTGACGTGGGCTATTCATAAACTTTGCTAGACCTCGTTTCATCTTCCTAATTCTTGTGTGAATTGAGGAGAAACTCATCTTGCTTCCATTTGGTTTAGGGAGCTGAATGTGGGTTGAGCTTCTGGCCCCCAACGCTTCAAGTTGCTGATTTATCCAAGCGATCGCCGCACTTTATTAGTTGCATTGGCTTGCCTCACTTCTGCTTTAGCAATCTTTAAACGAGTTCAAAGCTAAATGTGGCAAAAAAAGTAGACGGCCTCGCTGCTCCTTAGTGAGAAGAAACATGGGCGATCGCCAACGCTGTTTCTCTTACTTTAATTTTCAGGAGGAACCTTGGCTTTCAACTCTTCGATCAGAGGTGGTATCTCATTTTGCACAGCATTCCAAACGATGTTGAGATCTACGTCGTCGTATTCATGCACTAATCGATTCCGCATTCCATTGATCTCTTGCCATGCAATAGTTGGCAAAGTCTGACGAGTTGTTTCTGAAACCCGTTTTGCGGCTTCAGCAATTACTAATAATCGCCGTATCACCGAATCTTGCAACTGCACATTTGCCAAGAACTCATCTTTTGTGGACTGAGCAGTGTAGGCCATGATGAGTTCTGCGGATTGCAGCATATCAAGCAGGAATTGAAGATCCCGTTGCATAGACCACCTGGGCGGAAGAGAGGATTGCTTGGCGACGCAAGTAGTTGCGGCTAGTTTTAATACCCTGACGGGTGATCAAGTCAATGTCTCGGTGAAAGATAGTTTTTAACTCCGTTTCCATCTGGTCTAAGGTGCTGAATGTGGGGTGCGCCTCTGGATGAAACTGTACCATTACGTCAATATCGCTCTCAGGACGAAAGTCATCGCGCAGGACAGAACCAAACAGAGCAAACTCAATTACTTGCCAGCGATCGCAAAACTCAGCAATTTTTTCCATTGGTAGATCGATAGCCTTAATGGTCATTGCAGTATTACCTCCAAAGCTTCGAATTATAAGTTCATCTAGGCGATCGCTCGTTAGTGAAGAGAAGTAGGGGCGATCGCTGATTCCCTCAACTTTTTCACAGCTCACCTTGCTTAAGAAAATAATGTTCTCTGTGATAATGCAAATTACCCACATTAATCTTGTGTTGAGCTAATACTGTGAGAACACCTTCTATTCCTAGTAAAGATAAATCATTCGCTACTGAAAATGCACCATAGTCAAACAGTACATGATGATTAGGACAAAGGCAGAGAAGATTGTCTATTGAGTCTGAGCCATTATGAGGAATGCCTAGTGGTCTAATATGGGCTGCTTCCGCGTAGGGACCTGCCGTTCCTTCAAGACGAATACAACAAACTTGGCAGCAGTAATCATATAACTCTTTAATTTTTTGTGCTTGCTTGGTATCTCGAACAATTCTCAGAATAGTTGTTTCTTTGCGACACGGTATTGAGTAAAATGCTCCATCTTCTGTAACTTTTGAGGAGGTGCAAACTTCATTTTCAAGAATTTTTACTAAACGGTAACGCCAAATGTAATATCCTGCTCTACCCTTTTCTTGCCAATAATTTCTACCTGATAAAGCCCATCATATCGATAACCCGTAGAAGGAGAATCGTCAGATTTATGTGCTGAACCACGAATCACTCGAACTGGTAATCCTTTCAGCTTACTTTTTGCCAGTGCTAAATTGCCACGGTTTAACTTCTGATGAGCAACCTGCTTGCCAGTGTCTTGGTCTCGTCCACCATGACCTGTATAAACGATCTCATCGCCGCAGTCTTCGTCATCTTCATAGCCTCCTGACAGGACTATTGAGTTTGCCCCTTCCGCTTCAGTTCCACTAATTCCCGCTACTAGAGGACGGTGCAGTCCTGCTGCTGCTAATGATGCTCTAGACTCAAACCAACTGCCAACTGGATACTCTGGAATATGACCAAAAACTCGCTTAGGCATACTTCTACTTCATGCTGCAATCTCATGCTCAAACCTTCCATCAGCCAAAGCAGCGTATAGTCCTGAATCAATTAACCAGCGCTGAGATTGATTTTCAGGGGGCTGTTCAGAGTACATGATCTCTCCCAGCCAGGATGCGACAATCAACTCCAGGCTTTGCCCACTAATCTGATTAGCCGTCACCTCTGCCTGCTGAAAGTAGGGTTGTAGAATCGGACGGGTATCAATGGTATAAGTAGGTTCGCTCTGATCTAGATGAGCCTTGGCGTTAGTCCATAGATAAAACCTATCGGGAAAGACCATCAAAAAATACGGAGCCTTAGGAAAAGTACCGTGTGCGAGAATATTGTGCCGCAGTCCCGCTGCCCACTCTGTCAACGCATTAATTTTACGCTTCACTTCAACCACAAGGGCGAGTTGACCATTGCGATCGGCTACTGATAAGTCCCAACCAGCGTCAAGGTTGGTAGCCATGAGAAATCCGCCTGAGCGATCGACTACTCCATTATTTTATTGTGATTTCCACAATCCAAGGAGAGCCCTTAATAAGGGGTTCAGTATTACCAAACCCCTACTATGTTCTATGCCACAACGAAGTTGACCAACTTACCAGGCACGACGATCACCTTCTTGATCTCCTTGCCTTCGATGTAGCGCTGAGCCAGCTCCGACTCGCGAGCATATTGCTCTTGCGCTGCTTTGTCAGCTCCCGCAGGCACCTGGATACTGCCACGAGTTTTACCCAAGATCTGAATTACGATCGTGATTTCATCTGCTACCAAAGCCGCAGAGTCAGCTTTAGGCCAAGTTTGCAAATGAATCGACTCGGTATGTCCGATCCGCTGCCATAGCTCATCGGCAATATGTGGAGCCAACGGAGCTAACAGCAAGAGCAACGTCTGAATCCCTTCCACATAGATCGGCAACTCTTTGCAGGAGGCATCGGTGAGGGCGTTACTCAGCTTCATCAACTCAGACACCGCTGTGTTGAACTGATATTCTCCTTCAAAGTCTTCTGTCACTGCTTGGATTGCTGTGTGGATAGCGCGGCGGAGATCCTTCTCTGGCTTGCTTAGTTCAGCGAGATTGGCTTTCTTGGTGCGATCGCCATCCTTCTCGGCAAACTCACTCACCAAGCGCCACACCCGACCCAAGAAGCGGAATTGACCTTCTACATCGGCGTCATCCCACTCCAAGTCTTTCTCTGGAGGAGCCTTGAAAAGGATAAACATCCGGGCTGTGTCTGCGCCGTACTTAGCCAATACCGCCTCTGGATCAACCCCGTTGTACTTCGACTTAGACATCTTCTCGTAGAAGACCTCCAGTGCTTCTCCAGTTTCGGGATCTTTGGGATCGGCTGCATTCACCAAGTTAGGTGTGACATATTTACCCGTGGTGGGATTCTTGTAGGTCAGACCTTGCACCATCCCCTGGGTCAACAAGCGCTCAAAGGGTTCATCAAAATTGAGGAGACCGCGATCGCGCAACACCTTGGTAAAGAAGCGGGAGTAGAGCAAGTGCAGAATCGCGTGCTCAATCCCACCCACATATTGATCGACTGCCATCCAGTCATTGGTGATGGCAGGGTCAAAGGCTTGCTGATCGTTGTTAGCATCTGGGTAACGGAGGAAGTACCACGATGAATCAATAAAGGTATCCATCGTGTCTGTCTCGCGCTTAGCTGCGGTGCCACAACTGGGACAGGGCACATTCACCCAATCTTCCAACTGAGCCAAAGGAGATGGCCCCCGACCGGAGAACGCGATATTTTCTGGCAACTGCACCGGGAGATCTTGGTCAGGCACAGGCACCGCGCCACAATTGGGGCAATGAATGATCGGAATCGGAGCACCCCAGTAGCGTTGACGGGAAATCAACCAATCTCGCAAGCGATACTGCACCCGCGCTTTACCAAACCCTTGCGCTTCGGCAAATTTGACGATCGCCTCCTTGCCTTGGGTCGATGGCGTGCCATCAAACTCACCAGAGTTGACCATGACTCCTGGCTCAGTATAGGCAGCTTCTAGAGGCGCACTGGCATCGCCGCCTTCGGGCACAATCACCGTCTTGATCGGCAAGTTCTTTTCCGTGGCGAACTTGAAGTCACGTACATCATGAGCGGGTACCCCCATGACTGCCCCAGTGCCATACTCATACAGCACATAGTCGGCAATCAGGATTGGCACTTCCTCCCCGGTGAACGGATTAATCGCTTTGCCTCCGGTCGGAATACCCCGCTTCGGTTTGTCCTCTGCGGTTCGCTCCAATTCACTCTGACCCGCCACTTCTTTGGCGAACGCTTCCACTGCTTCTTTGCGATCGCTCGTCGTGACGCGAGCCGTGAGGGGATGCTCTGGTGCAAGCACCACATAAGTCACGCCATAAACCGTATCCGGGCGAGTGGTAAACACCCCAATTTTTTCGTCAGATCCCACAATGGGGAATTCCAAATAAGCGCCGACCGATTTGCCAATCCAGTTGACTTGCATCAGCTTGACTCGCTCTGGCCAGCCCTTGAGCTTGTCCAAGTCAGAGAGCAGTTGCTCGGCATAATCGGTGATCTTGAGGAACCACTGCTTCAGCAGCTTCCGCTCTACCTGTGCCCCCGATCGCCAGGAACGACCTTCATTGTCTACCTGTTCGTTCGCCAACACAGTTTGGTCAACTGGGTCCCAGTTCACTGCTGACTCTTTCTGATAGGCCAAGCCAGCTTGGTAAAACTGTAAGAAAATCCACTGGGTCCAGCGGTAGTAGTCTGGAGAGCAGGTCGTGACTTCTCGACTCCAGTCGAAACAGGTGCCCAGCTTCTGCAACTGCTTCTGCATTTGAGCCACGTTTTTGTAAGTCCACTCCGCAGGTTGAATCCCGCGATCGATCGCTGCGTTTTCAGCAGGCAAACCAAACGCATCCCAACCCATCGGATGCAACACTCGGTAGCCCTGCATTTTCTTCAGCCGCGCAATCACATCGGCAATGGTATACACCCGCACATGCCCCATGTGCAGATTACCCGAAGGATAGGGAAACATGGACAGCGCGTAGAATTTGGGCTTGTTAGGATCTGTAGAGGTCTGGTCTAAGCCTAGCTCAGCCCAAGTTTGCTGCCACTTGTCCTCAATTGCTTTGGGGGTATACCGGGACTCCACGAACGGAACTCCTGCTAAATTTCAGTCATCTGGTTTGCCTACCTATTCTAAATGCTCGGCACTGGTCTATTACATTGCAAATGGATTTCTTGAAAGTCTTTGTCTACGGCACCCTGAAGCCAGGCGAGGTGAATTACCAACGCTACTGTGCAGGCAAAGTTGTGACGGCAACACCCGCGATCGCTCGTGGTCAGCTATTTGCTTTGCCGTTGGGCTACCCAGCCATGACTTGGGGAACTCAAACGGTGCACGGATTTTTGGTCAGTTTCCAGGACGCAGCCATCTTGTCTCGCTTAGATGCTTTAGAAGATTTTGTCCCAGGGCGATCGCCTGAGCAAAACGAATATCAACGAGAAGTGATTACGGTTTTTGACTCAGAGGGGCAACCATTAGGCAGGGCTTGGGCTTACCTCATGCACCTCCATCACATTCAACAACTCCGAGGCGTCCTAATCCCCAATGGGATTTGGCTGGCACAAGCACGACCCGGTTGAGAAAACATTGACAAAACGAAAGAGGTAAAACAGCTTCCACCCCTGTTTTACCTCTTTTGTGACCTGGTTTCGTTGCCTGAAAAATTGAGGCCCGCGATCGCTAAAGCCCGTCTAGCCACTCATAGTTCGCTAGCAAATATCTAGCGAATATTATCGTTGGAGTCGTTATGAATATCTTCGACTGCATCCGCTGGTAGAGAAACCGGAGCCTTGGGAATTTCCACCACTGGCTGGTCTAGAGCAATCATCAAAGCATCAGAATTAACGGGCTGCGCCGAGCTAGGCAGTTGTGCATTCTGAGCTGCACCTGAGCCTTCAATAGGAGACTGGGCAAACTGGGGGCTGAAAGAGTTGTTGCCGGGAAGAAATCCGGAAACCGCACCTACAAATAAAGCTGCAACCGCTGCGCCACCCCAAAGCAGAAGTTGCTTAGGCCGACGATTAACTCGCTTGAACACGGCATCAACGGTTTGGTCAACCGATTGACTTGCCGCAGGTACGGGCATCGCCTGCAAGCCTTGGCGGAGTTCCAGCAAGCGGGTGTACAAACGCTTAACAACGGGGTCTGTTGCTAGCCATTCTTCGACTTGCTTACGTTCTGCGGCAGTGACTTCACCATCCAGGTAAGCACTCAATAATTCGAAGCGATCGCGTTGGAGCATAGAACGGGCACCCGTAGGTTGATGGGGGTTATCAATCTGTCCAGTGAAACCATCTTCAGGGGACGTTGGTTTAGAGCTGTTACGGGACTCAAAATCAGACATCATCTTTACATCACTACCAGGTCACGCCAGGAAAACACACTAAAATTTACAGACCATTGAGTCTAATAGACCAATCATAGAAGAACAATTTGGAGCTGACACTGTTCCTAAGTCAGAGACCCTAACCGTATCTCTTACGGTTGATGTTACTGACCATCCAAATAGTTTTGCAATTGAAACTGCAAGCGCTGCCTTGCTCTAGCAATTCTTGACTTTACAGTACCCAGAGAAACGCCCGTAATCTCGGCAATTTCTTCATAGGCCATGCCTTCAATTTCGCGCAACACGATGGTGGTGCGGAAAACTTCAGGTAAGTCAGCGATCGCCTCACGAAGTTGGTCGTAAAACTCGCGGGTCGTCAAGTGCTCTTCGGGGCCTGGATCAGCGGAAGCAATCTCCCAATCCATTTCTCCGTCATCCATCGCTCGCGGCGCATCCAGCGATAGAGGCTCTGATACTCGCTTGCGCTTCCGCAGTTCGTCATAGAACAAGTTGGTGGCAATACGGCTCAGCCAGCCCCGGAACTTCACTGGATCGTTTAAGCGTTTGACATTGCGGTAAACCCGAATCCAAACTTCTTGAGCCAGATCTGAGCGATCCTGCCAATCAGGAGCAAGATGATACAAGACCCGTTCTACATGGGACTGGTAGCGCCGCATTAATTCAGCAAATGCCGAGCGATCGGGCCGTAGCCCTTCTTGACATTGCAAAATCAAATCGTAATTTGAGAGTTTTTCGGGTTGCACTGGCACTTGAGGAGCATTTGCCTCAACCGTGGACCAGGATACAGGAAGAGAGTGACTCATGGGTGGAATCTGGGTCTATAACATTCCTGTTTGGTTTGACGCCGCTAGATTCAGAGAGTTCCCAGGATTCGTCTCAGTTAGTTTTAGCTCTAAGAATTGAGATTAAGCCGCTGAGTGGAGGCCCATCCTTGATATCTAGAGCTGATAATCCTGCATCTTGCACATGGTTTTCATTAACAACATTTCAATAGTACTTTGAGGATTGCCAGATTGTTTCAACCTCAAACAAGTTCTATCAACCCCAAAGGCGTGAAGGGCTATAGGGCAGGAGGTTTGATGAGATTGGTAAAGAAAGCTTGAGCTTCTGAGTTATTGGCAAGTTGACTGGAACCAACCGGGGTTTGGGCCGTTTCCAAAGCTTGGGAACCTGGGGACCAGTTACCGCCTAAAAATAAGTTTAGGGAGAAGGTAATGGTAACAGCTAGCAAAAGTTTTTCTGACATCACGGGCTCTCCTCACAAAGTAGTTCAGTTAGGGAACACTTCTGAAGTAGAGGGTTGCTGGTTTAATACCGCTCATCCTACCGAGGTCCCTGAATCCGCTGTACAGATTTAATGATTTCTACAGCCTTACTTAGAGTGCCCATCAATTACTAAATAACCATGAGGTAAGCAACAAGTTATGATGAATTTTGTCCTGGTTGGTTCCCACCTAAACAGCCTTAAACCAGTGCTTGTTAAGAATCCTTGGCTTTGAGGTCAGCCAGCATTAGATTGATGCGCTCCGCTACATCTGCTTTACCTTCGGGGTCAGCATCGTAAAGAAACACATCTAGAACGAACCAGCGGCACAAAATGGGGTCGATTCGGACTAATTCCAGCATCACGCCATTGATGACTTCAGTCATCCAGGTTCTCGGCAAACGCTGTAATTCATCTCGAATAGCCAAGGCGTCTTCTAAGTTTTGACTTTTGTGGGCGGCGATCGCGGATTTAACCACAGCCTCAACCAATTTGTTGAGACCTGCTGTTAACTCGGAATTGGGGGAGTTCGGATGCTGGTCTTCCAAAGAATTTTTCAGGTAGCACTACTTCTGAGCTTAGTACGACTACCCGAATTATGCCTGACATTAATCACGATTATTTCCAGCGCCAGCATAGCCCCAAACCACAATGTTACGCATTCACCAAAGCCGATGCTCTAGCTTGAAATCCAGCCTGGGCCAAGGCATTCACAGCAGCTTGATAATCTTGAACGCGGAACTGCGCTCCTAGACGGACAAATTGGCGGCGATTCGGTGCTGAAATAACGGCCACTACAGAAATTTTGGCTCTCTCTTCTTCGCCTCGATGCTCTAGGAGGACTGTCCGCAAGCGGTGTTGGTCTTCAATATTGCTGGCTCGCTGGGGATCGAGTTCCACCATCAACATTCGTACTTCTTCCACAGGTTCAGCATCATCAATAATGAACTGGTTGCGGTCATCGCGGCGATCGACTTTGCCCCAAATCATTAACCGCGCGTCAGGGATAATGTAGGCGCCGATCCGCTCAAAAGATTTCGGAAAGACAACAGCTTCCGCTTGCCCAGTTAAGTCTTCAATTTGCACAATTGCCATGCGATCGCCTTTTTTGGTGACGACAGGCTTGACACTGGACAGCATGATGATGGCGCTAATGGTAACATCGTCACGCTGATCGCCCAAGTCACAAATATTGATCGGGGCCAAGATTTTAGCGGATTGCTGCACCGATTTCAGGGGATGGTCGGAGATGTAGAAACCGAGCAATTCTTTCTCTAGCCGTAGCTTTTCTTGTTGAGGAAAATCTTCTACGGGCGGCGCTTTAGGAGCAGATTCAAAATTAGTAGCAGTTGTATCAGGGCTTTCAGCCGTTGCTCCACCAAATAGATCGAACAAGTTACCCTGCCCGATCGCTCGATCCTTCGCCCGTGATTGCGCCCAGTCAGTCACTAGCTCCAAATCTTGAATTAGCTGGTTGCGGTTGGAGTTAGGGTCAAAAGCATCCATCGCCCCGCACTGAATTAAAGCTTCTAACGCTCGGCGGTTCACTGAGCGAGAATCCACGCGATCGCACAAATCTGCCAGCGACTTGAAAGAACCTCCTTCATCCCGAGCGGCCAAAATACACTCGATCGCACCTTGTCCGACGTTACGCACTGCTGACAAACCGAACAAAATACTGGTTTTAAGCGGGGTAAAGTCCACGAGCGATCGATTGATGTCTGGTGGCTCTACTTCGATCCCCATACTCAAGCAAGTACTGAGGTATTTTTGAACTTTATCCTGGTCGCCACTATTAGCAGTCAATAACGCTGCCATATATTCGACTGGATAATTCGCCTTTAAATAAGCAGTTTGGTAGGTTACATACCCATAAGCTGTGGAATGGGATTTATTAAAGCAATATTCTGCGAAGAGCACCATTTGATTGAAGAGTTCTTCGGCAATTTTGGATTTCACACCACTTTTAGTTGAGCCGTCCACAAAGATTTCTTGATGCTTTTGCATCTCAGATACCTTCTTTTTACCCATGGCTCGGCGTAGCAAATCGGCTTGACCCAGTGAATAGCCACCCATATCTTGAGCAATTTTCATAATTTGCTCTTGATAGACCATGATGCCGTAAGTTTCTTTGAGAATAGGCTCTAAAATTTGATGAGCATAATCGATTTGTTCTCGGCCATGTTTGCGGTTAATAAACTTAGGAATTAGACCTGCATCCAAAGGCCCCGGACGGTAAAGAGCCAGAATTGATGAAATATCTTCTAGATTAGAAGGTTTGAGGTCACGTACGACCTGGCGCATGCCAGAAGACTCTAGTTGAAAAATACCTTCTAGTTCACCTTTAGCGAGTAGAGCAAAAGCTTTGGGATCATCAATAGGAATTTCATCTGGATCAACTTTTTGACCATGCGTTTGCTCAATTAAGTCAACCGTTTTCTGAATCATCGTCAAGTTTCTAAGACCCAGAAAATCCATTTTTAGGAGGCCAATATTCTCGATGTCCTCCATAAAATATTGAGTAATTACAGAGCCATCATTGTTGCGCTGTAAGGGCACAATTTCATCTAGAGGTTGTGCTGAGATCACGACTCCAGCAGCATGAACCCCAAAGGTTTTGTTCGTGCCCTCAATCCGGATTGCCATATCAATCCAGCGGCGATAAGTAACTGAAGTGTTGGGAATGGTTTGATTCCCATCATATTTTTCTTTGAATTCTGGGGCGGGAGTGCCGTCCGAAATCATGACCTTGAGCTTGGCAGGCTTACCCCTTGCCACCGGAATCAATTTCGCCATGCGATCGGATTCACCGTAGGGAATATCCAACACTCTGGCTACATCTTTTAACACCGCTTTTGAGGTCATGCGGTTGAAAGTAATAATTTGCGCTACTCGATCTTCACCATATTTGCGGGTGACATATTCCAGCATTTGGTCACGTTTTTCAATGCAAAAATCGGTATCAATATCAGGCATTGACTTCCGTTCTGGATTCAAAAATCGCTCAAATAGTAAGCCATGATGAACCGGATCAATATTAGTAATTTTTAGAGCGTAGGCGACTAGAGAACCTGCGGCTGAACCACGGCCTGGTCCCACTGGAATGCCACTATCTCTGGCGTATTTAATGTAGTCCCAAACAACTAAAAAGTAGTTAGGAAATCCCATTTGCTGGAGCATTTTTAGCTCATACTCCAACCGCTCGCGATAGGTAGGAGGTATTTCTTGACGGGATTGACAGCTTAATCGCTGGAGTAGACCTTCCCAAGTTACATATTCCAGATAAGTATCAGGAGTGTGACCTTCGGGAACAGGATAATTGGGTAAAGGATCTTTGCCTAAGATGTCGTAAGGTTCTACTTTTTCAGCAACTTCTAGGGTGGTCGCGATCGCCTCTTCAATCACTTCATCAGGCAAATGATCTTGGAAGAGTTGCCGCATTTCATCTGCTGATTTTAGATACTCAGTTCCGCTATAGCGCAGCCGTTTATCCTCAGCAATTAGCTTGCCAGTTTGAATACATAACAGCGCATCATGGGCTTCGACATCAAAGCAAGAAATAAAGTGTGAGTCGTTAGTGGCGACAATTTTGATGTCTAACTCGCGAGCAATTTTAATAATTTCAACATTAACGATGCGGTCCTCGGTAGAACCGTGATCTTGAATTTCGAGATAATAATCCTCTCCAAACAGATCTTTGTACCACTGAGCCACTCGACGCGCGACTTCTGGTTTACCTTGCATAATGGCTTGCGGCACTTCACCGCCCAGGCAAGCACTCGTGACAATTAGCCCTTCGTGGTATTGCTGCAATAAGTCTTTGTTAATGCAAGGGCGAGAAAAAATGCCTTTACCCTGCACACCCTTTAGGTGAGAGATTGTGGTGAGCTTTACGAGATTCTTGTAGCCCTGGGTGTTTTTAGCCAGTACAACTTGGTGATAGCGAGGACGGCGCTCTTGCTTCTCGATGTCGCCGTTGATTACATACATTTCGTTGCCGATAATTGGCTTAATATTTTTGCCACGGCAAACTTTGATTAATTCGATCGCCCCATACATGACTCCGTGATCCGTCAGCGCGATCGCGGGCATACCGAGTTCCAAGGCGCGATCGATGAGGGCGGGCAACTGGCTGGCTCCGTCGAGCAAGCTGTAGTCACTGTGAATATGCAGGCCAACGAAAGACATGGGCTTCTCAACCACAGACGGATGGAGATTAGATTACCGCATATCTAGTGTTCGCACCAATAAGTTAACCCCATCACTCCCAATATCTAGCGGAGGTTAAGTTATTAAGTGAAGTTTAAGTCAACTGTGCCATTTACCTCAGGCTGACTGATAGTACTCTTGCACTATTTTATTTGCTTTAGAGCCGAAATGCGGTTAAGTTTTGCGGGCTTGACTGATATATTTAGGGCACTTTAAGTGAAAATGAGGCTCAAAATAACCGGACCATCCCAGTCCCAAGTCGTTAAAAAATTAATATAAGGCCAGCAACTTTATCGGAACTGGTGCAATCACTATTAATACCTCACACACAAGATTTCTCCCACCCACTATGTCGAATTCCCTGCGACTCCAATTGGCTGTCTCAGCCACGCTAGCGTTGAGTGCCATCAGTTCCGTTAATCCAGCGATCGCGGCTGCTACCTTCAGTCAACAAGAGGTAGATCAGAGCAAATTTATTGCGGTAGCTGCTCCCTATGGCCGACAAGCTCACCAACTCCTCATCTTAGAACAGGTCTCCAATAAGCAGGCCTGCTGGCAAGAAGGCGGAATCGCCACAGGAAGCCATACACCTGTAGAACCGCTGTTACTCGGCTTTGATTTCACTGGCATTTGTGGACGTAGCACCGATAGCAATGGCTACTCTGTGCGGATGGCAGGTCAAGACCTAGGCTTGAAGTATAGTTTGCGAGTGGTCAAACGCAACAATGAATTGGTGCTCATCGGGCAACCCAACCGGGGACAAAATTTACCAGCGTTGGAAATTGGCAGAACCCGTGGCTTAGACTCAGGCTTCGCCAAGATTTTTCTTGATCCAGGTTGGCGGTTGAGTAAGCGCGTTTACAACGATCGCCCACTGGGTCATGTTTACCTCACCAACGATTTGGCTCCAGAGACCTTACTACCCAGCAATATTGCCACGGGTTCGACTCCACCTACCACGATTCCTGCGGTGGGCTCTACCAAACCTGCGGCTCTGCCGACGACTGGCCCGACTCGGCCTGCCAATGGACCTGTAACTGTTCCTGCTCCCCTACCATCGGCTCGACCTACTCAACCAATTGGGATCGTTCGACCCACGCAACCAATTGGGACCGTTCGGCCTGCTCAACCCCCAGTAGTGATTCCCAAAACCCCCACGACTGCAACTGTGATTCCAGTGCCAGTCCCTCCTCCTCAATCCACAAGTCAGCCCGTTAGCCAGCCGATTGGTCAACCGATTAGTCAGCCAATTGGGGTAACGTCTCCGAAACCAACTGCATCCACGTCTGTTCCTATTCTGGTACCCTTACCAGAAACCAAGACGGGAAATAGACCCAGCACTTCTAGTGTCAAGCTCCCCACCATCACGCCTGCGGTGAGCATTCCCCCCGTGACTAACTCCAGTCGTCCTTTACCCAACAGCGGTATTAAGGTGACACCCGCTCCCAGTCTCCCATCTGTTATTCCCTCCCCCAGTGCACCTAGTAAGGGGGGTTTCGTGGTGCCCACAGTAGGAGAGCAAAGCAGCACCCAGGCACCTGCGACTCCCACAGTTCAGATCAAATTACCAACCGTTACGGTTTATCAGTAAGCTGAATTCTCCGTCCATCTACTAAGGGGCAGAAAGATCGTCAGTGAATAATTCGGTCTTCTGCCCCATGTTTTTTAAGCTAGCTTGGGTTGCTATTAATATTGTCAGCAATGTTGTCAGCCCTGTTAAACTTAATCCTCCATGCTGGACGATCGCCCAGAATTTCGGCACCTAGAATTTCGGCATTTCATGCTGAAGGAGATCTATGAGCAACCTGATGTCGTTTGGGCTTGCCTAGAGAAGTATCTGAATTTGGATTGGACACAGAATCGCACTTCAGAGTCTCCAATCCATCTGGGATTGCCAGCCAACCTCTATAACGGTTTGGCCGAAATTCACATTGTTGCTTGTGGCACCAGTCTCCATGCCAGTTTAGTTGGGCAATACTGGCTAGAACAGTTGGCAGGTATCCCGACTAGAGTTCGTTATGCTTCGGAGTTTCCAGATCACCCATTTCCCCTAACTGCCAATACACTGACGATCGCGGTCACTCAATCGGGAGAAACATCAGACACACTCAAGGCGCTGACATTCGAGCAACAACGGCGGTCTCAGCTCGCTATATCCTGTCGTCCTCGCTTGCTAGGTTTAACCAATCAACCGGACAGTACCCTACAGCAACGAGTAGACCATATCCTACATGCACCTTCTGAACAAGAAGTGGGAGTGGCAGCAACCAAGAGTTTTGTCGCTCAGTTAATAGTGTTCTACACCTTGGCGCTGGATCTGGCTTGTCGCCGCCAAACGCTCTCTAGCGATCGCCTCGATATCTTGCTCAGAGAACTAGAACGGTTGCCCGAAAAGATCTCCCAAATCTTAGCAGCAACAGACGCGATCGCCCAACTAGCGAAAGAGTTGGTGGATACTCAAGATTTTATCTTTTTGGCTAGGGGGATTAATTACCCCATTGCGCTCGAAGGAGCCTTGAAGCTAAAGGAAACCAGCTATATCCATGCTGAAGGTTATGCGGCGGGAGAGTTTCTCCACGGGCCGATCGCGATTCTGGATGAGCAAGTAACGGTGGTTGCGATCGCGATGCCAGGGCAAGTTTATGACAAAACTTTGGCGAATCTGCAAAAGGTGAAATCTCGTGGCGCTAGGTTAATTGGCATTACCACGCCTGAAAATTCTGAAGCCGCCGCTTTGTTTGATTCGTTGCTGCCAATCCCAGAGGTAGATGAGTTGCTCTCGCCGATTTTGACGGTGATTCCCTTACAACTCTTGGCCTATTACATCACGGTGTATCGGGGGCTAGATGTCGATCGCCCGCGGGGTTTAACCAAATCTTTGAGTGCAGAGTAACGCTAGTTTGGGGTGCCGCTATGAGTCAGCGATCGCTCCCAAGGCGATTAATGTGGTTTTTTGGGCTTCTGTTAAGCCTTTGACCTCTGTAATATTCATTCCTTCATAGGGTCGGGGTGGTTGCAGGGTATTGAGACAGGTTCCAGTTTCCAGATCCCAACACTTCATCGTTTCGTCTTGGCTACCACTCCACAACAGGTAATGATGAGCATCCAAGAGCAAGGACCAAACCCAGTTTTGATGACCCGACAAGGTGTTGAGACATTCTCCGGTAGTTAAGCTCCAGATCTTAATCGTTCTGTCAGCACTACCAGTAATGAGCTGGTCACTGCTGGGATGAAAGAGAATGGATAGGACGGCACTAGTATGTCCTGACAGAGTTCTCTCACATTCTCCAGTGGCGATATTCCACAGTTTGACGGTGAAGTCATCTCCCCCGGTTGCCAATAGTTGGCCATCCGGGCAAAACGACACAGACCACACTCGATTAGCATGTGCTTGGAGGGTTCTGAGACATTGGCCTGTAGCCACATCCCACAGATTAATCATTTGCTCATAACCACCACTCGCAAGCAAGCGGCCATCTGGACTAAAGGCAACTGACAACACAGAACTCGTATGTCCTGACAATGTCTGGAGACATTCTCCACTGGTGATGTCCCACAACTTGACTAGATGGTCGTAACTACCACTGGCGACTAATCTGCCATCTGGACTTAAGGCGATCGCCCAAACCCAACTGGTGTGACCTTGCAATGTTTTTAGGCATTCTCCAGTTTGCACATTCCACAGTTTAATTGTGCGGTCTAAGCTGCCTGTTACTAAAGTTTGACTATCCGGCGTAAAGGCGACGCCAAAGATACGATTCGTATGTCCGCGAAAGATTTTTTTCAGTGGGTAGGTCAAACTGCGAGATGCGTCTGAATCTATGGCGTTGAAATCCCATAATCTAACTGTTTGGTCTTCATGACCACTCGCGAGCCATTGCTGATCTGGGCTGAGGGCGATCGCATAAATCGAGTTGCTGTGCCCCTGAATAGTTCTGGCACATTGGCTCGTAGAGATATCCCAAATTCTGGCCGTATGGTCATCTCCCCCGCTTGCGAGTAGCTGTCCCTCTGGGTGAAAAGCTACAGACCAAACTCGATTGGTATGTTTTTCTAAAGTAGTGAGACATTTACCTGAAGGCACACTCCACAGCTTTACAGTTTGGTCATAGCTACCACTAGCAACCACTTTGCCGTTCGGGCTGAACGCGACAGAGGCTACGGTGCTGACATGCCCTGGAAGCGTTTTCAGACATTCTCCCGTGCTAGCATTCCAGAGCTTCACGGTATTGTCAAAACTGCCACTCACCAGCGTTTGCCCATCTGGACTGAGTGCCAGCGCTTTAATCCAATGACTATGTGCCGGGAAGCTTTTGAAACATTCTCCTGTGGCGATCGCCCAGAGCTTGATGGTTTGATCTTCACCTGCACTGGCTAGGGTTTGGCCATTAGCAGCAACACTCACCGCCCAGACACAAGCGGTATGCCCTGCCAAAACTCTTAAGCAATCTCCTGTCTGGATATCCCAAATGCGGATGGTATGGTCGGTACTACTACTAATGAGAATTTGCGCCGTTGTACTATCGGGAAAACTAGGATGAGGCGCAAAGGCGATCGCCGTGACAATGCTGGTGTGTCCATGCAAAGTTTTGAGACATTGTCCTGTTTCTACATTCCACAGCCGCACTGTATGATCTTGCCCACAACTAGCTAAAATTCGGCTGTCCTGGTTAAAAGCAACCGCCCAAACCCAACTATTATGGCCTTTGCAAGCTACCATCTGCTTGCTGTTTGTTGCCCTCCAAATATGAATGTCGCCATTGGTATCACTGGTGGCTAAGAGCTGACCATCGGCGTTAAAGGCTACGGAAGTAATGCCGCCGAAAGTCGCTGCAAAAACACAGTGAATGAATTCTGCCTGAGCGAAATTTACTTCGTGTAAATTGACATCTTGTAGATAGGCTTGGCGGATCTTTAACCCGGAAAAATCATAACCTGCTAAATTCGTCTCTAGCTGACGAAATAAGTTGAGGAGATTGCCACCGCCATATCCGGTGAAGCTGAGTGATTGGTTCTGTAGCTGAGTCAGCAGCTGATTCAGTTTTTGCTCAAGCTGTTGCAGAGAGCCTAATTTGGTCAGCGATCGCTCCACCACAGCTTTTAGAATGAGCCGAATTTGGCTTTCCCGAACATACTCTTTGGCTTGCCCCTGCATCAATACATGACTCAACAGCAAGCGAGGAGACACTGTGACGATCTCCTCACAGACTTGCTCGATCAGTTTCTCGGTCACATATTCCATCACCACGGGCTGTTGCGTAAATCCCAGTGGGCGAGTCGCACCAGCAGTCGGCTTGGCTGTGTCAATCAGACAGCGCCATGTCAGCGATTCCAGAGTCTCCATCAATTTGGGTCTGGAAATCTCCGGTATCATGTTGACTTGCAATTCTGCCGGAACAACTGGTTCCCGATTAATTGCTAGCCAATACATCACCTGAGCTTCTATGTCTGACAAGCGCTCAAACTGTTGAGTCAGTAAGGTCGCAATGCCGTTAAACGCTCCCATACCTTGGTCGAGAAACGCTGCAATATCACCGGCAAATAAATCCTGAATTGAGGTAGCGGCAATCTTGAGCGCCAACGGATTTCCTCGGTAGTGCTCGATCAACTGCTCTTGTTCGGTGGTCGAACCTGCCAATCCTTTAGCCAGCAAAATTTCATGCCCTGCGATCGCCTCTAACCCAGCTACTGGCAGCGTTCGCACGGGTAGCAAATCTCCTTCTAGCGCTCCGACTTCTTGAGGTTTCTCCCGAGTCGTAATCACCAAGCAACTTTGATGGGAGATCTCGCCGACCCGCCTCAGCAACTCTCCATAGCTTTCATAACCGCTGCGGTAAGCTCCTGCTCGCATACCTCCTTGGAGGATCGCCTCAAAGTTATCCAGAATCAGTAGACAGCGAGATCCTCGTAACAGCTCCAACAGACGAGAAAGCTGGCCGCTTAAACTTTCTGGCAAGGTGATGTCTTGCTGACGAGATAAAAACTTGATCAAAGTTGCGAGTAGCTCTGGTAGCGGCGGGGCATCTCGCAGCGATCGCCAAATCAGATACTCAAACTCACCCTGTAATTGCTCCCCAACTTTGACAGACAAAGCTGTTTTACCAATCCCTCCCATCCCCAAAAGGGTGACGAGACGGCAACGATCTTGCTGCACCCACTGACGCAAAGTGCTGAGTTCATCGGCTCGACCATAAAAGATCGACACATCAATCGCTTCTCCCCAATCTTGAGCCGGGAGTGAGGAGCTAGAAGCGTGAGCTAAGGAGGTGCTACTGTCTCCTCGATCGCTAACTGCAACTTCCTGGCGCTTGGCTTGCGATCGCTTCAACACGGTTGGGCAGTTGAATTTTGTGACTCTCTCGCCTAAAGCATCCGAGAGTAACTGCCACAACTTAGCACCCGTATCTTTGATATAGCCTTGGTCATAGCCAGATTCTTTCGCGATTTCTGAATATGACCATCCTTCCCAAGCTCGCTTAAATACCGTCTCTTGCACTTTATTTAAACGGCCTACCTCTAGAACCTGCTCAACAATTCCTAATGCTTCTTCAGCAGTCATCAACCTGCAACTCAATCTTGGCTTCCAGTGAATTAAATGACATTTAGCACGCTCACCAGGCGTACTAGCCGTTTACGCACCCCTCAATAAGCTTATCCGCAAATTTACGGTTTATCTGACTTTATTCCAACCTTCCCAGACGAACAAATCAGGGAGATCAAGGTTGATATCGCTCAAAACAACACTTCACAACTAAGTAGCTTGGGTATACAGTTCTCAGCAAAGCCCTGCTACCTCCTAATTTTAGGCGATCGCTAACTTAGCGCCTCACTCCTCAATCACTAAGAAATAGCAGTTTGTTTTTGCCTAGTCTGCACCTGCTCCACAAATTGTTGAATCACTTGAAGATAGCGGCCCTCACCAATGGCAGCGACATCATTGTGTCCCGCATCCTCCACCAATAAAAGTTGCTTGGGTTCTGGTGCTGCCTGGAATAAAGTGCGGCTCATTTCTGCGGGGACTGTCAAATCCAAAGTACCGTGGATGAACAACACAGGTGTCTTCAGCGATCGCACCTTTTCCAAGGAGTTAAACTTCTGCGTCAACAACAGATCTGCTGGAAATAGACCAAATCCACCTCGAACATCGACCATCCGGCGCATGGAAGTAAAACTGCTTTCTACGATCAGCCCAGCGACTTCAGGCTGCTTGATGGCTAAGTCGATCGCGATCGCCCCACCTAATGAATGACCATAAAGAAAAATTTGCTCCGATGGAATCTCCCGGACTTGAGTTAAATAGTTCCACGCAGCTTGCGTATCTGCATAAACCTGCGCCTCGGTAGGAAAACTGCCCTCGCTGCGACCATATCCTCGGTAGTCAAACACAAAGACAGACAGCCCTAGTTGATGAAACCGCTGAGACTGGGATACAGTGGCTCCCACATTCGCCCCATTGCCATGTACATACAAAATCACGCCTTGCTCTGGCCCTGTAGCGGGCATCCACCATCCATGTAAGCGCTCTGCTTTGCTTGTAGGAGTGGTGATGGGTATCCAGATATCTTGATAAACCAGATTGACAACTGCGGGTGTGGTTTCGCTAACGGGAGCAGGAAAAAAGATAAAACGATTTTGTCGAAACAACAGGAAGACACAAGCTGCTAAATAGGCGATCGCCAGTCCTCCTCCCAAGACCAGCAGTAACTTCAGCAAGAGTTTGAACAGCAAAACCAGCGTGGACATAAGTTTCAATTCCAGAGCCAATGAAGAGCGCTAGCCGTAACGCCCGTTGAAGTTGTTACTGACTAGCGCCATTCTCTGTACCACTTTAGCTAAGTGCCACTCCAGCTAAATAGAGCGCCGCTTGAACACATAGTAGGAGCCTGCTGCCGCGACTCCTAGTAACAAGCTGCTTCCTAGCGCCAGAGGCATTGTGGTGTCAGGACTCGCAACTGTACGAGTCACTGTTTCTTCAGCAGAGTGGATCGGATCATGATGAGCTTGAGCGCTCGGGGCGATCGCGTGAACAGCACCCACTAAAGCTAGCGTCAGGGAGGAGAGTTGCCAAAATGAGCCTAACTTCATATATCCTGCCTTAGAGTCTAGAAATTGCGTCATCCCTATAGGAAGACTGAAGGCATAATAACTAGACTCTCAATGTTCACTAATGGATCTTTAGAGAGAAAACAGAGTTAACCCAGATAGGGCAACTGCTCGTGCCAAGGCGTAGATTGCTCATAGGCATAGGCAACCTGGAACAAGATATCTTCCCGCAGCACATTGCTGATCATCTGTAGACCAATGGGCATGCCTTTGTCATCAAAGCCACAGGGAACGCTCAAGCCTGGTAAGCCCGCTAAGTTCACCGGAATGGTCATCAAGTCAGACAGATACATGCTTAACGGATCAGCCGTTTTCTCACCTGCCTTAAATGCCGTAGAAGGGGCAGTGGGACAAACTAACAGATCCACTTGTTCAAAGGCTCGCTCGAAGTCTTGCTTGATCAAAGTCCGAACCTTTTGCGCCTTCAGGTAATAAGCGTCGTAGTATCCAGCAGACAAAGCATAGGTGCCAATCATGATCCGCCGCTTCACCTCAGAGCCAAACCCTTGAGCCCGGGTCTTGGTATACATCGCCAGGATGTTATCAGGGTCTTCCGAGCGGAAGCCATATTTCACGCCATCATAGCGAGCCAAATTAGCCGAAGCTTCAGAGGGCGCAATGATGTAGTAAGTCGGCAAACCGTAGCGGAAACTAGGACAAGAAATTACTTGAATTTCCGCACCCAAATCTTGAAGCTGTTGAATCGCTTTGGTGACTGCTGCTTCTACGACCGGATCAAGTCCTTCGCCAAAGGTTTCTTGAATTACCCCAATCTTGCGCCGACCTCTAGGTTTGAGATCAGGCTTGAGAAATTTTGAGTAGTCCGGGATTTCTACGTTAAGGCTGGTCGAGTCTTTGGCATCGTAGCCTGCGATCGCCTGCAACAACACGGCCGCATCTTCGACACTGCGACCAAACGGCCCAATTTGATCTAACGAAGAAGCATAAGCCACCAAACCATAGCGCGAAACCAAGCCATAAGTTGGCTTCAGACCCACCACGCCGCAGAAGGAAGCGGGTTGCCGAATCGATCCGCCGGTATCCGATCCCAAAGCGACTACGCACTCTCTAGCCGCAACCGCCGCCGCCGAGCCACCAGAGGAGCCACCAGGCACACGCTCTAGATCCCAAGGATTGGCAGTGACTTGATACGCTGAGTTTTCGGTGGAGCTACCCATCGCAAACTCGTCTAGGTTGGTTTTACCCACCATTACAGCCCCAGCGGCAGCAAGCTTCTGGGTCACTGTGGACTCGTAGGGCGGCACAAAGTTTTCTAAAATTCGCGAACCGCAGGTCGTGGGAATACCCTGCGTACAGAGATTGTCCTTAATCCCTACAGGGATACCTGCTAACAGTCCGATTTCTTCCCCTACCGCAATTTTGGCATCGACTTGCCGTGCTTGCTCTAGCGCCCGATCTGCCGTGACGCACAGAAAGCTATGCAATTTCGGCTCTAGGGCTTGAATACGCTCTAGAGCTTCTTGGGTAATTTCCACAGCCGAGCGCTCTTTGCTGACAAGCTGTTGATGCAACTCGCGGATGGATGCCATGCAGCGACCTCTTCCTGACTCAAAGTCCAAAACTTTAGTATACGTTTCTGCAAATACACCTTATCTGTTTAGGCGAATAAAGTTCTGGTCAGCCACTATAGAAATTGAGAAATTAGGGGTTAAGATGCAATCGCAAAATTCGAGTTTCGATCGCACTGCTCAAGCTGCTCGTTTACATGTGCAGAACCAAGGGCAAGGATTTCCCATTCTTTGTCTGCACGGCCATCCCGGATCAGGCAGTAGTTTGTCAGTGTTTACCAATCATTTATCGCAGCGTTTCCAGACCATTGCGCCGGATTTACGGGGTTATGGCAACAGCCCTGCTCAGCAAGCTTTTGAGATGGAAGATCATCTACTGGATCTAGAAGCGGTGCTCGATCGCTATCAAGTTTCGCGTTGCTTAGTTTTGGGTTGGTCGTTAGGTGGCATTTTGGCGATGGAGCTAGCCCTAAAATTTCCCGAACGAGTCAGTGGCTTAATTTTGGTTGCGACAGCAGCTCGCCCACGTGGTAGCCATCCGCCCATCACTTGGCAGGACAATTTCTATACGGGGTTAGCATCGATGATCAATCGCCTTTCCCCCGGTTGGCAGTGGAATATTGAAGCCTTTGGCAAGCGATCGCTCTACCGCTATCTGATTCAGCAGCACACCGCGATCGCCTACCAATATTTAGCCGATGAGGCACTAGTTGCTTACCTCCGCACCTCACGAGAAGCCACCCAAGCTCTGACAGCCGCTTTGAGAAAAGACTATAACCGCCTAGCGGATCTCGCTCAAATTACTTGTCCCAGCTTAGTCTTAGCGGGTGCCGAAGATCGCCACATCACGGCTCAATCTAGTTGGGAGACTGCTCAGCACCTCCAGAACAGTCAATGGCATTGCTACTCAAACACAGCTCACCTGTTCCCTTGGGAGATCCCCGATCAAGTCGTAAAAGATATTGATCGGTGGCTAGCTCTCCATCCAGAAGTGGTGAAATCAAATTAGGTTGGTTTTCTTAGCGAACCTCAAGGGTAGCCACAGGTTTAAAGGCAATTTTGAGCGTGACAACTCACACTACTAAAACTGCCCGCTAAGAATCCGAGACTTTCCCAGAGGCATTTTTACCTCCAAATCATCCGCGATTGTTAGGTCGGCAGGGGTTTTGCAGCGCTTTACTGTGACTCGAATCCCTTGAGCGCCTTCTTGCTCCAAATCCTCAACGTAACCAGATTTGGCAACTTGAGCTTCTTGAGAACTGAGGAATGGCCCGAAGTAGTAAGTACACCGAGGCCTATCAGTAACAATCTCAACCCAAAAAGCGAGCCCAAGAGTCTCGAGAAAACTGACCAAAACTTCTTTCATGATTCTTTTTCTGTGCCGATTACCAACGTTTTACGGGGTGCTACGCAGGCTTTTACTGTCGTTATTATTTACACTTTGTTATACTCTGTTGCATTTCTTTTTTCAATTCCTTCCTTGTTAGGCATGTTGACAAAATCAAAGGAGGTGCCATGCCGCTGTCGATAAATTTCATAAAGTACCATTCCTGTGGCAACGGAAGCATTGAGGCTGGGAGTCTTGCCGCTTAACGGAATGGAGACTAAAACATCACAGCAGCGCTGTACCGTTAAGCTTAAACCTTCCCCTTCCGAACCGATAACCAGGACAATCGGGCCAGAAAACTTCACCGTGGGGACGGGCTCGCTCGCTCCCGCAGCAGTACCGTAAATCCAGAATCCGGCAGTCTTGAGTTCTTCTAAAGCCCGGGTGAGATTGACGACCCTAGAAACAGGAAATGTTTCTAAAGCCCCTGCTGCTACTTTCTTCACAACGGATGTAATCCCCGAAGCTCGGCGTTGTGGGATCACCAGGCCTTGGGCTCCTAGCGCTTCAGCAGTCCGAATAATCGCTCCTAAGTTGTGGGGGTCGGTGATCCCATCCGCCACAATGATTAAGGGCTGAGCCGTTGCTGCTTGGGCTTGGGCAATCAAATCGCCTAAATCAGCATATTCATAGGGTGCAACCTGGGCAATCACACCTTGATGATTTGCACCTGGCGCAATGTAGCTGAGACGTTGCGGCTCTACTTCGTCAATGACAGTGCCATTGGCTTTGGCTTGCAGCAGCACGGTATGAAATCGAGGGTCATAACGCAGTCGAGGAGTAATCCAGATCCGATTGAGCGGATGTTGGTTTTCCAAGGCCGTTAGCACCGGATGACGACCATAGATCAAGTCGCTTTCTTCGGACTCGCCAGCAGGTTTAGTGGAAGTCTCGTCAAAACGGCGATCGCGGTTTTCCTGCCCTCGATCGCGACCTTCACTCCGCCCCTCAAACTTGCGATCGCGACCTTCACTCCGCCCTTCAAAACTGCGACCCCGTCCTTCTGAGCCACCGCGACCCTCAAAGCTGCGCTCACGACCGCCAAAGTTACGTTCCCGTCCTTCAGGACGACCGAAACTCCGATCGCGGCCTTCGTTGCGGCCTTCGCTGCGGCTTTCAGAACTAGAACTGCGATCGCGCTCTCCAAAGCTGCGGCCACGATTTTCAGGGCTGCGTTCCCGCCCTTCCGAACCCCGCTCACGCGGCTCAAAACTGCGTTCACGGGGGCCAAAGTTACGCTCCCGTCCTTCGGGACGACCAGAACTGCGATCGCGCTCTCCAAAGCTGCGATCGCGGCTCTCAGAGGTGGGCTCCCGCTTATCAAAGTTACGAATGGGTTTATCTGAGCGTTGCCGAGGAGCCTGGAAATCTCCTGTGTTTGCAGTAGGCCTGACTCTAGGCTCTCCGTCACCTGTCCCCCTCCGGTCGCTGCCTCGGTATTCTCCCGCTCTATAATCGGTTCCCTTACCAGAGGGGCGCTCCTTAGCAGATTTTGTGCGCAGACGAGGACTTGAGCTGCGAGACGCATCCTTCGGGATGGGGCGGCCTTGGCGGTCTCCTGACTGACCTTGCGATTGAGACCCTTTGCCTTCAGCGGCTCTACCGCGGTCTTTAGAGTAATTCTTCTTGGCGGCCATATTATTCTCTCAATAATTCGAAAAATTTATATCCCGGAGCCTTCAAGTCCCCACTGGTCTGAGGCTCATTATGTTGACCAGGAGGTAGCTACTCCTCTAGCGTTGGGTCTAGTTTCAGTTGGGCCAATAAGTAAGCCAAACGCTGGGGATTGGTTAGGTATAGATAGCCCATTAAAGCTTCTAGACTAGTCGCCTGCTGATAGATTTCTGGATTCACTCGCTTAGAGCGGCTAGAAGCGGCGTTACGTCCTCGTCTCAGAATTTCTAACTCTTCGCCGGTCAACAAAGACTCTAGCGATCGCAGATGGTGAGCCTGGCTTTCAGCTCGAACTTGCGCCACAACTCGCTGATGATAGCTTTGCAGTCGCTTGGGAGGAAGCAGGTACTGAGAGCGGATATACAATTCATAAACCGCATCTCCCAAGTAAGCCAACGCACCTGGTGAAATCGTCTGCAACTGAGCAGTGGGCAGAAAATTAGCTGGGCTAGCCAGGTCTTGAGCTGCCTGTGTATCCGAAATTTCTAAGCAATCTTCTTCTGCTTTCACAGACAGCTCTTACCTTGTCAGCTAGATCTCACAGAACCGTTATTTTCCATCATAGGTCAGTCGATTGATTCGCTACAGCCTAGCCATTTTTGCAGAATGACAAGCTATCCAGGCCTAACTGGATAGCTTGATGGCGCGACTTTTGCATGAGTCAAGCTGACTTGACGTTCTCTAAGGCCACATCGACTGAAGTTTGCAGAGCTAAGAATTGCTCTAAACGAACTAGCTTCACAGTTTGGGTCACTCGAGGATTAGTGACAATCTGCAAGGTTCCCTCAGCGGCTTGCGCCTTTTTGGCTAGCTGCACCAGTGCACCCAGTCCAGAACTATCAACAAAGTCGATATGGGAAAGATCCAAAATGACATGCTTGGGGCCTTCTTCGACGCATTTTGTGAGCACCTTACGAAAGGTAGGTTCAGAAAATGCATCTAACAGACCCGTCAGACGGAAGAGTTGGCAATTATCTCTGACTTCGCGTGTGCCTCTAAGGCTAACGGTCAGGGTGAGTGGCTCAGGAATAAATCCCTCCTAACAAAAAATGTCCATAATTCGAGGCTCCAGTATACACTTTAGCCAGTTTTCAGGACAACTCATGCCAGTATAATCCTTAGCTCCATGCCTGTAACCTCAAGTTTGCAACTTTCAGTTTTTTAGGACGTTGCTTCGGTGGCGACGGCTGTAGGGCGATCGCCGTTAGTTTTGGCAGCTCGCATGGCCTGTACAAAGTTTTCAAACAAATAATCTGCGTCATGCGGCCCAGGACTAGCTTCCGGGTGATATTGCACTGAGAACAATGGCAAGGATTTGTGCCGCAAGCCTGCTACCGTGCGATCGTTGAGGTTGAGGTGGGTGATCTCCACATCTGCACCAGGCAAGGATTCTGGCGCGATCGCGAAGCCATGATTTTGGCTGGTGATCTCAATTCGCTGCTTTAATCCAGCAGGTTGATTGAGTCCTCGATGACCAAACTTGAGCTTGAAGGTTTCTGCCCCCAACGACAACCCTAAGATCTGGTGGCCCATGCATATGCCGAAGATGGGTTTTTGGCTGGTCAAGAGTGCCTTGGTCGTGGCAATACCTTCGGTTACTGCCGCCGGGTCACCGGGTCCATTCGAGAGAAAAATCCCGTCTGGATTGTATTTCATGATTTCGTCAGGAGGCGTGTCGGCTGGAACCACAAGGACTCGGCAACCGTAGCTAGCCAGACGACGCAAAATATTGCGCTTAATCCCAAAGTCCAACGCCACCACGGTTAACAAAGTCGAGCCACTCTCATCGTTCTGAGCAGTAGGGCTGAACTCCCACACGGAATCGGTGGGGTCAGACCATTCGTAAATCGTTGAGGTCGTTACTTCCTGGACTAAGTTGAGACCAGCCATACTGGGTGCATTTTGCACCTGCTCCAGCAGTTCTGTGGGATCAAGAATTTCGGTCGAGATTGCCCCATTCATGGCTCCAGCAGAGCGAAGCTTACGCGTCAAGGCGCGGGTATCAATGCCGTAAATGCCTGGAATGTTGTGTTGCTTCAGGTAGTCCGATAAAGATTGGGTCGATCGCCAATTGCTCGGGCGTGGGCAAATATTGCGAGCGATCGCCCCTCGTACCTGAGGCCGTGCAGATTCATCATCTTCAGGGTTTACGCCAGTATTTCCCAACTCAGGATAAGTGAAGGTAACAATTTGACCGCAATAGCTGGGATCGGTCAAAACCTCCTGATAACCCGTCATTCCTGTGTTGAACACAACTTCGCCAATGGTGGTCCCAGGCGCACCAAAAGACCACCCCCGGTAAACTGAACCATCCGCAAGAACTAAAAGAGCAGGTTGAGGGGCAGAAAGAGCCATAGAAGTCTAGATAGGAGGACCTTGGAAACTGATACTTGAAAACTACTTGCCGGACGCTATTATCCCATGCCCAATTGTAAGTGTCGTATCGAAAACTGCCGAATCCGACTGGCCCAGTAGGAGCACATTAGGGCGAACTTGTCTCTGTTGGAACGAGCACTTTCAGAGCCTGGTGTACAACTTGGAATGTCACAGGCAACTCACCAATTTGATGCCCATCAATATGAAAAGGCAGCTTGGTAGGTGAACTAAGACGCACCTTTGCCACTTGGTAAGTTTCAATTTTGGGGTTGTAGTGGTACTGACCTCGACTAATAGACCAAAAATGACGCACTAGTTCCCATTTGCTGAACTTGCGATAAACGCTGACAGTCAGCAGCCCATCATCCATCAGTGCATCAGGAGCCACCGTAAATCCGGTTCCATAATAGGGACCATTGGCAATCACAACTAGCAGAGCTTGGAGCTGAAATTCGCTGCGAGTTGCGAGTTGGCGGCGCAAAAATCGTTGACGCAGGGAGGTGCGTGTCGTCGCGTTTGCCAAGGGACGATCTAACTCAATTTTCAAGCGCTGAGGTTGATAACTGATGGCTAAGCGGACAGCTTGCAGCGTTCGTCCCCATTGCCCATCTTTCACTTCCTCCCCTAAGGGAAAGAGAGCCGCATCTAGCCCTACCCCAGCGGCCTCAAAAAAGTAGTGCTCAGCGTCGTTGTTAGCTTGTCCGACATCAATACTTTTAATTTGCCCTTGGGCAATCACTTGACAGGCTTGAGCCAGATCGGTCGGTATGCTGAGGCTACGAGCAATGTTGTTATACGTGCCAATGGGAACAATGCCCAGCGGAATTGGAGCGTGAATCAGCCCTTTTGCGACTTCACTGACCGTGCCATCTCCACCCCCCACAATCACCATGTCATATCCTTCTTCTACGGCTCGTTGGGCCAGTAGCGCCGGAGATTCATCTGGCTTGGTAAATGCGAGATCAGCTCGAATATCTTCTGTCTCCAAGGCAGCAATGATATCGGGCAGCTTCATGGGGTTAGGCTCATCCGTACCGGAAACCGGATTCATGATCAAACTTGCACGCTTCACTGGCTTGGCCCCACTTGGATGTTGTGAATCAATATCAACTTATTCAGTGTCTAAACTAAACCTAGCTGATTCCAGCTTGGTGCCGCTCAATTGACTAAACAAGCCAACCGTCTTTTGAGTAGGCGATCGCCCTGTACGGAATCTCAGCTGGGGTCGGTGAGTCTAAAGTAGAAGAGTGAAAACTGAAAATATCTAGCTTGTAGACTTTAAACCATCCCACGGCAGTTGTTTGCCTTCCTATGCCAAAGCTTTTTCCGTCGAGAGCGATTTTGCTGATTGTGTCGGGTGTCTTAACGCTGGCTAGTACAGGTTGCAGCGGTTCCTCGATCAAGCCTTCGGCGCAGAGTCAGCCTGCCCCCACGCCTACTCCCAGTGCTGCGCCAGTGGCTGCATTACCGATTGATCCCTCACCTGTAGTGATTGAAGAACCTGCGTCTCCGCCTACTCCAGAACTGGACCCCTTTGAGTTTGCGCTCGATCGCGCTGCCAGTGCTGCTAGCATTGGAGCCTCCGCGCAATCCCAAGATGACTGGAAGTTAGTGGTGAGCCAGTGGCAAGAAGCGATCGCCTTCCTCAAACAGGTGCCAAACTCCAGCCCTTACCAATTGCTAGTTAAAGAAAAAATTAGCGAGTATCAACAGCAACTCACGTACGCCAAAAAACAAGCCACCAAGCCAGATGGGGCGGCCGAGCCTCCGGCTGAGAGCGTGATTGCTTTAGCGCCTCCCCCGATCCCACAACCCGTAGAGGCATCACGCTCTAATGTTGCGACCCGACCGACTCAATCTGCACCTAGACGCGAACGAGTTTTTGAGGCTCCGATCAAGCGCCGAGAAGGCGGCACTCCCGTCATTGATGTCACCTTTAACGGCAATCAAACCTTTGAGATGATTGTGGATACGGGCGCAAGCGGCACCTTGATTACTCAGCAAATGGCAGCTGCTATGGGTGTCAAACCCGTTACCAAAGCCTTGGTAGACACAGCCAGCCAAAAAGGAGTAGAAATTCCCGTCGGCTTTGTCGATTCGATTGAAGTAGATGGTGCAGTTGCTAGCAATGTATCAGTTGCGATCGCGGGGCCTGACTTAGATACTGGATTGCTCGGTCACGATTTCTTTGGCAACTTTGATGTCACGATTCGGCGCGACGTGGTGGAATTTCGAGTCCGATAACGCGATCCTACTGTACTGAGTTTGTATGCAACTGAATTTCGATTACGCAAAGCTGAAAAAGGCTTTGATTTCTGCCACAGCTGAAGCATTTGCCCAAACCAAAGCAGTTGCTGAAGCTGAGTCTTTCTATGTTTTCGGCCTCTACATTTGCCGGGAAGGCACTTCCATTACACCCACTGCCAACACAGAAGCAGGGTTGACTCGGCTGGCCCAAGAGTATGCTCATAAGTACGGCAAGCCGAGCAACTTGTATCAACAAAGTTTACGCTGGTCGCCCTGGGACTGGACCTACCATGCTCAAGGCCAAGAATTTTATGCTGAGGTAGAAGACCTTCTAGAAAGTACTTGGTCTGAAGCAGATTGCCGATACCTTCTAGAAGCTCAAAAGGTGTTTCAGGTTTGCCGTGAAGCTCTAGCACAGCTCGATCGCCAAGCCGTTTTCGACACTGGTAACGTGCGTGAAGCTCTTCTGCTCAATTTGTTCAAGAGTGACCAAACTCAGGCACAACTCTTGCAAGAAGCCCGTTACCTGAATAGCCCGAAAGCTTGCGATCGCTTCGCTGTGGAATTGCACCAAGGCCAAACTGTGTTTTTCCAAAAAGCCCGTTAGACAAAACTAGGCAAAAGCAGAAGTGCCGAAATCAGGAGGAACATCCTGCCAGCGACCTTGGCCCACGGCTCGGAGCGCTTCTTTCAAGTCTACGTCTCCGGTGTAAATCGCTCGACCGACGATCGCCCCTGTCACCCCGGAGGGTTCTAGCCCCAGTAAGCTCAGTAAATCGGTGACAGAGCTGACTCCACCCGACGCAATGACTGGGATGGCGATCGCTGTAGCTAATTCTCGCAATGCGTCTAGATTGGGGCCTTGCAGCGTGCCGTCGCGGTGAATGTCGGTGTAGATAATTGCGGCTGCGCCCAGTTGGGCCATACGCTGCGCCAACTCGGTGGCTAACACTTCCGAGGTTTCCAGCCAACCGCGTGTGGCTACCTTGCCGTTGCGGGCATCAATCCCCACCACAATCTGACCGGGAAATTCTTGGCAGAGTTCGGCCACTAAATCCGGTTGCTCCACGGCCACGGTGCCCAAAATAGCGCGTTGCACGCCTGTAGCCAGCAGATTAGCCACACTCTGGCGATCGCGCAAACCGCCCCCCACTTGAACTGGCACATCCACCGCTCGCACAATTGCCTCAATCACTGGCAAATTCACCGGATGTCCAGCTTTAGCACCATCTAAATCCACCAAGTGCAATCGAGGTGCGCCTTGTTCCGCCCACTGCCGCGCCACTGCCACCGGATTTTCATCAAACACTTGTGATTGGGCGTAGTCACCCTGGTACAACCGGACACAGCGACCTTCTAGCAGATCAATAGCTGGAATCACATCCATGACTTCACTATCCCTTCCCCGTAAACACCAAACTTGCTACAACTCAGGTTTGCGATCGCGCTACCCAGTTCTCATTGAAGCAGGTTTGTTCTCATTCAGGAGTAAGGCTACAGACTCCAAGCCACGACCTGAGTCTCGATTTGCGGCTAAGAATTCAACAAGTGCTTCCAATACACAAACTTACTCAGTTCATCTCGCCCAACTCTTGTCCTGGCAACGTCACCCTAAAAATGACTTGATTTACTCGACTTTCAACTTTAATCTCGCCATTGAGCAGTGCTACCAGCTTCTCTACTAAAGCTAACCCCAAACCTGTGCCTCCCTGTTTCCAAGGGGCATGGCTGGGAACTCGATAAAATTTCTCAAAGATGTGAGATAAGGCAGGCTCAGGAATTTCACAACCAGAGTTTTGAATCGTGAGTTCGATTTGATCTGACTTCTCAAATCTAGAAGCTAAAGCGATCGCCCTTGCGCTAACGACGATTCTAAGACAACTTGCTTCGAGGACAAAGAAGTCATAACGCACTGAATTGAAAGGGCAAAGAAATTTTGAGGTGAGGTTCACCCTTCAACTTCAGTTTGCCCTGCCGATAGAGTGGCCCAACCTAATTGATAAATGTCTTATCTTTCTCGGTTGGCTTTCGTAGCCTTTATGCAGATGGAGCGAGTTCTCCTAATATTTTGAATTTGATGTGATTGATCGATAAATCTCCCAGAGAAATGTCGTGGGATTCGCTAATCGGCGCACCTTGAACTCTGACGTTTTCAAACGAAACACCTTTCGCCATTTCAGCGTGATACCAAGCCAAGCCCATAAAGAAACGAGTTGGGTAGGGGCCGCGATCGACCACATCATCTGGGTTGGATTCCATTGGTAGCCAACCAAATCCTGGGATGTAGAACTCAATCCAAACGTGATTGAAGTCAGGTTCTAAAGGGACAAATTGGCGCTCAGCATAAGGTGGGCACTTGTAGCGACCCACAGTGCGGCAGGCAATTCCATTCAGGCGAGCCAACGCTAAAATTAAGCCCACATATTCCCCACAGGAACCAATGCCCCGCTCTAGCACAACATCAGGAGTGTCGATATGCGGTTTGATGCCATAGGAGAGGCGATCGTAAACATAATTACGAATCTTCAAAACTCGGCGCAACAGATTGGTTTCTGTGCCGACTGCGGCTTGGGCAGCCCAACGAATGGGAGCTTTGTCCATTGCCAACTCATCATCATCCACTAAGTAGCGAGTCTGAAACTCCGGCGATAACGCTGGAGCATTCTCTACTTCACGTGGAGCAAGCTGGTATTTAATACTCCACACTTCTAAAAGCGCCTTCCAGCCCAATAATCGCCGCTCTCCAGGCTTCAACGCAGCAAACTTAAATACTGCCACCCTTTGCCCATCGTGCAGTTCTTCTGTAAACGGCACCCCAACCGGTTCCACCTGCCTGACCTTTTGCCGATTAGTTTCCGCAGGCAGCGCAATCCGCCACTCCACGTTTTCTAAATGCACTTCCTCTAGCGGTTGCAGTTCCTCTACATAAGACATTTCAATCAAGTAGCCGTTAGAGAGGGCATAGCGCTCGTCTTCGTAATAGTGAAAGTGCAAGGGATGGATGAACGTGCGATCGCGAATGGCGAGTTCATGGGACGGATCAGCATTGGGGTTATCGCGAATGTAGGGTTCTTCCCCCGCATAAGCCACATAGAGAATGTCTTGCCCAGTGGCAGGATGACGGTGAAAGGCTAAACCTGTGGGCTGATCGAAAGGCGTTAGGACACTGAAGCGAATCTCTCCGGTGCCGCGATCGAGACAGTAAACAGTTTGCTCAATGCGATCGCTGACCCATAGTTCTTCGTCCCTTACAGTTAGGTGCTCGCTGCCTACCCCCGGCGTAGGAAATCGGGTAATTTGCCGAGCCGTAGCCGCCTCAAAAATCACGATGTAACCGAGTTTTTGAGAACTCACATAAACAGTGGATTGCCAAACCGCCACGCCATCAATCTGGTAGGGCAAAGTGACAAAGTGGTGCGGTGTCAGATCGCTCAGGGTGCAATAGTAAACGCTACTGCCTCGTGTAAACCAAAGTTTGTCCCCCTGAACCGCTAAACCCGTCGCATCTAAAAAGTCTGCCGTGTGATGTGCGTTTAGAATCTGCGTGTCGCCGTTGGTCACAGTGACTTGGAGCAGGTATCCCCGGACTGTATCCACTGCCAGCAAAGTGTCTTCCCAAAAACTTAACCCCTGGAGGGCATAAGTGCCAAAGGGACGAATGGTACTTAACCAAGGGTCGAGTGGTCCAATTACAGCAGTCAATGGTTGGAGAGAAGGGGGCGGTTCAAGCGGCATAGTTGCAGGTTTTCCAGCAATGGCCTCCTCATAATAAACAAAAGCCCTCCGGGCTGATCGTATCCCAGCCATACTCTCTGGACAGAATTTTGATCTCGTACTCCAGATACTTGTGTCCCGGTAGCCCACCAGCGGAGCATTTATCTTCAAGGTATGGTTGGCAATTTATGAATCAACGCGCACTATTACTAGTCAATCGGCAGGCTCGGCGGGGCCAGGAGGCTCTCACTCAAGCGATCGCTCACTTGCAAGGTTGGGGTCTAGATTTACTAGAAGAATCAACCGCTGACCCTCAGCAGCTACCTGATTTGATTCGTAGCTACCGCGATCGCGTTGATTTAGTCATTGTAGGTGGTGGGGACGGCACCATGAATGCCGTCACTGAAGGCTTGGTTGACACTCAGTTACCTCTGGGAATTTTGCCCTTAGGCACGGCCAATGACCTAGCTCGGACACTCTGCATCCCCACAGACTTAGCTCAGGCGTGCCAAATTATTGCCGAAGGTCGGGTGCAACGGATTGATCTAGGTTGGGTGAATGGCAAATATTTTTTCAACGTTGCCAGCCTTGGCCTGAGCGTCCAAATCACTCAGCAGATGACCAAAGAAGTAAAGCGTCGTTGGGGTGTGTTTGCTTACTTAACGACTGCCCTTCGGGTTGTAAGACAATCTCGCCCCTTTAGGGCCGAAATCCGTTGTCGGGGAGAATCTATCCCAGTGAAAACGGTACAAATTGCCGTGGGGAATGGTCGCTATTACGGTGGGGGCATGACTGTGGTGGAAGATGCCGCGATCGATGATAATCGGCTCGATTTGTATAGCTTAGAGATTCAAAATTGGTGGCAGATTATTCCCCTATTACCCGCCATGCGAGGCGGGCAGCACATTAAGTCGTCTAAGGTCCGGGCATTAGCTGGAAAAGAATTTGAAGTGCATACTCGCAGACCCCGTCCGATTAATACCGATGGCGAAATTACTACTTACACGCCAGCTACTTTTCGAGTCGTTCCCAAGGCGCTATCAGTTTTGGTTCCCAACTCCCCGCCTCCGACAAGTTAAACCAGGAACGCGATTCTGTAGTTTGAGCGGCTAGGCGATCGCCGGAGAGCAATTCTGGCAAATCAAGCGCTGACCAGTTGAGGGGTTGCTCTTGCAAGGTGAGTTCTGGCATGCCTAAGCCATAGCCTTGACCAAAATCGACTCCTAGTTCCCGACAAAATTCTATATCTGCAATATCTTCTAGACCTTCAGCTAAAACTAAAATTCCCAGTTCGTGGGCTGAGTGGAGAAAGCTCTTGATTAGCACTTGCTGGAGGGCATGTTGGCTACAGCCATGCACCAGTTGACGATCGAGCTTAATTAAGTCAGGATAAAAGCCCGTAAAGTAGTGGTCGAACGAAACATTACCGCACAGATCATCCACGGCAATGCCAAAGCCTTGCTCGCGAATCCAAGGAACGAGTTCGCTCAACTCTGGGCAGTCCAGTAGAGCTTCTACTTCCGTCAATTCAAACACGATTTGCTGAGGTCGTAAGCCTAAGTCAAAAACTTGCTGAAAGTTCTGGGCTAAAGCTTGAGGGTTCTGAATAATAGCGTTCGGTAAAACGTTAATAAAAAAGGTTTGTTCAGTATTAAAGTTAGCGATCGCTTCTAAACAAGTTTTACGCGCTAGTTCATCAAACTCATGCACACATCGACTAGAAAGTGCAGCATCTACCAACTGCTTACCACTAAAAGCCACCCCATTTTTACCAGTCGCTCTCGCTAAACACTCATGCGCAATCACATTTCCAGAAGACAAGTTAAAAACAGGTTGATATTTGAAGAATAAAGTTTGATTAATTAGAACTTCAAAAAACCAACTGTATTTAATCGATGCCGTCAAGGCACTGAGGGGTTGAGCATGGAGAAATTCAATCAGTAATCCTTCCGAGTTCAGGGGCGATCGCGTAAAGAAACAACGAGAAAGCAGTTGGCTCTCGTCGGATACAGTCTGGCCAATTTGCAAGCAAATTTCGATCAACTGTTGATCGGTAACGGCCAAATAAAGCAGTTGAGGAATATTAGGAAGATTTTGAAACCCTAAGCCATGCAGGCACTGCTTCACCTCTGGGTTATGAGGTTGAATAATCAGCTTAAAGGAATTGGAGAGCACCGAGGTATCAATAGGGGACACAAACAAGGAACCTTTTTCTATCGCTGCTTAAATTTTAAGTAAAGGCGTTTCATTAAGGAATGATGAAGTAGCTGAATAATATCCCGCAAAATGCTGAGTCTGCCTGTGCAATCAAGACAAATTTATTACTTAACATATCAGCTCATGTCTTACTGCTCAGCTAATTAATTGAATGCCTTGTTACTTTAAAACTTAAGCGGAAATTATCTTTCCTGGATTTAGGGCTTAGTAATTATTTACTAACAATTTATTCAATTCCTGTATCCTTCTATACTCTTTTTATACTTATGTTTTCCCAATGTTAGGGCTGGATGCTTTTAGACAAGGATTGGGCTGAGGATTAAAATTATTAAATTGGCATCAAAAGATTTACTTATCAAAAATTTGAATGTTGGGACGAGCCGAGTTACTCCAAGCTCAACCAATTCCCGATCGCTTAGGGTTTCGTGGCCAACACAGAGCTAGAACTGGAACGGGCTCAAAGTCGCTCAGATTGCGGTTACAACAGCCTAGGAGCAGATGGAAACCAAATTTAAGCACTATGATTAAGTGCTGTAGGCGTTGTTTTATTTCCCGTGACTCTATCCATGGCTTCAGATTCACCGCCAGACTCTGTTGTGGCTTGGCATACCCTAGAGGCTGAGAAAGCTCTAGAGGTTCTTCAAAGCGATCGCGAATCTGGCTTAACGACTCAACAGGTGACAGAGCGCTTAGCACAGTACGGCCCCAACGAGCTAGTTGAGTCTGCGGGCCGCAGTACCTTAGCCATCCTGTGGGATCAGTTCAAGAACATCATGTTGTTGATGCTGATGGGTGTTGCGGTCGTCTCTGCCATTTTGGATTTGCGTTCTGGTAGCTTCCCTAAAGACGCAATCGCCATTACCTCGATCGTAGTTTTGAACGCTATCTTGGGCTACGTGCAAGAAAGCCGAGCTGAAAAGGCTTTAGCTGCTCTCAAAAGTCTGGCCTCTCCTAGGGTTCGGGCGATCCGTGATGGCAAAATTGTTGAAGTCAACTCAAAAGAGTTGGTCCCAGGCGATGTCATGCTGCTTGAAGCAGGGGTTCAGGTATCTGCGGATGGTCGCCTCCTAGAAGCGTCAAATCTGCAAGTCCGAGAATCGGCTCTGACTGGGGAAGCTCAGCCATCGACTAAGCACGCAGAAACTCACTTGTCGGAAGAAACAGCTTTGGGCGATCGCCTCAACTTGGTCTTCCAGGGTACTGAGGTCGTCCAGGGGCGGGCTACTGTGCTAGTTACGAATACTGGCATGAAGACTGAGCTGGGCCACATTGCCACAATGCTTCAGTCTGTGGAGGCGCAAGAAACGCCTTTACAGCAGCGGATGACTCAGTTAGGAAACGTTCTCGTCAGCGGCTCGCTGGCTCTAGTGGCTTTAGTCGTCATTGGTGGCGTGATCCGAACCGGAAACTTCAGCACCTTTGAGGAGTTACTAGAAGTTTCCCTGAGTATGGCGGTTGCGGTCGTCCCAGAAGGCTTGCCTGCGGTGATTACCGTAACGTTGGCTCTGGGCACGCAGCGCATGGTCCGTCGACAAGCGCTGATTCGTAAGTTGCCTGCGGTGGAAACCCTCGGTTCTGTCACCACCATCTGTTCCGATAAAACCGGAACGCTGACTCAAAACAAGATGGTTGTGCAACTCGTCGATACCGAGCGGCATACTTTCCGGGTTTCTGGCAACGGCTACGATCCAGTCGGGGAGTTTCAGCTAGAGCAACAAGCTGTTTCTCCAGAGCAATATTTAGAGCTACAAACTTTATTAATTGCTTGTATTCTTTGCAACGACGCGACCTTGCAGTATGAAAAAGACCAATGGATCATTTTTGGTGATCCTACCGAAGGGGCGTTGCTCACTTTAGGTGCGAAGGCAGGCGTTGACAAAGCAACTTGGGCGCGTAAACTGCCACGGGTTTCCGAGTTCCCCTTCTCGTCTGAGCGCAAGCGCATGAGCGTAATTTGCGAAGCGAGTGATTACCGACCCATTGCAGCCACAGCGGCAGACCCAATTCAATATCTGATGTTCACCAAGGGGTCTCCAGAGTTGATTTTGGAACGCTGTACCCATATGCAGGTGGGCGATCGCCTAGAGGCTCTGAACGCAGATCAACGCGCCGAAATCCTCGACCAGAACAACCAAATGGCAGGTCGGGGGCTGCGCGTTTTAGGATTTGCTTACAAGCCACTAGCTACACAGCCAGCCGAAGGCACAGATGAAGCCACCGAGAGGGAACTGATTTGGCTTGGTTTGGTCGGGATGCTAGACGCACCTCGCCCTGAGGCGAAAGAAGCTGTGGCTCGTTGCCGCGCCGCTGGGATTCGGGTGGTGATGATCACAGGCGACCACCAACTGACGGCCCAAACTATTGCCCAAGAACTAGGGATTGCCCAACTAGGCGATCGCGTCGTCAGTGGTCAAGAACTCGATCGCATGAGTCTACAAGAACTCGAAGATCAAGTCGATCAAGTCAGCGTCTATGCCCGCGTTTCACCGGAGCACAAACTACAGATTGTGCAAGCCTTAAAACGTCGAGGTAGAGTCGTCGCCATGACGGGAGACGGAGTCAACGATGCTCCAGCCCTAAAGCAAGCCGATATTGGGATTGCGATGGGAATTACGGGTACTGACGTCAGCAAAGAAGCCAGTGACATGGTGCTGCTTGATGACAACTTTGCCACCATCGTCGCCGCGACCGAGGAAGGCCGCACCGTCTATACCAACATCCGCCGCTTCATCAAGTACATTCTAGGCAGCAACATTGGTGAAGTACTCACCATTGCAGCAGCTCCCCTAATTGGTCTAGGCGGGGTTCCCCTCTCGCCGCTCCAAATTTTGTGGATGAACTTGGTGACGGATGGTTTACCCGCTCTAGCCCTCGCGGTTGAACCCCCAGAACCCAATGTGATGAATCGACCGCCTCACGACCCCAACGAAAGCATTTTTGCGCGGGGTTTGGGTTCCTACATGATCCGAGTGGGCATTGTTTTTGCGATTCTAACCATTATCCTGATGACTTGGGCCTATGGTTACACCCATGCCCCAGGATACGATCGCTCACCTGATACTTGGAAAACAATGGTGTTTACCACCCTTTGCCTCGCGCAGATGGGCCACGCGATCGCCATCCGCTCCAATGTGCGTTTGACCATTGAGCTTAACCCCTTCTCAAATCCGTATCTCCTAGGGGCTGTGACGCTGACAACGATTCTGCAATTACTGCTAATCTATGTCCCACCGCTCCAAAACTTCTTTGACACCTTCTGGTTAAGTCCTTTGGAGTTAGCTATTTGTTTTGGCTTTAGTGCTTTGATGTTCACTTGGATCGAGCTAGAAAAGCTATTTCTCCGTTGGCAATCGGCTCGACGCGGTTAAACGCTTAGGCCAATTGCTATCCAACTGCTAAAAGTCTAATGGCTAAACTTGCTGGCTAGGGTGGTATTGGGTAGGCAAAACCCAACTTACACCACTCCACAAATCTAATAGAGTGCAGTAGTAGGGGTGTGCTAAGGTGCGCCCCTACAATAATTTTGAGCGATCGCTTCCTCTTAGCTCATCGCCTATTGCCGACCGCTGTCCGTGACTTATGTATCTCAAAAGTCTTCATCTGCGCCACTTTCGCAATTATTTGGATCAGCGGGTGGATTTCTCTGCTCCCAAAACTATCTTGGTCGGCAACAATGCCCAAGGTAAGTCCAACTTGTTGGAAGCAGTTGAGCTACTGGCAACTCTGCGATCGCACCGGGCTGGCCGCGATCGGGACTTGGTGCTAGAAGGAGAGCCGATCGGCCAAGTTGCCGCCCTGCTGGAGCGGGACACTGGCCCCATTGACCTCACCCTCACCTTAAGAAGTAATGGTCGTCGCACCGTAGCGCTGAACAGTGAACCTTTACGTCGCCAACTCGATTTTTTAGGGGTTCTCAACGCCGTAGAATTCTCCAGCTTGGACTTAGATTTAGTCCGGGGTGGACCGGAAAAGCGCCGAGCCTGGTTAGATGCCCTACTGACGCAATTAGAGCCGATCTACGCCCATATCTTGCAGCAATACAACCACATCTTGCGGCAACGCAACGCCCTGCTGAAGCAGCGGCAACAACGCACCCCAGAAGCCAGCTTATTTTCTCCGCCGCCAGAGCCTATAGAAGCGATCGATGAACCAGGAACCTTGGAGTTGTGGAATACGCAGCTTGCCGCCGCAGGGTCTCGCGTGATTCGCCGCCGGGCACGGGTTTTGGAGCGGCTAGCTCCTTTAGCTGAGAAATGGCACCAAGAAATTAGTGGTAGTACCGAGGTGTTGCAAGTTAGATATGCACCGAATGTGGTGTTGACAGAGGACGACCCCGCTCAGGTACAGCAAGCTTTTCTAGACAAAATCCAGCAACGGGCGATCGCCGAACAGCACCAAGGCACTACCCTGGTTGGTCCACACCGCGACGAAGTGGAGTTCACCATTAACCAAACGCCTGCTCGTCAATATGGTTCTCAAGGTCAGCAACGCACGTTAGTTCTAGCCTTGAAGTTAGCAGAACTCAAACTAATTGAAGAGGTCGTGGGTGAACCGCCTCTGCTGTTATTAGATGACGTTTTAGCTGAGTTAGACCTGAATCGGCAAAATCAATTACTCGATGCCATTCAAGATCGGTTTCAAACCTTAATTACCACCACTCATCTCGGCTCTTTCGATGCCCAATGGCTAAATTCTTCACAAATCTTGGCAGTACGGGCAGGACAGATTTTGCCGATCTAATGCAGGTAATCCTGATGCATCTGCTTCCACTTCGTAATCGTAATTACGACCTCTGTTGGCTGACTTATCCCATTTTATGAGCACGTTTCTAAGTGATAAAAGCTGTCATGGAGAACCATGAAATTAATCAATTAGGGTCTTCGCTACGGCAGATTAAGCAAACCTCAATTCGCTCGGGTGAGGCTGGTGCGGTTCGGCTGTGGTATCAGGGGGGTGAACCTTACTTCGACATTTTTTTTGAGCTACAAGACGACCACCTCCGCTGGTTTCAATTTACCTTACGAGGCAAATCTCTCTCTTGGAGCCAAAGAGCTAAAAACGTTCAAACAGGCACAACTGACGAACCTCGAATTAACGACACTACTTACTACGCTGGCAGCAAATTGATTCAAACAAATCACACGGTTGATCAAAATTTTGTGCAGTTAGTTCGAGCCATTTTGCAGACGAGAGCAGATGAAGCTGTATTTCAGCAAGCGATCGCCCTGCTGGACAGCCAAGCCCAAACTTGACCATCCAACTAATCCATGATTGCTTTATTCCAGCTTAAGGTTGCGTTAAGTACTGCGAGGAAATCTTCTCCGCCTTACCAGACGCGACTAATGCTTGGTAAATAAAAGCCGCAGCATCCGCCCGAGTTGCCTTTTCGTTAGGCTCTAAAACGTTTGGTCGTGGATGAGACACGGCTAAACCCGCTTGCGTTGCAGAGGCCACCGCACCCGTCGCATATTTAGGAATCTGTGCGGCATCTTGATAGGTTTGCAACACTTGGGTGGGGGCAGTAGAGCGAGGCAGTTCTAAGCCGCTTGCCAGAGCCACCAACGCTTGCACTCTCGGAATTTGTTGGGTGGGCTGAAAGATATTTTTGGGATAGCCTGCCAAAAAACCATTTCGAGACACTTCTTGAATCGCATCAGTGGCCCAAAAATCACCAGCAACATCTTTGTAACTGACTGCTTGCTGCTTCGCTGGTTTGTCGAAGGCTTTTTGCAGCATTGACGCATACTCTGCTCGCGTCACCGGAGCATCCGGGCGAAATGTACCATCCGGAAAACCGCTGATAATATCGCGCTGAACTAAAGCAGTAATAAAGGGATAAGCCCAATAATTTGTCTCAACGTCTGAGAAGCCCTCTGGCTCAGCGGTTGTTGGGGTGGGGCTGGGCGTTGGGGTAGCAGGTGGCCGCACCGCAAAGGGAACTGGCACTACATTAGGTTGGGCAGGCTCCGGCGCAGGTACGGTTGTTGGGGTTGGCTGGTTGGGGGTTGGAGAGGGGGTCAACACTCCTTCAACTGGGCTAGGGGATGCCGTTGGCGTTGCAGTGGGAGTGGGTGTTGCAGATGGGGTTGAGGTTGGGTCTAGAAGGCCGCCTAAGTTAAACCCTTGTCCTTCTCGACCTAACGACCAAAACAAGATCCCGCCAATCACACTAAAGGCTAGAAAAATACCAATGAATTCATCAAATCCCAAGGGGTCTCTACGGGATGGCTGAGGATCAGGGGGCAACGAATTGGTCATCTTAACTCCAGCAACGCCAAATACGCGAAGTTTGGTTAGATTCTACGCCCAATTTATAACCCCGATCGTGCTGAGTAGCAATTAGCCACAAGTTAGAGAAAAAGTTTATCTAATTTCCCACAGATACCGAGCGAGAGGCGATCGCGAATTTTTCTACCTTGCTGGCGCTGTCACCTTCGTTCGCGGGGAGAGCGGGTTGAGTGGGAAAATGCTCGTCGAGAATGGTGGAAACAGTTTCTGGATGGATGCGGGTATAGCGAGTCTTGTCAGGCATCACAACCATGGTGGGGCCTGCCTTGCAATGCTTCATGCAGCCTGTCCCTTTAATGGTTACCTGATTGGTGAGGCCGCGATCGCCCAACTCCGACTCCAACGCCTGGCACACCGCTCTGGCACCCCGCTTCATACAGTCTGATTTTTGGCAAACCAAAATTGTGGTTTTGCCTGGAGCAGGCGTTGCCTTTTGGGGGGCCGCTGGAGCCGCTTCACCCGGTACAGCGGGGTAAATGGCGTAAGCTTTGAGTTTGGCAAATCCAGTTTTGGAATCCAGCTTTTTCTCGCCAGTCACTCGGATCCAATCGCCTAGGTTTAACACCTTACCTTCAGCAATAAATGAGGCCACGACGCTAGCTCGTGACTCTTTAGAGAGCTTGATGCAAACCTCGCCTTCAGGGGTAGCCACTCGGATGCGCTTGAACTTGTAGCCATCTTCCATCTCAAAACCCAGAAAGCGCCCTTCCAAGCTGAATTCTAGAACTTGACCGAATTTGGACTTACTCATGATGACATCCCAAGGTTTGATAGGTTTACGTTTTTCTCAAAAGGGGTAATGCAACGTGCAATGCGGTGAATCGAAGATAGATATGAGTTTTCTAAAGTTTAGTAAGTATGATTGCTTATTAAATCTGCACAAATATTGATTGGCGGAAGAATTTAGGCTTTAAGTTGCCAACAGAGGTCTAACCAATCGATTAACTCAGTGCGAGCAGCAGTTAAATGCTGTATCACGCTACGGAGTTGAACCGCTTCTCCCACTGTCTGGACTTCTACCGACAAGGTGCCATCTCCAGCACACCAACACTGAACTCCTAGCTCTTGCAACCGTTGGTAAACTTGCCAGCGATCGCACCGGGACACCGTAACTACTTGGCCGACGGGGGAGTTCAGACTAGATTGGTTCATAAGGTGTCTTCCTAAATGCAAGAGATTCTTAGTTGCAAGCGCCAGAGAAGCCGAACAAATTAAAAGAGGTGCTGCAAAGGAGTCGCAAGTAGACATTTAATGGCGTCTGCTTTTGAGTAAATACGGGTAGCAGCCGTGAAATTCCGTATTCCGATTAGGCGATCGCTAGCAGGTGATGAACTTAGATTGCCCACAGAGGAGCTAATGTGATTGATCAGTTTCGTTAATACATGGCTGGATCGGCTCACTAAGTCAGGGGCAAGACTCTAAATTATTGAGAATAATAGTCAATAATTTCGTTAAAAACAATATAACAAAAACTGTGTATTTGAAAACTCTTTTCATTAAGAATTCATCAGATCTGCTATCAAAGCCAGATTTGAGGCAAGCAAAAGCTGGGCAGTGAGGTCACTACCCGAGTTCGGCGATCGCTTGCAGAGACGCCTAGAGTGCTAGCGCAGCCTTGATCTGGAGCGTCAGCTCAGCTTTAGTGAGGTAGATTAATGCTCAATGTCTAAATTCAATACGTAAGCGCCAAGCTGTACTTTTTCCGACCACAACTCATACTCAATCCGCAAATGGTGGGGTAGAGCTTGGCCCTCTAGCTTGAGACTGCGGGTAAAGTTGCGCAACCGCATCTGGCCGCTGCTGCTGAGCAAGTCACTTTGCAACCAATAGCGGCTCAAGCCGTAAACGCCTTGCTCCCAGAAGTGGCGATAGCTAAAGCGACCGTTGCCCTGCATAGTCATAATGACGCGATAGGGCGAAATTTCTAGCCACAACAACCGAGGCGCAGGAGTGGCTGCCAACGTCTCTTGATCCGAAATCCCCACGCCTGTGGTGCCAGCATCTAGAGCTTCCAGATGGCCTTCTCGGTCTTGGAGCGTTGGTTCAGTTAGCAACAGGTGAAACCGTTCTTGGTCCTTCTGGTATAGAGTTGCAGCGGTATCAACCACAGACCAGATCGGCAGGTCTGTTGACACAAAAGATAAGCAAACAGGCTTGCGGTGATGCGTCAGCATGAAGTGTGAGGAGTGTGAGGAGGTGGCGATGTTTTCGGATAGCTACGAACAACTCAGCCTTAACATCTAAAGAAAGCGGTAGGATTACTACGCAGTTCTAGGTCAGTCTATCTCAATGCCAGCTCCGATCGTAACGTTGACAACCGCAGAAAATCAGCATCAGCTCACAATTGCCCAACCCACTGCAGGTCTTGCTTTGCAGGGCCGGGTTCAAATTCCGGGCGACAAATCCATTTCCCACCGAGCCCTGATGTTAGGAGCTTTGGCCGAGGGAGAAACGCAAATCCAAGGGCTGCTGCTAGGCGAAGATCCTTGCAGTACAGCGAGCTGCTTTCAGGCAATGGGAGCAGAAATCTCAGAGTTAAACACGGATCTGGTGCGCGTGCGGGGGATTGGCCTAGGCAATCTGCAAGAGCCAATGGATGTCTTGAACGCGGGGAACTCTGGTACTACTCTGCGTTTAATGCTAGGCATTTTGGCTTCTCATCCCGATCGTTTTTTTACCGTGACAGGCGATAGCTCTTTGCGATCGCGCCCCATGTCCCGCGTCGTCAAACCTTTGCAACAAATGGGTGCCCAAATTTGGGGTCGTCAAGGAGGAGCTTTGGCGCCTTTAGCAGTGCAAGGACAAGCCCTTAAACCCACCCACTATCACTCGCCCATTGCCTCAGCTCAGGTCAAGTCTTGCATTCTGCTGGCAGGACTGATGACTGAGGGCCAAACGATCGTTACCGAGCCTGCTCTCTCCCGCGACCACAGCGAACGCATGTTGCGGGCCTTTGGCGCTGATTTGACGGTCGATCCAGAAACGAAGAGCGTCACGGTCACAGGCCCAGCACGGTTACAAGGACAAACCGTGATTGTTCCGGGTGATATTAGTTCTGCGGCATTTTGGCTAGTAGCAGGGGCGATCGTACCTGGTTCTGAGTTGTGGGTAGAGAACGTTGGGGTAAATCCCACCCGCACGGGAGTTCTAGATGCTCTAGAAATGATGGGAGCCGACATTACCTTAGAAAATCAACGAATTGTAGCGGGCGAACCCGTGGCTGATTTGCACGTCCGACATAGCATCCTGAAAGCTTGTGAGATTAAAGGCGATATCATTCCCCGCTTAATTGATGAAATTCCGATTTTGGCCGTAGCCGCAGCCTTTGCTCAAGGCACCACCGTGATTCGGGATGCGGAAGAACTACGGGTGAAGGAGAGCGATCGCATTGCCGTCATGGCAGCCCAGCTTAACCAGATGGGGGCGCAAGTCACAGAGTTGCCGGATGGTTTAGAAATTACGGGAGGTGCTGCCCTCCAGGGTGCTGAAGTGGATAGCCACACCGATCACCGGATTGCCATGAGTTTGGCGATCGCAGCTTTAAACGCTACGGGCACCACCACCATCCACCGAGCTGAAGCAGCCGCCATCTCCTACCCCAACTTCACCAGCACTTTGCAGCAGATCTGTCACCCCTTGTAGCGCTTAACTCGCTATTGAGATTTGGCAAAGTTAAGGCTTAGCAGCCACTCAGCGATCTAGTTTGCAACCGCAGCGATCGCTATTTTTGTCATGACTTGAGCATCTCAGGTTCAACTGCTAAAAGTCGGCACTTGTTAACTTAGGGGGCTAATGGCTTGCTTCCTCTATTCTTTGCCTGCCTTTAAATCTTGAGGACCTTCAGGAATCAAGCTGCCTTGCCTTGAATACTAGGGGAAGCGGCTATCTTGGACTCAAATTTAGGTTTTACGCTAGCTAGTTCCCGCTAGTCAGGCAGAGTTGAATGAAGTCAGCGAGCTAAAGCTGTGGTTTTCAAGCTGGAACAGAGGGGTAATTTTCCAGAAGTTGTAATTAAGCAAGGATTTTTTAATCGGATGCTAGATCACCGAGTTTCTAGCCAAGTTAGCAAATCAGTTCCAGCCTATTTAACAACTAACTAAATATCAGCTAAATTTTATTTTCACATCAATTTTTGCATCAGAATAATAGCTATTAGTAACAGCTAGTAATCATAAAATTGGAAGTCTAAGGATCATGGACTTCGGTCTTGATGATGCTAAAGGAACGCTTACCATGATTCAGCTTTGATGGTTAGTTGGAGTTTTTAAAGCCATACTACGTAAGTACTCAGCAGCAAATCAGCACTTTCGGCCTCTGTATTGTTTAGGATGCAACTTCGGTTATCTACTGACATTATGTGAAAGGATTATGATGACGCCAAACCATAAATTTAATTCTTTTATAAGAAATAATTAGTTGAATCTACGGTTTTCACAAACCTAAATTTAGTCATCAGGATTCGTACTTATTTTGACAGTCGTCTAAAAACATCATGAAAAAAATTCTTGTAATTGAGGATGATCTCCCAGTTCGAGAAAACATCCTAGAACTATTAGAAGCCGAAGAGTTTGATGTCATTGGGGCAGAAAATGGTGCGGTAGGCGTGCAAATGGCTCGGAAACATCTACCAGACCTAATTCTTTGTGATGTGATGATGCCAGAACTGGATGGTCACGGTGTGCTGGCCACTTTACGGACAGATCCCGCTACAGCTGCGATTCCTTTCATCTTCTTGACAGCCAAAGCTGACAAAACTGACTTTCGCCAAGGCATGAATTTGGGAGCCGATGACTATTTGACCAAACCTTGCACTGCGGATGAGCTGCTAGGGGCGATCGCAGCGCGCCTCCAAAAACAAGCCGCCGTCACCGAGCAGTACACCACCGCTTTGAATCAGGCGCAAGAGCAGCTCAATCAGTTAATTCGGCATGATAGCTTAACGGGCTTACCCAACCGCTTAGCTCTGCGAGAGCGATTTACGGAGATTTTGGCTCAAGCGAGCCAAGCGAACCATCTAGTCACCATTCTGCTGATCCATCTGAATCGGTTTAATCGCATCAATGACAGCATGGGTTATCAAGTGGGGGACTTGCTGATTCAAACAACGGCGGAGCGGATTGTTGCTTGTGTGCAACCCATAGACAGCGTCATTCGCCTCAATCCAGAGCAATTTATTGTGATTCTGTCGCACTCCGAGCAAAATCAGGCAGCGGCAGTGGCCCAGCTCGTCCTAGACCGCCTATCTATTCCCTTTGTCTTGGAAGGACAAGAAATTTTTATCACGACCAGCATCGGTCTTACTACTCATAGCGACGCTGCTGACAATGTTGACCTGCTAATTAAGCAGGCTGATGCCGCCATGCAAACCGCGCAGAAACAGAGCGGCAACCACTATGAGTTTTATGCTTCCGGGATGACTGTCGGCTCTCTAAATCAGTTTCTGCTAGAAGCTAATTTGCGTCATGCCTTAGAGCGCTCAGAGTTTCAGGTTTACTACCAACCCAAGGTGAGCTTGGTCACGGGGGAAATTGTTGGAGCGGAAGCCTTAATTCGGTGGTTTTCTTCTAGTCAAGGCTTTGTCTCACCCGTTGATTTTATTCCTTTAGCTGAAGAAACAGGATTGATTGTGCCGTTGGATGAATGGGTGATGACAACAGTTTGTACCCAAGCTAAGCAATGGCAACTAGCCGATTTACCACCCCTCCAGGTTGCAGTCAACTTGTCAGGTTTGCAATTTCACCAAACTGACCTCACGGAACGGGTAACCCAAATTTTGCAAAGAACTGAGCTGGAGCCGCAGTACCTAGAGCTTGAGCTGACTGAAAGTGTGATTATGCAAAATACCGATGCCACCATTAAAAAACTGGATCAGCTAAAAACGCTGGGAATTCAAATTGCCATTGATGACTTTGGGACTGGCTATTCTTCCTTGAGCTATTTAAAGCAATTTTCCTTTGATACTCTCAAAATCGATCGCTGCTTTGTGCAAAATATTAGCTGTGATTCTAAAAATGCGGCCATTACCACTGCCATGATCCAGATGGCTCACGATCTTGACTTAAAAGTAATTGCAGAAGGCGTTGAGACCAACTCAGAGCTAGCTTTTCTACAGCAGCAAGCCTGTGATGAAATGCAAGGATATTTCTTTAGTCGGCCTGTTCCGGCTCCTGAGTTTGAGCAGTTACTCGTGACTGGTAAGCGGCTCGCTGATTAACGATTGGTATACCTGAGAGATTACTGAGCAAGTGGGAATACTGAAAGCAAGCTTCGGTGAATCCTAGGTTGGTAGCTTGCAGGGCATGTGGCAAAGGGTCAAAAATTTCTTCCTTAGTTTTCGCACTTATGCTGACCTTAGCCCTGATGTCAAAACTCGGCGGCAGGTGAATCGTTGGCTCCGCGATCGCCCTGCTCTAACATCAGACGAATGGTACGAGTATTTTTGGCAAGCCCGCCAAGTTTCACCCGCTGTCGCAACGTTTGCCTATACTTACTTAGAGCAATATTCCGGTTTGCAAACGGCCAGAATCCTACCCAGCGATCGCTTAGAGGAAGACTTGCATTTGACCTTAGTTTGCTGGTTTGACTGGCATTTCACCCTTTGCGAAGATTTTGAGCAGCACTTAGGAGTGGGGATTGAGGACTACTTGGAAATGCAAGACCTCTCGACCGTTGAAGAATTTGTCATGTTCTTAAATCAGCAATTGCTCTCCGTGAATCACTCCTAAGTCAGGTGACGCTGATATGAGGTGTTGCGAACCTAGTAGAACGTCCTTTGAATCTCCTAATCTGCTTGTAAAGCTCAAGCATTCACCTTTAGGGTTATGTCACTCGCTGCCATTGTATTAGCCGGAGGTCAAAGCTCCCGGATGGGTCAGGACAAAGCTCTGATTCCGGTCCAGGGAGTACCACTGCTACGCCACGTTTGTGATGTTGCAGCCGAGTGCACTAACGAAATTTATGTAGTGACGCCTTGGCCACAGCGTTACCGTGAGCTATTGCCCAATAGTTGTCGTTTTGTGCAAGAACGACCGCTGCATCAAGATATTCACCCCCAAGGCCCTTTAGTGGGATTTGCTCAAGGGTTAGCCCAGGTCCAAACAGATTGGGTTTTGTTGCTGGCTTGCGACCTGCCTCGGCTTAGGGGCGAAGTTTTGCAAGGTTGGGCGCAACAGTTAGATACAGTCCCAGAACTTGCGATCGCCTTTGTCCCGTACCATGCCCAAGGTTGGGACCCGCTGTGTGGGTTCTATCGCCGGAGTTGCTTACCTCTCCTAAATGCTTTTATCAGCCGAGGCGGGCGATCGTTCCAACGGTGGCTAGACCACAATGAAGTGCAAGCCATTCCGGACGCTGACAAACGCATGCTCTTTAACTGCAATACACCCAACGACTTAGCGGCTTTAAATTAAATGCGCCACCAGTAAGATGCCAAGTTCTCAAGTAAATGGCTAAGCTCGGTTTAGATAGTAATATTTTTAACTAAGGAGCTTAACACTATGAGTATTGAGGATAGAGCTAAAGCTGTTGCTAAAAACATTGAAGGTAAAGTTCAAGAAGCAGTTGGCAATGTGACAGGCGATCCTAAAGGCCTAGCCGAAGGACAGGCCAAACAGAATCAAGCCGCTGCTATGCACACGGTAGAAGACATGAAAGATCATGCTAAACGGCTGATCGATCATGCTTAATATGCTCTTTTAGTAAGCTTAAACCTTGGTTTCGCTTCAGCAGAGTTCTAGTAATTCTGCTGATTTTTTATGTTAGTTGCTATCAGCAATCTCATTCATTTGCCATTCTTGCAAAGCGATCGCTACTCCCTGTTTTAGTTCCGGTGATGCCGCTGGATCTGCTGCCAGGGTTTGTAATTTTTGATGAGTGATTTCAGGCGCTAGTTGTTTTAAAGCTGCGATCGCGTGCAACTGCACTCCGATGTCTGGAGTGGCTAATAGTTGAATCAAGGGTTCTACAGCAGCCAGTTCTCCTAACTGTCCTAAGCCGAGAGCGATCGCTTGTTGCGTGTGGGGTTGTTGCACAACAGGGTGTTGACTTGCTAAGGCTGCCAATAAAATTTCGGCAGCTTGTGGTTTTAACTCAGGTGCTTCCACTCGGCCGAGTGCCGTGAGCACTGCTTGATAAACCTCTAGCGACTCTAGCTGCAATGCTTGGTGTAGATAGTTCAAAGCTTCTGAATGTTGCATCCAACCCAAAGCTCGTACTGCTTCTAGCTGCAGGACGGCAGGAGTGGCCGCAGATTGCAATACTTGCCACAAGGCGGCAGCGGCGGCGGGAGTACCCAAGCGTCCTAAGGAAGTAGCTGCTTGTTGACACACCGCTAAATTAAAATCCCACAGGCGATCGCGCAGGAGGGCTACCACATCCAGGTCAGGGGCTAAATCGGCTCGCAACGCTAAACCCGCCACAGCCTCTCGTCTGACTGTAGCCGCCACATCATTGAGAGCATTGGCCAAAATCGGCGCAATCTGTGGGTCATGAAAACTACTCAAAGCTTCGATCGCGGTCGATCGCACCTCTACTTGCGGGTCATCCACCACACTGCATAAGGGAGCAATGGTTTCACGGCTGCGAATCTGAGCTAAGGCTTGCACTGCCAACCCTCTGGATTGCTCGTCGGCTAGTAGCTCTGTTAAAGCGGCGATCGCATCAGGGCCAAAACTTGCCAAGGTAGTGGCGGCAATTTCACTCAACTCTTCTGCTTCTATATCCTCGGTTTGCAGCAACTGCACCAAAATTTTGATGACTGCTGGATGGTTGAACTGACCCAGAATTCGGATTGCAAACCAACGCAGTTCCACATCGGCTGCATCGTCTTGCACAATCTCGATCAACGGTGCAATCAACCCATCTACACTTTGCCCAATCTGACCAACCGCTGCGGCTAAGGTAGGAAACACTTTGGCTAGATCCCAGCGCGATTGGAAGTCTCCCGTCGCGAGAGCCGCGATCGCCAAATCTAGCACTTGCTTTAGCCCTACTACCGTTTGCTCATCTCCCCCAGCCTCAGGAGTCGTTTTTACAGCAGCAGAGAATTGTTGCAAATACTGATTCAGTAGCGGCCAATCGGCTTGTTGTGCCGCAGCCTGAGCTTTTTCCAAAACCTCTAACATTGGCAAATCGGGGGTGTTAATACTTTCACTAAAATCTATACTTTCACTAAAACTGTATCTCCCTCCAGCTTGGTCTCGTAAGTTTTGAGCGGCTCTGTCGCAGGTCCTTGCAACACTTTGCCATCCGTACCAAATTTAGAATCATGGCAAAGACAAACAAAAACTTTCTGCTCGGCTTGCCAGTCTACGAGACAGGCCTTGTGAGTACAGCTAGCATTGACTGCGGCTAAAGTGTCAGGGCTATCTGGATTACGCACCACAAGCAAAGGCCCCGAAACAAACTTCTGATCGCCCAACTGACCTTTCTGGTCTAAAGTCGCCACAGTTCCTACAGGTTGAAAACCATCTGCACGAGCAACCGCGCCTGAATTGACCGCAGGATTCGATGCTGTTTCGTTGGAAGTTGTGGTTGTTTTGTTAGAACAAGCTGCGATCGCCACTGGCAAAGAACTGGCAATTCCACCAACGCCAACCCAAGTTAAGAAAGTACGACGATCCATTGTTCAGTCTATAGAAGTTCTGCTCGTTCAATTGTCGCATAAGGCTCTAAATCAGTTCCTGCACTACCGAATCACGGGGATTTCCAGCCTCCTAACTGCCTAAAAAATCTACCTGAACATGCTTTGTGAATAGTACAGATTGCACCAGGATTATGCAGTTTTTGTATAATTGATCACATTTTTTGGTTCATTAAGCTAATACAAGAACCGCATAAATTAATTAGAAAATAAGTAATTTTTTTCAAACAGATTGCGTTTTTAGCTTAATCCAGTTTTTTTAAACTGTCTTGAATGATGCAGATTCTCAGAAAACTGTATAGAAAACAACTTTTGATAAGCATGGGATTCATGCAGTAATTGCATTGATTGATGAGTTTTGTAGTTAAAGATACAAATATTCTTTCTATGCAGAAGTTACATAAACATAGATTTTGCAGCTAGAGATACACTTTCAAATTCAAAGTCAAAGATTTTGATTTGAAATTAAATATCCTGGCTCAAAGCAGCTTTAAAGGGACTTGATTATGACGAAAGAAGCGATCGCGACTATTATTAGTGCTGCCCGCACCAAAGCAGAACTGGTTGAAAACAGCTTGCCCAAATTCCTAGTTCTATCTGTATTGGCAGGAATTTACGTTGGCTTTGGAGTGATGCTGGTTTTTTCCATTGGTGCACCCTTGCATGCGGCTGGATCACCTGCGGTTAAAGCCTTAATGGGAGCCTCTTTTGCGGTCGCTTTATCATTAGTGATTTTTGCTGGGTCCGAACTATTTACTGGCAATCATATGTTCATGACAATTGCCAGTCTCGCTAAACAAGTTACCTGGAAAGACACTTGGAAAGTTTTGGGAATCAGCTTTATTGGTAACTTGGCTGGCTCTCTGCTGCTAGCACTGCTCTTGGTTCAGTCTGGGCTTTTGGCTAAAGGACCGATCAAGGATTTTGTCTTAGAAGTTGTAGCTGGAAAAATGCAGGCTCCCTTCATGGAGCTATTTTTTCGCGGCATTCTTTGCAACATTTTGGTTTGTTTAGCGATTTGGATGGCTGCTAAGACTAAAGAGGATATCGCGAAGTTAGTGCTGATCTTCTGGTGTCTGTTTGCCTTTGTGGGTGCTGGGTTTGAGCACAGCGTCGCCAACATGACCCTAATGGGATTGGGTCTATTTATCCCTCATGATCCCGAGCAAATTTCTTGGATTGGGTATGTCAAAAACTTGATTCCTGTCTCTCTGGGTAACTGGGTTGGCGGTGCTTGCCTGGTTGGAGCCTCTTACTGGTATGTAGGCAGCGATCGCCCATCTCGCAAACCCAAAAAAGCTAAAAAGTTGGAATCAGTGCCCAGTTTTGAAACTTGGGAAACAGAACCTAGAGAGAAAACAACTTATTAATTGCTTAAGCGAACTCATTCTCCTAGTTAAAGAGCTTATCCAGACTATTTGGATAGGCTTTTATTTTTTGAAGCAGCACCTATTAATCAGGTCTTTTGTATCCTTTGTTGCAAAATCAAATGTTTTTTAGATCGTTTGAAATCAACGAGTTATGTCAAAACAGCATGACTTACATGCAAGTGTTTCATATATAGAAACATTTTGTAACTATAGATACGAATTCACTAGCTAAGTACTCATAACCTTAGCTGGTAAGAAACGTTAAACGGCAAATTACATTGAATTCATCTGAATTCAAACCTTGCTTAAAGCCAGCAGTGACACGGGTAGATTCATGACAACCGCAGCAACCAATCCAGCGACTGGAAGCAATAAATTTGAGAAGCTCAAAGCTGAAAAAGACGGTTTAGAGGTCAAAAAAGAACTTGATCGCTTTGCTCAAATTGGCTGGGAAGCGATGGATGAAACCGATCGCGACTACCGCCTCAAATGGTTGGGTGTCTTCTTCCGACCTGTCACTCCTGGCAAATTTATGTTGCGGATGCGGATTCCCAACGGCATCCTCACTAGCGGCCAAGTCCGAGTCCTCGGCGAAGTACTCCAGCGCTATGGTGAAGATGGCACTGGTGACATCACCACTCGGCAAAATATTCAATTACGCGGCATCCGCATCGAAGATTTACCCGATATCTTCCGTCGCTTCGAGGAAGCGGGCCTCACCAGTATCCAGTCTGGCATGGACAACGTCCGCAACATTACAGGCTCTCCTGTTGCAGGCATTGATGCAGACGAGTTAATCGACACTCGCGGCATCGTCCGTAAAGTGCAGGACATGATCACCAACAACGGTGAAGGCAATCCCTCCTTTACCAACCTGCCCCGGAAATTCAATATTGCGATCGCGGGCTGCCGAGATAACTCAGTCCATGCGGAAATCAATGACATCGCCTTTGTCCCCGCCTACAAAAACAACAACCTAGGCTTCAATGTTTTAGTCGGTGGCTTCTTCTCCGCCAAGCGCTGTGAAGCGGCAATCCCCATGAATGTCTGGGTTGACCCCCGCGATGTGGTGGCTCTGTGTGAAGCGATTCTCTTGGTCTACCGCAACCACGGTCTGCGGGCTAATCGCCAAAAAGCGCGCTTGATGTGGCTGATTGATGAGTGGGGTCTCGACAAGTTCCGCTCAGAAGTTGAGCAACAAATGGGTCATGCGCTCCAGACGGCTGCTCCCAAAGATGAGATTGTCTGGGATAAGCGTGACCATGTCGGCATTCACGCTCAGAAGCAACCCGGACTAAATTATGTGGGACTACATGTTCCGGTAGGCCGCCTCTACGCCCAAGATATGTTCGACTTAGCGCGTCTCGCCGAAGTCTATGGCAGTGGAGAGGTTCGCCTCAGTGTTGAACAAAATGTGATTGTTCCCAATATTCCTGATTCTCGCTTAGGCCCCTTCCTGAAAGAACCTCTGCTGCAACGCTTTACCGCTGATCCTGCGCCGCTCTCGCGATCGCTGGTTTCCTGCACCGGATCTCAGTTTTGCAACTTTGCCCTGATTGAAACCAAGAACCGCGCCGCAGCCCTGATTCAAGAATTGGATTCAGAACTCTCTTTGCCGAAATCGGTGCGGATTCACTGGACAGGTTGCCCCAACTCCTGTGGTCAACCTCAAGTGGCTGATATTGGCCTCATGGGGACTAAAGTTCGCAAAGATGGCAAAACGGTGGAAGGCGTAGACCTCTACATGGGTGGCAAGGTGGGCAAACATGCTGTTTTAGGCACCTGTGTCCAAAAGTCGATTCCTTGCGAAGATCTCAAACCATTTCTCACGAATCTCCTGATCCAAAACTTTGGCGCTCAAATCCGCACGACTCCCCTAAAAACTTCTGCTCAAATTCAATTCTCCGTAGAAGAAGAGGTAGTTCCTAGCCCGGTTGCGGCTGTCAATGTCCCTGCGGCATCCAGCTATCAACCTGTGGCAGTGGCAACGCCAGTTCCCTCGGCTCCCCCTGCTCCTCCCGCTCAACCTGCGATCGCTAGCTTTGCTAAGTCTGGCAAAGAAGTTGCTTGTACCGAAGCAGATACGTTATTGGATGTGGCAACTCAAGCAGGAGTAGAGCTAGATAGCAGTTGTCAGGCGGGTACCTGTGGCACTTGCAAGCAAAAACTGCTGGAAGGACAAGTGCGATATGAAGGTGAACCGGATGCATTGGATGCCAGTGAGCAAGCCGCAGGCTGGATTCTAACCTGTATTGCTCATCCCATCGGCAAGGTTGTGATTGATGCTTGATTAGCCGTTGTTTTCCTCGCTGCCTCTCGCTCAATCACGGTGATAACCGAGAGGCACATTGAGGGAGAGATCCCTGCTCGCACCCCAAGCCTCACATCCCCAGGATGGATTGCGAGGTAGGTAGTTACGGCTTAAAAGCCACAAGTATGTTTCGCTACAGACAAAAACGCCAAAACCTGTAGAAAAACTTCAAAATTGCTCATGGGTAACATTTTATCTAGAGCAACATCGGTAGGGTAATGACAAGCTGTTGGTATAGAAAACTACCAACACCCCAAAATTTTCACAACTTATAACTTGAGTATTGGTGAACGAGGATGACGAAGTTTTCGAGACGGAAATTCATCTTGACAGCAGGCGTTACAGCCGCAGGTACTCTACTCGCCCACGGCTGTACGTCCTCCAATTCGACCGATACTGCTGCTAGCACTTCCCCCAGTGCTGCTCCTGCGGTTAATGTTGCCGCCGCTGATGCGCCAGAAGTCACCACGGCCAAGCTCGGCTTCATTGCTTTAACAGATTCCGCTCCCCTGATCATCGCTAAGGAAAAGGGTCTATTTGAGAAGTACGGCATGAAGGATGTCCAAGTGGCCAAGCAGGCTTCTTGGGCAGCGACCCGTGACAACATTGTGCTGGGTTCCGAGGGCGGTGGGATCGATGGCGCTCATATCCTGTCTCCGATGCCTTATCTGATTTCAGAAGGCAAAGTGACTGATGGCAAGAAAGTACCGATGTACATCTTGGCGCGTTTAAACGTCAACGGTCAGTGCATCTCCGTTGCCAATACCTACAAAGACTTGAAAGTGGGTTTGCAGAGCAATGCGCTCAAAAATGCCTTTGCCCAAGCTAAATCCGCCGGGAAAGAAACCAAGTGCGCCGTTACCTTCCCCGGTGGCACTCACGATCTGTGGATGCGCTACTGGCTCGCAGCGGGTGGCCTAAATCCGAATGAAGATGCTTCTACCATCGTGGTGCCACCGCCCCAAATGGTCGCCAACATGAAAGTCGGCAACATGGAAGCCTTCTGTGTTGGCGAACCTTGGAATGCTCAGCTCGTCAACCAAGGACTCGGCTACAGCGCTCTCACCACTGGAGAACTCTGGAATAACCACCCAGAAAAAGCCTTCGCCATGCGGGCTGAATGGGTTGATAAGCACCCTAAAGCAGCCAAGGCCCTCCTGATGGCAGTACAAGAAGCCCAGATCTGGTGCGACAAGGCAGAAAACAAAGAGGAGATGTGTGACATCCTCTCCCAACGGGAATGGTTCAAGGTTCCAGCCAAAGACATTATTGAGCGAGCCCAAGGCCGCATCGATTACGGAGATGGTCGAGTGGTTGAGAACAGCCCCCACATCATGAAGTTCTGGGCTGACAATGCCTCCTATCCTTACAAGAGCCATGACCAGTGGTTCCTCACCGAAAATATTCGCTGGGGTTACTTTGAGCCAGAAACAGACACCAAGAAACTAGTCGATGCTGTGAACCGGGAAGACATCTGGCGGGAAGCGGCTAAGGCACTCGGCCAAGAAGCCATGACTCCTAAGAGCCCTTCTCGCGGTGTGGAAACCTTCTTTGATGGCGTCAAGTTTGACCCTGAGAATCCAGAAGCTTACCTCAAGAGTTTGCAAATCAAGAAAGTCGAAGTTTAAGTCCAACCGTGAATTTGTAGGGGCTTGATTGTCTAAGCTCCTACCCTTCTTTTCTCACCTGCGACCTAACGAGGAACAAGAGAGCATGACAGCTAGATCGAGTAGTAACGCCATCAATTCTTTCCCTGCCAACTTGCTGCCTCAGCTACGGAAGCAGGCAATCAATGTGATTCCTCCTGTAGTCGCAATCCTCATCTTTTTGGTAATTTGGCAAATTCTCTGCTCAGGCCCCAAAGCTCCTCTGCCAGCACCTACCACAGTCGTCACCGAAACTTGGGATTTGATTATTGATCCTTTTTTCGATAACGGTGACACCGATAAAGGCTTAGCTCTGCAAATCTTTGCCAGCCTGAAGCGAGTCGCGATCGGGTACTCTCTGGCTGCGATTGTGGGAGTCGGCTTAGGAATTTTGATTGGCACGAACAAGTTAATGTTTCGGGCCTTGGACCCTCTGTTTCAGGTTTTGCGCACGGTTCCGCCTCTGGCTTGGTTGCCGATCTCCTTGGCTGCGTTCCGCCAAGCCAACCCCTCCGCAATTTTCGTTATTTTCATTACCGCCATCTGGCCGATCTTGATCAACACAGCCGTTGGCGTGAAGCAAATTCCGCAAGACTACAACAACGTCGCTAAAGTCCTGCGGCTTTCCAAGCAAAAGTACTTCTTCAAGATCCTGTTTCCCGCCACGGTGCCCTACATCTTCACGGGACTCAAGATTGGCATTGGTCTCTCCTGGCTGGCGATCGTAGCGGCTGAGATGCTTACGGGTGGCGTTGGCATCGGCTTCTTTATCTGGGATGCCTGGAATAGCTCCCGCATCAGCGAAATTATTTTGGCCCTGGTTTACGTCGGCGTGGTGGGATTACTCCTGGACAAGCTAGTCAACTACGTCGCTTCTCTGGTTGTTACTGAAGAACAGAAGTAAATGCCTGAGTGAGCCATATTGATGCTCAGCATGACTCAGCGATTACCATCTCTCTCTCAATCACCGATCTAATTTCATCCCTCATCCTTCATCCCTCCTAGCACCATGTCTGCCTTCGTTGAAGTCGATCACATTGACCGTGTCTTCCCGCTTTCCAATGGCGGCAGCTATGTCGCGCTGAAAAATATTGAGCTAAAAATTCGCCAAGGTGAGTTTGTTTCTCTAATCGGGCACTCTGGCTGCGGCAAATCGACCCTACTCAACATCGTGGCAGGCTTGGATAAGCCCACCAGCGGTGGTGTGGTTTTGGAAGGTCGGCAAGTGACGTCCCCCGGACCTGATCGCATGGTGGTGTTCCAAAACTACTCGTTGTTGCCTTGGCTGACAGTGCGCGAAAACATTGCCCTGGCTGTCGATGAAGTCGCTAAGAACCTGCCTAAAGGAGAGCGACGGGGCATCATCGAACACCATATTGATTTGGTGGGGTTGCGAGCGGCGGCGGATAAGCGTCCGGGTCAGTTGTCAGGTGGGATGAAACAGCGGGTGGCGATCGCGCGTGCCTTAGCCATTCGTCCCAAGTTACTTTTACTGGATGAACCCTTTGGAGCATTAGATGCGCTCACCAGAGGGAACCTGCAAGAGCAGTTGATGAAAATCTGCGAAGAGAGCCGTGTGACTTGCCTGATGGTGACGCACGACGTAGACGAAGCGCTGCTCCTGTCTGACCGCATCGTCATGCTCACGAATGGTCCCGAATCGCATATTGGTCAGATTCTAGAAGTCTCGATTCCGCGACCCCGCCATCGTTTAGAAGTCGTGAACCACCCCAATTACTACAGTATGCGGAGTGAGATTATCTACTTCCTGAACCAGCAAAAACGGGCGAAGAAGCGGCAAGCCAAGCAGAATATTGCGATCGCCCGTCACGGCCTCGAAAAAGTCAACTTAGACATTGGCTTTATTCCCCTCACGGATTGTGCTCCTCTTGTAGTCGCCAAAGAGAAGGGCTTCTTCAAGAAGCATGGTTTAGACGAAGTCAATCTGGTCCGAGAATCGAGTTGGAAGACGGTTGCAGAAGGCATTACCAGTCGCCGACTCGATGCCGCGCAGATGGTGGCAGGCATGCCCCTTTCGATGACCATTGGTGTGGGTGGCAATGCGCCTGTGCCAGTCGTAACAGCACTGGTGCTCGATCGCAATGGCAATGCCATCACCCTCGACAAAAAGTTTCATGAGCAAGGGGTAAAAACTCTAGCCGACTTCCGAAACGCCATCCGTCAAGCTCCCGACCAAGTTCATACCCTGGGAGTTGTCCATCCTGCTTCCATGCACAACTTGATGTTGCGCTACTGGTTAGCTTCCGGAGGCATTGATCCCGATCAAGATGTCAGCTTAACTGTCATTCCGCCGCCGCAGATGGTCGCCAACCTCAAAGCAGGCCACATCGACGGCTATTGTTCAGGTGAACCTTGGAACTCGCGGGCGATTCAGGAAGGGTTGGGATATGCGATCGCCACTGATCTCGACATTTGGCCCGGACACCCAGAGAAAGTCTTAGGAGTGCGTGAAGAATGGGCAAACGAGCATCCTGAAACGCACATTGCCCTGCTCAAAGCGATACTGGAAGCCTGCGAATACTGTGACGATCGCCGCCACCGGGAAGAGATTGTAGAACTGCTAGCTCGGCCTGAATATGTCGGCACCGCCGCCCAGTACATTCGGCCTGGTTTCATCGACCCTTACAATCGCGGCAACGGCGAAGCACCCCAAAACTTGCCTCGCTACAACCAGTTTCACGTCGGTCAAGCCAACTGTCCTGGTCGCGTAGAAGGGCTGTGGATTTTGACTCAACTCGCTCGTTGGGGTATTACTGCTTTCCCCAAAAATTGGGTCGAAGTTCTCGATCGAGTCCGGCGGGTCGATCTGTATGGAGAAGCCGCTAGACAACTCGGTTGGCCCGATACCGAACCCGATCGTGATTCCTTCAAGCTCTTCGATGGCACTCTCTTCAATCCCGACGATCCCATCGGTTATCTCAATCGCCTCACCATCCATCGCGATATCCGCATCGAAGAAATCATCCTCGATCAACCCACCCCCACCCCAACTTCCACCACTCCTACTTCTACAAGTCCCACGATCGCCGCCTAGCTTTTGTTTTTCATCCTCCTCCCTCCCTTTTCATCCTTCCTCTCATCCCTCCTCCCCTAGGAACCATGCAAATTCTCGACGGTCAAGCCTTAGATTCATCTCCAGCCATGAACCGAGACCCCTTCTTGGTTATTGACAACGTTTCTAAGGTCTACCCCACACCCAACGGTCCCTACACAGTTTTAGATGGCATTGATCTCACGGTCTACGAAGGCGAGTTTATCTGCGTCATCGGTCACTCTGGCTGTGGTAAGTCAACCCTCCTAAACATGGTGGCAGGCTTTAACAAACCCACCACCGGAGAAGTGCGCCTGCAAACCAAACGCATTACTCAGCCTGGACCCGACCGGATGATGGTGTTCCAGAATTATGCTTTGCTGCCCTGGATGAGCGCTTTCGACAACGTCTATCTCGGCGTGGATGAAGTCTATCCCGACAAGCCACGGGCCGAGAAGGTAAAGATTGTCCGGGAGCACCTGGCAATGGTGGGTCTAACAGAAGCCGCTGACAAAAAACCAGGGCAACTGTCGGGCGGGATGAAACAGCGGGTCGCGATCGCCCGTGCTCTGGCCATTCGTCCGGAAGTGTTGATCTTGGATGAACCCTTTGGAGCGCTAGACGCAATCACGAAAGAAGAACTGCAAGAGGAATTGCTGCAAATCTGGCGGGATCATCGTTGCACCGTGATGATGATTACCCACGACATTGATGAGGCGCTATTCCTAGCCGATCGCCTGGTGATGATGACCAATGGCCCCTCGGCTCAGATTGGTGAGGTGCTAGAGATCCCCTTCCCTCGTCCTCGCGATCGCGCTCAGTTGCTAGAAAGCCCAGAATACTACAGCCTCCGTAACTACGCTCTCGATTTCCTCTACAGTCGCTTTGCCCTAGCGCACTAACTCTGGCTCTGACAACTTCATCGGTTTTGGGGCTATCTCTCACTCCGTACCCGCAACTTTACCCGCTTGGAATTAGGGATTGATCCCTCTGTTGAATTCAAAGGTTTTGACGTGCTTCAAGGATTGGTGTCATTCAGGGGTCGCTACCGCATTCTTCACCTGACGTGGTTTGCCTTTTTTCTCACTTTTGTTTGCTGGTTTAACTTTGCGCCCTTTGCTACTACCATTGGCAAAGACTTAGACCTCACCACTGAGCAAGTTAAAACGTTAGGCATTTGTAACCTGGCTCTTACAATTCCAGCCCGCATCATCATTGGTATGCTGTTGGATCGTTTCGGCCCCCGGATTACCTATTCCGTGCTGTTGATGTTTGCTGTCGTTCCTTGCTTAGCCACCGCTCTATCCCAAGACTTCGGCCAGTTGGTGATTAGCCGTCTCCTCATGGGTATTGTTGGCGCTGGCTTTGTCGTTGGCATTCGCATGGTGTCCGAGTGGTTTCCGCCTAAAGAAATTGGGGTGGCCGAAGGCGTATATGGCGGCTGGGGAAACTTTGGAGCCTTTGCAGCGGAGTTTGCTCTCCCCTCGCTTGCCGTTGCTAGTGCTTTTTTAGTCGGCAGCAGTAGCGGCTGGCGGGTGGCGATCGCCCTGAGTGGCATCGTTGCAGCCATTTACGGCTACATCTACATGCGGATGGCGCAAGACACTCCCTCCGGGCAGGAATATCACCGTCCCAAGCGCAGCGGCTCGCTCGAAGTCACCAGTGTTAAAAGCTTTTGGGCGTTGATCCTATCCAACTTAGGTTTGATCCTGGCGTTGGCCTTGTTAGCATGGCATTTAGCGCAACCCCAAATCAACTTTTTCAAAACGCCTCAAATGTTGGTGGCTTGGGGTTTACTGGCCGCTCTGTTTGCTTACCAAACTCACAAAGCTTGGGATGTCAACCGCGAATTGTTGAGCGGCAAAAAAATCTATAAACCTAGCGATCGCTACCAATTCCGCCAAATTGCCTTGCTAGAGTTCACTTATGTCACCAGCTTTGGCTCTGAACTCGCGGCTGTTTCCATGCTGCCTGCCTTTTTCGAGAACACCTTTGCGCTAGAGCATGTGATGGCAGCGATGCTCGCAGCTTGCTATCCCTTCCTCAACTTAGTTTCTCGTCCCAGCGGCGGCTTGATCTCCGACAAATTTGGGAGCCGTAAATGGACGATGACCCTCCTCATGTTTGGCATCGGCGTTGGCTATCTCTTGGCCTATAACATTAACCAAAACTGGCCCATTCCTTTGGCGATCGCTGTCACCATGTTTTCGGCTTACTTTGCCCAAGCTGGTTGTGGAGCCACCTACAGCATCGTGCCTCTGATTAAAAAAGAGATCACAGGACAAGTCGCTGGAAATGTCGGTGCCTACGGCAACTTTGGTGGCGTGGTTTATCTAACCATCTTCAGCCTTACCAATGCTCAGGTGCTATTCCAAACGATGGGAATCGCCGCGCTGATTTGCGCCAGCTTGTGCGCCTTCTTGTTGCAAGAACCCCAAGGTTCCTTTGCGGCTCACTACGATGACCAAGCTGAAACCTCAGATCTCCAGTCCATTCCTATGTTGGCGGATGAATCACATACTAATTCCTAATCACCCATCCCTAAAGGGGGCGTGCTGCCTCATTTTCAGGTTGCCTACATTAGAATGGTAAGTATTTATGCTTATCAAAAGTGTAAGCCCATCGAACATCCGTACCGCTAACAGAGAAAAAGCGTCAAGCAGGCAGCACTATAGCTCTCGCCGCTTGACGCTACCATTTTTTCCCTTAGACGTACGGTTACCAATAGACGACAGTTATGACTGACTCGACTAAAACTCTCTGTCCTTACTGCGGTGTTGGCTGTGGCTTAGAAGTGCTGCCACCCGCGCAGCCTGGTAAGCCGATTAACAGAGATAGTGCTGGTACACCCATTTGGCAAGTCCGGGGCGATCGCGCTCATCCTTCTAGCCAAGGAATGGTCTGCGTCAAGGGAGCCACGATCGCAGAATCGTTGAATAAAGATCGCCTGCTCTACCCCATGCTGCGGGATACTTTAACCCAGCCGTTTCGCCGCATCACCTGGGAAGAAGCTTATGACTGCATCGTGCAGCGCATGCAAACCGTCCGGTATACGCAAGGGCCAGAAGCGATCTGCATGTACGGTTCTGGTCAATTCCAAACCGAGGACTACTATACGGCACAAAAACTGCTGAAGGGGTGTCTCGGCACCAACAACTTTGATGCCAATTCGCGTCTTTGCATGTCTTCAGCGGTCTCTGGTTACATTCAAAGCTTCGGGGCCGATGGTCCTCCCTGCTGCTACGACGATCTAGAACTGGCCGATTGCGCGTTTCTGATTGGAACTAACACTGCCGAATGTCATCCCATCATTTTTAATCGCCTGCGGAAGTACCACAAGCAAAACCGCCACGTCAAAATGATTGTGGTCGATCCGCGCGAAACCGCCACCGCCCAAGCCGCAGATCTCCATTTAGCTATTCGTCCTGGCACTGATATCGACTTAATGAACGGCATGGCTCACTTGCTGATGCGGTGGGGCCACTTTGATGTCAGCTTTATCGATGAATGCACTGCTAACTTCCCGGCCTTTGCTCAGGTCATGCAAGATTACACGCCGGAGATGACGGCGCAGCGCTGTGGCATTGCCGTGGAAGATTTAGAAACCGCGGCTCGTTACTGGGGGGAATCTGAGCGAGTACTTTCCCTCTGGTCGATGGGAGTCAACCAATCTAGCGAAGGTACGGCTAAAGTCCGAACCCTGATCAACCTGCACCTGATGACAGGGCAAATCGGCAAGCCCGGAGCAGGGCCATTTTCTCTAACTGGTCAACCCAATGCGATGGGGGGCCGAGAGGCAGGTGGCTTAGCTCACTTGCTTCCAGGCTACCGCGTGGTGCAAAATCCCCAGCACCGAGCGGAACTGGAGCAGTTTTGGGGCCTTAAGCCTGGGCAGATTTCTCCGCATCCAGGTCGGACGGCTTGGGAAATGATCACCGGGCTAGAGCAGGGAGATGTGGGTGTACTGTGGATTGCTGCCACCAATCCTGCGGTGAGTATGCCTGACTTGGAGCGCACCAAAGCCGCGCTGAAGCGATCGCCCTTCACCATTTACCAAGATGCCTACTTCCCCACGGAAACAGCTGAGTATGCTCATCTACTTTTACCAGCAGCCCAGTGGGGTGAAAAAACTGGAGTGATGACCAACTCGGAGCGACGAGTCACCCTTTGTCAGGCGTTTCGCGATCGCCCGGGTGAAGCAAAAGCGGATTGGGAAATCTTTGCGGAAGTGGGACGGCGCTTAGGATTTGCTCAACAGTTTGCCTTTACGACTTCTGCGGAAGTCTACGCTGAATTTGCTCAAGTTACTCGCGATCGCCCTTGCGAAATGACGGGACTGAGCCACGAACGCCTACGAGTTAAAGGCCCGGCTCAGTGGCCTTGTCGAGACTCGGGTCAGGTCAAGCTTGGAGAACCTGCCAGACTCTATCAAGAGCTTCGATTCCACACTCCCGATGGGCGGGCGCGTTTTGGGGCTTACCATTCTCGCGGTTTAGCCGAACGGCCTGACCCAGAATATCCTTTGGTGCTGACGACAGGCCGCCTTTACGGTCACTGGCACACCCAGACTCGCACCGGACGAATTGAGAAAACGCGGCAAATGCACCCTAATCCTTTTCTAGAAATTCATCCTCGTGATGCGTCTGAATTGGGCTTACAGGACAAAGATTGGGTGGAGGTGCGATCGCGGCGGGGTTTAGCCCGTTTTCCGGTCACGGTAACGAAGGCGATCGCACCTGGGACGGTGTTTGTGCCGATGCATTGGGGCTTTTTGTGGGCTGACCAGGCCGAAGCGAATGCCCTGACGCATCCAGAGTGTTGCCCCGATTCTAAACAGCCAGAGTTGAAAGCTTGCGCGGTGCAATTGGTGCCGATCAAAGCGGGTATGAGTCCTCAAGAGAATTTGCATCCCGCCGCGCGATCGAGTATTCTCGCACCATCTTCTTAATCTGGCTGAGCGCTGTAAAGATGCGATCGCTGAAAAAAGTCACCAGACAATGTGCCGATGCTGGCAGCAATGAGAACTTTCTCAGGTTCCTGGGTGGGGCTGAGGCATTAGTTTCTAGAGCTTTGTCGATTGCTATGGTGGTGGTTTTAGCCGTAGCAGTGATTGATTTGGTGAGATTTCTGATTTTAGAGATCTTTTCTGAGCCTTTTGGGTTATTTAGCACCACGCTGATTGAGATCTTTGGGCTATTTCTCAATATCTTGATTGCGCTAGAGATTCTGGAAAATATTGCGGCTTATCTGCGCAAGCATGTGGTGCAAGTGGAACTGGTGGTGGTGACTTCGCTGATTGCGGTGGCGCGTAAAATTATTATTTTGGATTTTGAGAAGACGACGGGGGTGGAGTTGATTGGTTTGGCGATCGCGATTTTCTCTCTCTCTATTAGTTATTGGGTGGTTCGTCATGTGAATGCTAAGGAGCACTAAATTTACGAAATCCGAACCTTGGGGGCACTCGCCCCCAAACCCCCGCTGAGGGACGGTTGCGTCCCCCAGACCCCCTCCAAACGAGTTTAACTATCAGCATTTCGAGCCTCTCTACCTCGTAGCTTCTATTCTTTAAATCCTGGCTCCTCATTCTCGGCTTTTTTGTCTCCTTCATCCCTCCTCTACTCCCCTCCCTCATGTCTGATTTTTTTCAGTTTGAAGCTGATTTTGTTGAGTCTCTCCGTTGTATTCCCATGCAGGTGCGCTACAAGCTGGATACTTGTGGTGTGAAGTTGAAGTTGCAACATTGGCATCAGTTTACGCAAGGGGAGCGGCAATCTTTGGTAGATCTCCCTTGTCTGATGGAGGCGGAGGTTGTGAGTTATCGGGAGCATTTGCAGCGGATAGTTATGGAGCATACGGGTCACGCTGCGAGTGATTTGCCGATTGAGGCCTGCCCTGTTTGGATGGATGAAACTGCAATTCCGGCGAGTGTGCAGGAGAAGGCTACGGAAACTGGGGTAGGGTTGACGCTGGAGCAATGGCGATCGCTCTTACCGCTGCAACGCTTTGTGCTGCTCAAACTTAGTCGGTCGGGTCACGAAAACAGCAATTTTTTGCCAGCCATGCAGGAGTTCCAGTTGGTCTGACAAAAACTCCGCGAAATTACTCAGAGCTAAATCAGTCTTGTAGTTCATAGACTAAAGGTACTGACGTGGAGCAGTTCTATGGAATCGCAACAAGCTGGGTTGATCTGGCAAGCTTTAGATTTTGCGGCGCGTAAGCATCGAGACCAACGACGCAAAGATTTAGAGGCTTCTCCTTACATTAATCACCCAATTAGTTTGGTGAATTTGTTGTGGAATACCGGAGGAGTCACAGATCCAGCGGTAATTATGGCAGCACTACTCCATGACACGGTTGAGGACACTGCAACAACTTTTGCAGAGTTGGCTCAGGAGTTTGGCGAGGAAGTGCAGCAGTTGGTCAAAGAGGTGACAGATGACAAATCTCTACCCAAACCAGAGCGAAAACAACAGCAAGTTGAGCATGCAGCGCATTTAAGTGACAAGGCAAAGTTGGTGAAACTGGCTGACAAAATCTCTAATTTGCGAGATATTATTGCCTCACCTCCGGCGGACTGGTCTCGCGATCGCCAGCGCGAATATTTTGTCTGGGCAAAGCAAGTGGTGGATCAGATGCGAGGTAACCATGCTCCGTTAGAAGCTGTATTTGATCAGGTTTATCAACAAGGTATCAGTCAATTGAGCGATCGCTAAAGCATCTAACTTTCTCAGGAAAAACTAATATTTGGTTTAGAGCCACATCATCTTTTTAAGTTTTACTTTTACTTGATTGTGAAGTAAAAAAATAGGTTTGAGTAGACAAAATTGAATCTTCACCAATAGCTAGTTGAATGAATCTCATTGGCGATTTGCTCACAAAAATTACTCAAAACAAGGGGCGAATCGATCCATTTTCGCTACAATTTCGGCTCACGGTTGGCATTATAGGGGCATCAGTTCTCAGTTTTGGTGGGGTGGCCATCTGGACAACCTGGACGACCTACCAAATTCTGATTGATTCTCACAAACAAAATATTATCTATCTCACCGATCGCTTGCCGCGTGATGTGGAACTTTACAGCGAAATGATTCCGGTAGACATTGGGTTGCGACGGGCAATCAACAACGTCACTAGTCCGAATCTGCTCATTTGGGCCAGGGCACCGGATGGCAGTGTTTTAGCGCAAGCCGAAACTTTGAAAACGGAGCGGGCCAGCCAAATTGTAGCGGCAGTGGATTCTCTGCCCTGGCTGCCGACTAAACCCCAAAGTTCTTGGATTAATGGCTCTTATTTGTTGCTCAGTAGCGAGCCTTTAGCCATTAACGGCACTCGCATCGGCAAACTCTATATTGCTCAAGATATTACCCGGGATCAAGCTCGGTTTTTGGGCTTGATTCGCAGCTTAAGCTTAGTCAATTTGCTAGCAATTCTGGCGTTGGCAATGGCGATCGCGTCTTATATTCGGCGATCGCTACAACCTTTGCGAGAGATGAGCCAGATGACTCAAGTTATTTCGGTGGATGACTTAGGACAAGCACAATTGCAACTCGATAGTGCCCCTAGCGAAGTCACTGATTTAGCGCAGACTTTCAATACGATGTTGTCTCGCTTGTCTGACTCTTGGACACAACAGCGAGAATTCGTCAGCAATGTTTCTCACGAATTACGCACGCCGCTGACTATTGTGCATGGCTATCTGCAAAGTATGCAGCGCCGTAGCCAGAACTTAACAGAAGCTCAGCAGGAAGCCCTGGATATTGCTGCGGTCGAAACCGAGCGCATTATTCGGTTGTTGCAAGATCTCCTCGATCTCGCCAGAGCCGACAGCGGCTATTTGCATCTCTCCTGGGAACCGATTGATTTAGCTGCACTGTTGCGCGAAGTAGCTAGCATGGCCGACCCATTCAGTAGTCATACCATTCAAGTTGAAATTGAGCGCCTTGATGCCCACGGTTCTGGGGCAGAATCGATTCATGTCAAAGCCGATCGCAGCCGTTTGCGCCAAGTGTTGATCAATTTGATCGATAACGCGGTTAAATATTCTGAACCTCACACCCCTGTAACTTTACGCTTGCATCAGTTTGATGAGTTTGTCGCTCTCCAAGTCAGCGATCGCGGCTGCGGTATTGATCTCCCCCACCAAACCCGCATCTTTGAGCGCTTCTACCGCGTGGATGAAGCTCGTTCTCGCTCGACTGGAGGCAGTGGCCTAGGGCTGTCGATTGTGAAAACCTTGATCGAAGGCATGGGAGGCAGCATTACGGTGCGCTCCAAACTAGGGGAGGGCAGCGTCTTTACGGTCACTCTACCCAATCCCTCTGTAAAACTATGACCGCCCCTCCAGCCCACATCCTAGTGGTTGAAGACGAAGTGAAGTTGGCTCGATTTATTGAGCTGGAGCTGAGCTATGAAGGCTATCAGGTGAGTCTGGCGCACGATGGCTTCGTAGGGCTGACCACAGCCCGAGATGCCAAGCCAGATTTAATTATTCTCGACTGGATGCTACCTGGTTTGTCAGGTTTGGAAGTTTGTCGTCGCCTCCGCACCACAGGCGATAAAGTTCCGGTGGTGCTCCTCACGGCCAAGGATGAAGTTAGCGATCGCGTGGCAGGGCTAGACGCAGGAGCCGATGATTATGTCGTCAAGCCGTTCAGTATTGAAGAACTGCTAGCGCGGGTCCGAGCGCACCTGCGACGAGTGCAAGAAACTGAACCAGAAGTTTTACAGTTCACAGATCTCAGCTTGAATCGCCAAACTCGCGAAGTCTTCCGGGGCGATCGCGCTATTGAACTTACTGCGAAAGAATTTGATCTGCTAGATTTCCTCATGGTTCACCCGCGCCAAGTAATTACCCGCGATCGCATTTTGGAGCAAGTTTGGGGCTACGACTTTATGGGCGACTCCAACATTATTGAAGTCTATATTCGCTATCTCCGCCTCAAACTCGAAGCCAACCAAGAAAAACGCCTGATTCAAACCGTGCGGGGGGTAGGTTACGTCTTGCGTGACTGAGTATATTTGCAGACCCAAAATGCTAGGCTGAGGCCAGTGAAGTCAGCCATCCTGAAGCCATGCACAGACTCCTGACTGGACCGTTAAGCGTTGATCCTGTGACTGTTGCGATCGCTGGGCTCCCTCGGGCTCTGCACAATACAAAGCTCGTGCAGTTTTCTGATTTTCACTACGATGGCCTGCGGCTCTCAGACGATTTACTCATCCAGGCGATCGCCGCTAGCAATGCCTTGGAGCCAGATTTAATTTTGCTGACCGGGGACTATGTCACGGATGAGCCAGAACCGATTTATGATCTGGTGCGGCATCTAAAGCAATTACGCAGCCGCTTAGGCATCTTGGCAGTTTTAGGCAACCACGATCTGCACGAAGATCACTCTCAAGCTGAAGTCACGGCTGCCCTCACCAGTATTGGCACTCAGGTTTTGTGGAATCAAGTGGCTTACCCCTTGGGCAGCGATTTGGCCTTTGTGGGTTTAGCCGATTTTTGGTCAGGAGAGTTTACCCCCACTCCAGTCCTCAGCGAGCTAGATCCCGCTCTGCCCCGGATTGTTCTTTCCCATAACCCGGATACGGCCCAAATTCTGCAAAAGTGGCGGGTAGATTTGCAACTTTCTGGCCACACTCACGGCGGTCAAGTCGTCATCCCTGGTTTTGGCACAATTTCCAAATTGTACGAAGATGTTTTCTACAGCATTCCTAAAACGATCCGCAGCGCCATTCCGTCTATGAGAAAACATTGCCACCGAGTGGTGCAGCATTGGGAATGGGCTAGCGGCTTACATCAAGTCGGAGATAATTTACTTTACGTCAACCGGGGTCTCGGCACTTATCTCCCTGGGCGGCTCTTTTGTCCACCGGAAGTCACTGCGATTACCCTCGTTTGCCAGGACTCGTGAGGACGTCATGAGCTATTATCCTGGAGTTGGCTGCCCGCTCAGGTCGTTTATCCTAAATCAGCAGGGCGATCTAATATTAGACAACGGTTGAGCTAGCGGCAATACGCTTCAGCGCTCTGAGTAGAACGAACTGTTACCTGGGCTCCCTGGCGAACCACAAATTCGCTTAAGCCCACCTGAGCGGGGTGATTTGGCTTAACCCGTTGCCAATCCGATTGACTGCCCCAGTCATAGGTGTATCCCAGTTGGGTCCAGGGATAAGACTTACCCGTAGCGGGGTAGCGACTGGCAAACTGAGCGCTAAACCACTCCTGATAACTCGGCGGGGTTGTGACAAACTCATTCAGCGGAAATTCTAAGGTTGCCTCGCGATCGCTAATGTCAGGGTCAGGCGTGGGACGAAACAGGTGTCTCGGTTCTACCCACAATTCCACGATGGATCGAGACTGGTTCGCTGCATCTGGAGGCAATCCCAACAGTTGGTTGAGCCGATAGGCTAGGGAGACTTCCTGAGTAGGACGGTAGGTTTTGCAGAAATTTTGTAAATCGGGAGCCGCTGTGACCCAAAGGTCGAGAGGCAAACGCATCAAACCACCCACTCGGCTGGTGTACCCAGGATAAGTGGTCCACACTGTCACTAAAACGCGGCTTCGATCCCAAACTAAAGCAGGGTTGTACCAAACAATGGGTGTGAGGTTGCGGTAAATTTCCTGCGGCTCTGCTAACTTGGCATCCTCGATCGCCTCCACATAGGCGGGCGGCAACGGTAATTGGTTGGCGGGTTTGCTACTCCCCTGAGCTAAAGTAGGAATTCCTAGAAGGGTTTCTGTGAGGCTGACCAGCAAAACCGCCCAGGAAAGAATGGCATATTTGTGGCGATCGCGGGTTTGATGCATACTCATGCATCTAAAAGTACCTGCCTAGCTCTAAACCTACGGAGTCCGGGTTGAAAAATTTACAACTGGACCAGAAACAAAAAACCCCCAGCCGAAGCCAGGGATTGAATTCAGGGTGCATCTACCATTCCTTTCTTCTCAGAAGGCAGGGCTGTATCCGGAATAAATGGCAGGATTAGAAATGAAATTTTGATCTAAGAGCGATCGCACAACAGATAGATGAGCACCATAGAAGTCACCCACCTGTTTACCTATTTCATCAAAGGGCTAACCCCTCATGCTGGCGATCGCGTCTCGCTCCAAGCAGGCCACGGCATTCCAGGCGATCGCGGCTTTGCCCTGATGTATGCCGATGCAGCCTCAGTGGAGTCAGAAGCCGAAGTGCCGTGGATGAGGAAAAACAATTTTGCCATGCAGGCTGACTGGCCTGGTTTAGCCAGCTTAACTTGTGAGTATGACCCAGGCACCAGCCAGTTAATGGTGAAGCAGCAAGGGGTAGAGTTATTAGCTGAAGTGACTAACACACCCAAAGGGCGCGATCGCATTGGCGCTTTTTTTACCGGATACTTAGCGGCGCTGCAACCCACTGCCACCGCTCGCCATCCCGAAAAAGCACCTTTGCGTTTAGTCGGAGACGGCAACAGCACCCGCTACCCTGACCGAGATCCTGTCCATATTTCGCTGATCAACCAAGCCAGCTTAGAAGATTTAGGTCAGAAGTTAGGACATGCCGTTGATCCGCGCCGCTTTCGACCCAACGTTATGCTCACAGGCATTCCTGCTTGGGAGGAATTGAACTGGGTAGGCAAAACTTTTCAACTGGGTACTGCTCAAGTGGCAATCGCAGCCCCAATCAACCGTTGTGTCAATGTCGATGTCAATCCAGATACAGGCACCCAAGACTGCTCAATTTTTGCGGCCTTGCAACCCACTTTGGGTCATCGCCAAACTGGAGTCCTAGCTACGGTGATCCAAGGCGGTACAGTTGCGATCGGCGATCGCTTAATCGAAGTGACATCCTCTTAATTGCGGACTTTCTTGCTGGGGTGGCCGATGTAGAATCCGCGCTTTTGCCCTATAGAGAACCTTGAACAGTGGGCATACTAGGGCAGATTATAAACAAAAACTTTATTCACTAGAAGTTCACTACAAAGCTTCTATTCACCCCCAATGCAGTCTGCCCCAGACTAGAAGTGCCCAGCATGAGTTCTGTCTCTCCAGATGCTCCTCTAATTCTCATTGTCGATGACAATAAAACGGCGCGATCGCTGTTACGAGAAACCATGGAGGAAGAAGGATACCGAGTCGCCGAAGCGCGAGACGGAGAGCAGTGTTTAACGATTTATGCTCGCCTCCGCCCAGACATTGTCTTGCTCGATGCCATCATGCCTGTGATGGATGGCTTCACCTGTTGCCGCCAGCTCAAAACATTACCAGGAGGCGATCGTACCCCTCTATTGGTGATCACCGGACTAGATGACCAAGCTTCGGTTGATCAAGCCTTTGCCGCAGGAGCTACGGACTACATCACCAAACCAATCCATTGGGCCGTGTTACGGCAACGGGTGCGGCGGTTGCTTCAAGCCAGCAAAGCGATGGTAGAACTGCACCAACAAACCGAGTGGGAACACTTGATGGGGGTGATTTCGCAACGCATTCGGCAATCGCTCAATTTAGAAGATATCCTCAACACTACAGTTGTCGAGGTACGACAGTTTCTTCAGACCGATCGCGTCAGCGTTTATCGTTTCGAACCAGACTGGAGCGGCACGATCGCAGTCGAATCGGTTGGAAGCGAATGGCCCTCTGTATTGGGCAAGAATACGAAAGATCCTTGCTTCGCCCTCACCTACATTACGCAGTACAAGCAGGGCCATGTGCGAGCAGTCGAGGATATTTACACCGCCGGGATTGCGCCTTGTCACATTAACTTGTTAGCTCAATTTAACGTCCGCGCCAACTTAGTTGTGCCGATCTTGCAGGGAGACCAACTGTGGGGACTACTCCTGGCTCATCATTGCTCTGGTCCCCGGCGCTGGCAACCTTCCGAAATCAAGTTGGTGGAACGACTCACAACCCAAGTAGCGATCGCGATTCAGCAATCAGAGCTTTACCAACAGGTCCAACATCTCAACGCCGACTTAGAATGCCAGGTGCAGGAGCGCACGACTCAATTGCAGCGAGCGCTGGAGTATGAAGCGATGCTGAAACGGATTACCGATAAAGTTCGTGACAGCCTGGATGAGAGCCAAATCCTTGAAACGGCAATAGCAGAACTGGTTAATGTGTTGGAAGTTTCTTGCTGTGGTACCAGCCTTTATGGGGGAGAGCAGCTCTGCGCCAAGATTCCTCACGAGTACATGATGCCTAATACGGTAGGCTGCCGCTTAGTGCCAAAAGCAGTTGAATTTCCCGAAATTTATCAGCAACTTCACCAAGGACAGTATTCGCAGTTTTGCGAAATTATCCCAGCTTCCGGTCGAGGCCGCTTGGCGATGTTGGCTTGCCCAATTTTTGACGACCAAGGTGTGATTGGCGATTTGTGGCTGTTTAAAGAAAAGTATGCCGTTTTCAATGAACTGGAAATTCGCTTGGTACTTCAAGTAACAAATCAGTGCGCGATCGCCATTCGCCAAGCTCGGCTTTACCAATCTTCCCAAGCTCAAGTAGAAGCGCTCGAAAAGCTGAATCGCCTTAAGGATGAATTTCTCAGCACGGTTTCCCATGAGTTACGAACCCCAATGGCCAGCATGAAAATGGCAACTCACATGCTGGAATTATCTTTAGAAAAAGAGCGCATCCAGTACGCCTCTAAACCTCAACCGGAAGGCAGCAAAACGACTCGTTATCTAAAAATTCTCAAAGATGAATGTGAGCGAGAAATTAATTTAATTGATGATTTGCTTGATCTGCAACGGCTGGATGCAGGCAATCAATCCTTAGAGTTAGGGGTAATTAATTTGCACAATTGGCTACCTGTAATCATTGAGCCTTTTGTAGAACAAGCCAACAATTTACAGCAAAAGCTCCAACTCCAGCTTCCTGATCAATTACCTTTTCTCATATCTGATGCTTCACATCTAGAGCGCATTTTAGCCGAGTTGCTCAGTAATGCCTGTAAATACACCCCTGCTCAGGAACATATTACCGTCTCGGCTACTGCTCAACCAAAAACTTTGCAGTTGAGTATCAGTAATTCTGGTGTAGAAATTCCGCCAAACGAACAAACCCGGATTTTTGACAAGTTCTACCGTATCCCCAATTCTGACCCTTGGAAACAGGCAGGAACCGGATTAGGCTTAGCTTTAGTTCGTAAATTAGTCACACATTTAGGCGGCTCAATTCAAGTTCAAAGTACTGGTAATTTAACCAGCTTCATCATCGAATTACCACTAAGTCGCCATTAAGAAAAGCTGGCTATCTCTAACTTTTGCAATATTAGAAATCATCTTTTATCTAAGAATTCTGGGAATCCTGTATCTAAGAATTCTGGGAATCCTGAATTAGGATTTGAACAAAATCCGCTGTAGTCTCTTGGAAGAAGATAATGGACCCCCTTACAGTAACATTTGCCATCGCAGCACCTATTGCAAAGGGACTGGCTAGCGGAATTTATGAGCGATATGGGGGTGTTATTCGAGACACAGCAACGAAGCAAGTTGTAACTTGGCTACGAGAATATGCCCCAGGCTCTGTTAAAGAGAACTTGCCAACTCCTTCTGACCCAAGCAGTTTTATTAATCTTGTTGTTTCAGGGGTTAATACAACTGCTACGGGGGCTAATGTAGCTATTACTAGTAAAGGTTTTTCTGATGTTAACCAACATTTAGGTGGAATTGAACAACAGATTAGTGGTCTCCAGCACGTAATACAACATGCTCAGGGGATCTTGCAAGTTACTTCTGCTGCTAGCATACTCAACCTTGGCATTTCAGTCATGGGTTTTGCTGTAATATCGAAACAACTTCGGGAACTAGAAGATCGCTTACAACAAGCTCAAGAACTTTTAATCAAAGTTGATCGCAAAATTGATCTAGGTTTCTATGCTAACTTTCGTGCTGCACTTGACATGGCAATGAATGCCTTCACGATGAGCAAGCCAGAAAACCGTGAACGTAGTGCAATGGCAGCAATCAACCGATTCTTAGAAGCAGAGCATATTTATGCTGACTACACCGACCAAGAGCTTAAATTAGACAGTCAAATTGCTGATGAGTATCTCTTGACGCTCTCACTCGCATATATCACTGAAGCTCGTTGCTACCTAGAATTAGAGGAACCAGAGACAGCCTTACGCCGATTTCAAGAAGGATCAAAAGTAATTCGTTCTCGTATTAAACAATATGTGGATTTACTGCTCACTTCTAACCCAGCAGTTTATTTGCAACCTCAGTTCAAAGAAACAATTGACCTGCGAAGATTGACTAAAATTTACCAATGGATTGATCCTAACTTAGATGAATCTGCTGTATTTGAACTGCAACGTGAAAACTTATTTAGTCTCGGCAGGACCTTTAATCCAGCTAGCAGCGCTTGGGTAAAATCTCTTCCACCAGCAATTTTATCTCGTGTTGAAGTTCAAGGAGGATGGTTTGGTCCTAGTGAAGAGGAGCTAAAGAAAGAAGCCGATAAGCGTCTTCCTCAAATTTTGGAAGTTATAGAATCGATGGTTGAAACGAACCGTCGATTTGAATCCTATCAATCAGAAATTGAGGCGATCGCTCAACTAGGGATGAGTTTTCAGGAATGGCTGCAACTAAAACCATCAGAAGCGCAACCCCAAGGAGCCGAACTGATGTATATCACGCCATCCGAACCACTGGAATTCGTTAGCTTACATTGAGGCGATCGCTCAAGTCGTCCACTCTAAAGAAACTCCCACACGGCTATCTTTGACAAAGCGGGAGTTTTATTTTTGAATGCTGGTAGCCACACGAAATATAACGCTCTGGCAATCAATGAATCCTGTCATCTTCAAAGATTATTGGAAAAGAGAAGCCACCAATGGAAAATAGAGCGATCGAAACATTAGAAGAAAAACTACGGCACGCCATGCTTACCAGTGATGTTTCTACACTGGGCGTTGCTGAATAGGTAATGATTTAAGCTGAGAGAGGAATTGTCCGATACTTCAAATAATGCAGCAGCAACCGAAGTGAACACTTCAACATCTCAACTGATTTGGAGTAGCACAAGGTCTTCCGGTGCAATCGTGCTAAATAATGCCTCAGTCGGGTAT
>NZ_JACJPK010000084.1:0-9438 GCF_014696035.1 Trichocoleus sp. FACHB-262 | reverse complement strand
AATCTTTTGCCGTGGTGAAGTATCTATTTGAGCTGGTCACGCATCAGCAGTGGTTTACGTTTGAGAAGGCCTTCATGTATGGTTAGCCCCACATCCTATTTAGGATTGCTATAGCGACATTTTTCTTAAAATTGATAAGTTTGATGATATTTCTAAACCTGACATATTTGCGAAAATATTTGCATGTCTTATTCTAGGCAAGATTAGAAAAGAAGATTTTATTGAGCTTTCGCCTACCCTCAATCTTGCTAGTTTTGGCGAGCTTATAGAATTTTCTGATTCTTACTGGAGAGATAAAAATCATTTTCACAGGGGTGCTTATAACTTACCTAGCTCAGACTATGGAAGCCTTTTATCTTCAAAGTTAGTAGAAATCAATCTAGAATACGAGAATCATCGTGCTCCTAACTCGGCAGGTATTTTGATGTACCATCTAGAATACAAGATTACAGAGTTAGGTTGCTTGTATGTATACATTTCACAAGACTTCGAAGATCACTTCACGTTCATGAATGATTCTGAAAAAAACTACCGAGATAGAGACAGAAATTATTGTTTTGAAGCACCTTGGTCCAATAAAGAGCTTGAAAAAAAGGTTCAACAAAGATGGCCATCAGATAGATAAGAAACTTTGCTTGAATTAATAGTTCAGAGCTTGGGGTTTAGCAATACCAACGTTTGCTGGAGTGGCAGTTTTTAGTCTTGAAGTTTGGCGCTTCTTCATCCTGTTTATTATTGGGACAGCCGAGCAAGCAGAGGGAATGTCATTTTTTCTTTGGATGGCAGTAGGAGCCTTAGCCGCATCACTAGTTCTTTATTTAGTGTTTGTAGGCTTGTACTCTCTACTACTCCGCCTGTTCTGGACAAAACCGCCTCAGTGGGTGCATTTCCGCGATTGGAAGATGGTGCTTTACGGTTTTGTAGTGACTACGCTAGCAATATTGGCAAGTGCCATCACCTTTGCTTCATTTCTCAAAGCTATTCCCGTTGGTGATTCAGTCGTTGCCACGATTCAAAGAAGAGATGGCTTGAATGAGGAACAGGTTATAGAGAGGCTATTTGGCCGTTGCCACGATTCAAAGAAGAGATGGCTTGAATGAGGAACAGGTTATAGAGAGGCTATTTGGCGTCTGGTTCGTGGTTGCAGCCTACTGCTACCAGACAGAGTTGCTAGTTCGTCAACGTCTCAATAAAAAGCGATCGCCCTAATAAGGTGAGCGATCGCCCTTCAAACAGCTGATTAAATTTTTATGCTGCTACTCCAGCAGATTTTTTAGGTAAGCCACGAGGACACCTAACTGCCAGATCAGGCTGAATATGGTTCCACAAAGTCTCTAGTTCTTCTGCCAGGTACTCTGAATCAATTTCCGTGGTTGGGCCGTGTTGTTCGTCCTTCAGCACAGCATAGAGACTGGTTTGAAGAGTACTGCTCTCATCCTTCCACTGACGATAGCGCAGCTCTGGTTGATAACCCATCTCTACCAGCAGTGCCAGAGTTTCGCTGATGGTCATATTCTCAACCTCGCTCAGGACAACGTAGAGCAAAACTTGTCCCGGTCCTGGCTTAACTGGCATTTCTAAGGGTGCTAAGGGCTGTAATGGTGCTACGGATTGCATAGTTCTATCCTCTGAAAGTGCATTCGTAACGTTTACCTTTGCCAACTTGGCGAACGTTGGAAATGGTGACTTTTGACCCTCCTTGATGAGTCGCTGTTCTTGCTAAAGCTTCGCACTTTTTCTGAGCTTCTGCGACGCTATCTGCCCACACATAATCAATCCAGTTTTCTTGTTCGCCTTCAGCTTCTGGGTCATCCAAAACGGGCATAGGAATCAGGATTGGGTTTTCCAAAGTGTGCTTGACCTGCCAGTAAACAGCTCCTCCAACGGTTACTACTGCAACCACACACTGAGGCGTACTCATACATGCAGCTACAGCAGGAACTAAAGCCGCAGGGGTAGCCTCCATTCGTTGTGGGATTGACAGAGCTGCTGTGGTAGCAGCGAGGGCGATCGCTACTTTTTGCCTAAACATAGGGACTCCTTTGATGGCGAAAATTAATTGTTTCTAGTGCTGAAGCTGTAGCCTTCGTACATCCCGGCAGTGTTGTACCTGATGCCGATCCAGGTTTCGCGATCGATTTCTAGCGGGAAATATTCGACGTTGCCAACAAAGCAATAAGGCAAGCCTGCTAGATCTCGCATGGCATCGGTGCTGTTACCTCCTGCAAGGTGAATCAGGCGATTCAATTGTTCTCGTGAAAGCGTGGCTTCCGGATCGACCATCTGGCAGTGGTCCTGAACTGGGCTAGCTGCATAGGGGTTGTTGGCAATTGCGGGACTGCTGAAGCCCAGCTCTGCACCAATATCTTGCTGGCATTGCTGCACGGTTGTTGCTAGCAGCCCCAAGGCAAATTGTTTCATCACTGCCCCTAGCTTCCAGTTTCTAGAAACTGTTGTCTCAACTGGTTATAAGTTTCGAGTTCTGCTGTCACCTCGACTTCGAACCGCTCCATGCCACGCACAGCGCCTCTGGCTCGGTAAAGGTTGATTTCACCTTGAGAGAAATCCGTCGAAGTTGCAGCGGCTTGCTCGTTGAGACGTTGCAACCGCTCTACAAGCTCTTGGCCTTTTTGCTGCAAACTGCCTGCTTTGTTTTGCAGCGTGGCAAGCGCTCCTCCTACTTCTGGCGGTAGCAGCTCCCCCTCAATCACTCCAGCGCTGGCCCACTCCTGGGAGTAGCGAGACTTCGCATCGATCACCCAATCTTTAGACTTCATGCCCTCGGTTTTTACTCGCTGGGCGAAGTCAGAGAAGAGCGATCGCGCCAGCTCGGTGAAGCCGTCTTTGTCTTTTAACAATGGTTCTGGTGCAACTTGAGCCAGCCAACTAAACCAGCGGGTCCTAATCGTCACCTCTTTGACACTGTGCTCATCTGCAATCTGCTGTGCGGTGTACCGTGCGGATTGTGCGGTAGATGTGCGGCTAGGCGTGCTACCAGGGTGCAAGCGAACGTGCATTGTTACGTTTTCCATATGTGCTCATTCCTTAGAATCCTTGATTTTTCTAGTTTTCAGCCTGTGCTGTGCGTGTACAGCGATCGCACAGCCGTTGTGCAATTAAACGTGCTTTTACCGTGCGATTAGACAAATAAAAGCTTATCAGATTTGGCATCTTTTGGCATCCACTGGCATCCAAATGAAGCTATTCTTTAGAAATTGATGCTTTTGAGTAAAATGAGATGCGTGATTTGGTAACTAACGACTTGCCACGAAAAGACGAGCGAATCTCTGTCCCGTTTGATGCGGAGACCTATGAGCGACTAGAGCAAATGGCTGATCAAGAAGAGCGGCCTATTGCTCGACAAGTCACGCTATTGGTGAAAGCCGCCTTTGAGTTGATTGATGAGCAAGGCTTTCGACTAGTAGAAGGGAAACTAAGAAAAATCTCTTTTGAAGAGCTGGAAACTAAGGATAGCTAGAAGCTCCTCAAGAGAAAAATAGTTTTTATATAAAGAAATTGCTACAGCAGTTATGCCAACGAAATTTATTACCAATTGCAATTGCAAATTAAGCTAGAGCAAACTCCGGTGGAGATTGCTCATAAGCTGCTGAAAAAGATGGCGATCGATAAGGACAAGAAGGATTGATTGGCTTGGTGAGATCCAACTCGTGGCTCGACCTGGTAGGCGGGAGGAAAAACGAGACAACGTCTATCGGATTGATCTCAGCGTGAATCCGGTTCGGGCTCGGCTGCTTGAAGCAGCTCGACGCAGGCTTTATGGCTCCGTGTCCTCGATTTGTAATAAAGAAGTCACTAACTTACAAATTGATGACACCACTAAAGATCAACCAGCATTGCCCCATCCTGAAGAAGGAGTGGGGGCAGTGGTCACCCAGGCCGGGGCGATGGGGCGTTGGGTGATTGAGGCTATCTCTGATCTTGTTGGAACCAAAGCGATCGATTGGTGAAGAGGTAGAAGAAGCTTAGATGGGATTACTTAATGTAGTGCAAAGTACGGAGCCTAATGACTAAAACACAGCAAATTGGACGAGCGATTTTGATAGCCATAGGAGTACTGACCCTTGCGCCTGAGCTTTATATCCTCACATTGAGGCTCAATAGTGGTGGAATCCCGATTGAAGATGTTGTCCGCCTTGCTTTAACGGCTGCTCTTTCGTATTGCGTCTGGCTGGGAATGCGTTGGGCTAAGTGGCTTGCCGTCTTTCTTTTAACAATGGGTGGATTAATCCTTATAGCGCTAGGGGCTATCTCCCCTCCCCTTGTTTCAGGGATGGGAATTTTATATATTGCTCTCGCTATTTCTCTCGGCTTTATCCCTGCTGTAAAAGAATTCTTAGCCTATCAAAGGAAGCCACGAGTTACTAATCAAGCTGAATGAATCAGCTTTGTTTAGAGCGCAATCACCTTACTTACATCCGAAACAAGTTATTTCATCACGCCAGTTCGCACAACAACACAATAGTTGAGAGTCGTGATCGTCCGTCTGGTTGCACCTTTGCCGAACACGGATATGTAGCGGTATTAATAAACACGCAAATATCAGGGGCGAACTTACTTTAGGCGAGGATGTTGATTCAGTGAAAACTCCATGAGGAGGAGAAGAAGGGCGCTGATAGTGCCCAAGGAATGTGTATTGTGAGCCTAAGTGGTATGTGTGCTTATTACAACAACAACTATACTCAGGAAAAATTCCAACGATGTTTCCATTCATTCGCTCGATCGCAACTGTTGCTGCTGGCTTAGCGCTGGGTGCCAATTTATTGCAAGCGGGTTCTGCTCAAGCCGCTAGCTTTTACGACTTCAATATCCAGTGGGATGACAACACCGCCACAACAGGTTGGTTTGAGGTGGATGATACTCCGGATTACCAATACCAATACCAAGACCCGTACTGGGGTAGTGATTACAGCTATAGCTACAAAAATTGGTCTTTGAGCAGCTTACTAGATGCCAGCTTTACTCACAAAGGCACAGCCTTTGGAAAATCTGACCTCAGCCATATGTATTTGGATAATTATGATTTTCCAGCAGGAGGATATTACCAGCCTTTGTACGGCAATGTCGCCAACTTCTTAAATTTAGGGTTCAGCGCTCAGAGCCAGTATTCCTACTTATATGCTTATGACACTGGTGTAGATGGGAGTCCCGCCTTAAACAGCGATTACGGCTACACCTACCAACACGACAACAATTACAACTATTATTCGAGTGCATCCGCAAGAGCAGTTAGTATTACGGAGCGCTCAGCAGAAGCTGTCCCTGAGCCTACAACCCTCGCAGGGCTAGCGTTAGCAGGAGTTGGTATTGCTGCTTCACGGCGCAAGCAACAGCGCAAGATTGCTGCATAAACAATTGGGGTGATCTACATTGCTAAGCTGCTAGCAGTTCACTCCCCAGATTTTCTTTATCCCCTAGTGACGTATCCGCAACTGGGGGATTTTGCTACATAGAGGACTGCACTTGAGCAACTTGGCTACCCCCAACCACTTTGGGATGAAGAGAATGCCAAGGTAATTGAGAGGCTCTTCACTTCAGCTTCTAAGCCTGAGTAGTACAGAAGCTAAAGGTTGACGACTAACAACGCAAATTCAATGCTTTGACCCCTATACATCGTAAAATTGACCTTTTTCGATATAACAAAAACTGTCCGTAAAATGTACTTTTTACGGACAGTGGCTCTAAAATGGCTCTATGTCCTCCCCCACTGAGCTCTCTAGACAACCCAATCTCACTTACCGCAGCCGCGAATACTTGACTCCCAGAGAGGTGCAGCGGCTGATTGAAGCAGCCGGCCAACGCGGCAGACATCCCCTGCGCGATCGCACGTTGTTGTTGCTGATGTTCCGCCACGGGCTGCGAGTAGGGGAAGCTTGTTTGCTGAAGTGGGATGCGGTAATGCTGGAAGAGCGATGTATTGCGATCGCTCGTCTCAAGGGCAGTAATAGTGGGGTGCATCGCCTGCAACCGGATGAACTGGAAGCGTTGGTGTTGCTGCGAGAACGCTACTCGGGCAGCTATGCTCTATTTGTGAATGAGCGAGGCACGAGGCTGACGACGGGGGCGATCTCAAAAATGATGAAGCGTTCTGGAGAGCTAGCTGATCTTCCTCTGCCTGTGCATCCACATATGTTGCGTCATTCTTGCGGGTATTATCTGGCAGAGCAGGGATTGCCGACTCGGGATATTCAGGAGTATTTAGGACATAAAAATATTCAGCATACGGTCAGGTATACAGCGGCGAATCCAGCGAGGTTTGACCGGATTGTGTGGAGATAACCAGAACTCATCAAAGAAGTCTGTCGTCGCATTCGCGTAGCTAGAAGTCACTGGGATGCCCACAACAACACTGCCTGCCGTCGAGAACGCGATCGCGCCTTAGCCCTGTACAATACCCTGACTCCGGAGCAAAAAGACCAAATTCCCCAAGTCCTGCGAGTTTGGCTCCGCTACTGCAGCGAAAAGTACTTCGGCGCTCACCGCACTCCACCCCAGAAACAACACAAGAAGCGATCGCGTTAGCAGTCAGTCCAACGTGGTTACCAAGCTATAAAACAACAAGTCAACTTCCCAACCATTTAGCTTGACACCTTCCTAGCAAGTTAACTTGTTGACAAGTCAACTAAGCCTAAAACAATTAACCTATGGCTCCTCCTGGGCAAGCTACATTAAGCTCATCAAGTTAGGTTGACAGGAATACAGGAAGTCAACAAGTTAACTGTTCAACTTGTTAGATGGTTAAAAAGTTTACTTGTTAACTGGTTAACTTGCTGGCAAGCTAGTAATCAACCACATTGATGCTCTCTATGATTATTGCGATCGCCAACCAAAAAGGTGGAGTCGCTAAAACCACCTCAACTCTTGCCCTTGGAGGTCTTCTAGCTCAGCAAGGCTCCTGCCTCGCCATCGACCTTGACCCTCAAGGCAACCTCACAACTGGGCTAGGGGTCAACGTAACTGATGATCAACTCACGGCTTACGAGGTTATTACCGAGCAAGCTGAAGCTTTAGATGCAGTCATCAAAACTAAATCTGGCCTCGATCTACTCCCTGCTGACATCTCCCTTGCCAAAGGAGAAACCGAGCTGCTCAGTAAAGTGGGGAACTTCTACATCCTCAAAGAACGTTTAGAGCCAGCTCAATCTCATTACCAACACATCTTGATCGACTGTCCCCCTAGCTTAGGACTCCTGACAGTGAATGCCTTAGCGGCTGCCGATCGCTTGTTAATTCCAGTTCAATGCCAGTTTTTTGCCCTTAAAGGACTCGAAGCACTCCTAGATACGATTCAAAGTGTCAAAAAACGGCTCAATCCGAATCTACAGATTTTGGGTGTTCTGCCAACAATGGCCGAGAAGAACACAGTCATGACCCAGGACGTACTCAGCACTCTCAAAAATCAACTGGAAGCAATCAGAATTTTTGACCCGGTCCCTAAGTCTGTGAAGTTTGCAGAATCTAATCTAGCTGGAGAACCCATTCACCAATACGCCGGAGAGTGGCGACTTGTGCAGCCCTATCGAAGCGTTATCCAAGCGATTCAATCGGAGTCCTAACCATGCCTAGACAACGTCCTAGAACCAGCGATCGTATCAATCTTCCTCGCAGCAAAGCGGATGAATACTTCGACTCTGTAGAAGTCAGACCAGATGACCAGACAACAAGTCAACAAGTCAACCAGCAAGAAAGTCAGCAAGTTGTAGACGACAGCCACCCAACAGAGCCAACAATTTCAGTCAGCCCATCTGCTGACAACCGGAAAAAGCAATCCAATACTCAACCAATATCTCTACCAGACAACAAGTCAGGAAGCCAACAACCTAAGAAGTTGAAAAAAGCGACTTTTCAACTTGATGAGACATTACTCAAGGAACTAGACACCTTTCACCTCAAGTTGCAACTGGAGTTAGGCAAAGAGAATGCGCCTTATAAGGAAGTGTTAGTAGAAGCAGCGATCGCTCAGTTATTGGAACAATACCAACAGGCTCCAAAAGAGACTTTAGACACGCTACAAACTAGGCAAGCCAATCGAAGCTGAACTGTCTACTTCTTTTGCGAAACCCTTTAAAACTAATCGGCGAAGTTTGATCGTGACTGACTCCCTGTCCTCCCCTGTACCCTTCAATTACGACCGATTCCTCACTGACCTCAAACATCAGATTCGCTCGGCTCAACTTCGAGCCTCAATCGCCATCAACCGTGAGCTGATTCTGCTCTACTGGCAAATCGGTCAGTCTATCTTAGCAAGGCAACGTGAAGAAGGCTGGGGCACTAAAGTCATTGACCAACTGAGTCGAGATCTGGCCAAGGCATTCCCAGAGATGAAAGGCTTTTCCTCTCGCAACCTCAAATACATGCGAACCTTTGCGGAAGCCTATTCAGATGAAGAAGTTGTGCAACGCAGCGTTGCACAATTGCCTTGGCGTCACAACATTGCCTTACTCGAAAAACTCAAAGACGCGGACGAAAGGCTTTGGTACGCCCAACAAGCGATCGAAAATGGTTGGAGCCGGGATGTTTTAGTCCTGCAAATCGAAACAGGGTTGAAAGCAAGAATTGGTGGCGCAACTACCAACTTCCAAAGAGTTCTTCCTAAAGAGGAATCTGATTTAGTTCAGAGCTTACTCAAAGACCCCTATCATCTAGACTTCCTCACCTTGGGTAAGGATGCTCAAGAGCGAGAGCTAGAAAATGCACTCGTTTTACATATTCGCGACTTCCTACTAGAGCTCGGATTAGGCTTTGCTTTTCTCGGTAACCAATATCCGATCGAGGTGGATGATAAGGAATACAAACTTGATCTCCTCTTCTACCACGTTAAACTTCACTGCTACGTGGTGATCGACCTCAAGATGGGTGAGTTTCAACCCGAATTCAGCGGCAAAATGAATTTCTATGTTGCAGCAGTGGATAACCTCCTTCGTGCTCCTAGCGACAACCGGACGATTGGCATCATTCTGTGCCGCAGCAAGAGCAAAACAACTGTGGAGTATGCGCTTCAAGAAATGGGTAAGCCAATCGGTGTTTCAACCTTTCAACTCAGCGAAACCCTTCCCGAGCCCCTCCGAAACAACCTCCCCTCCGCAGAACAACTAGAGATGGAGATTGAGGCGATCGCCACTGACCTAGAGGACAAGGGTGTCAACTAAGAGTTCATTTGTTTGTTTGGAGCGGGAGTAGAGGATTCGCAGACCTTCCCTAAAAATAATGAAGCGCTCCCTAGCTATAGGTTGTAGAGAGCGCTTTAAGAGCGATCGCCCCGTTGAATACACACCATACAAACATTGAACAAGACGATCACTGATGTGATTTCAATCGGAATTTGCAGCGGCGGCGGAGCCGCAATCAACCCAGCTAGGATGAAACCTACACCGACAAAAATAGAGACAATCAGAATCACCTCATCGTCAAATAGCTTCA
>NZ_JACJPK010000083.1:0-11287 GCF_014696035.1 Trichocoleus sp. FACHB-262 | reverse complement strand
CAGGACTGGCATCAGAAGATGCAAGGGCAGGGAACTGAAGTTGGGACAAGTCAGGAGCATTGAGAACTAAGCTGGGAGAGTAAGTCAGCTTTTGCCGCTGTTGTTGCACCCACTGCCAGTGGCTGAGAGAGGCCGCTTGAGAATAGAGGGTTTGAAATGCTTCAGTGCCTCGGCTGACGACAAAGTCATCAACCCCTTTCTCAGGCCCGGGCAAGCAGATGACTTGTACCTCGCAGCCTTGTTGCTCCAGTAACTTGCCAGTTTTGAAAATGGCAAGGTTGACGTTTTTGATGGTTTTGGGTTTGCGGTCATGGTCGAAGCAGAAGTAAAAGCGGCGACCAGGGACGGCAAATAGAGCGAGTTCTGGGATCAAGGACTCGGCCCAGATTTGACCCGTTTCATCGCGCAGCACCCGCCGACCGTTGAAGATGCCAGGCAGGGCGATCGCCACATAGCCATTGCTGAGTAAACAAGCCGCTTTCTTGGACCCTTCGACCAGAATGATTGGGATGGCAGGATGCTCTAGCACCCACTGCCAAAACCCTGAGGCGGTCTCAGCTGCAACGACTTGAGCATCTTCCCCATCCCCCATCTCAGTGGGACCCACTCCATAGCGAGTTGCGACTTCCAGCCAGAGACGCGGAGGCAGGTTGAGGAAGAAAGCGCGGGTCGGCAGCTTTGGGGGATGCTCGTACTTAATGACCTTAGATTTCTCTAAGTCGATACGGGGACGATTGGGTTTGAAGCAACCCCAAAGCATCGGCCGCCAAGCATCCAGAGGGTCCAAGCCATTACACCACCAGCCGCCGAACTCGACATGAGCGTACTGTCGCATCAGCCGCGTGGCGAGTCGTCCGGCGTTAGTGCGCTCAAGTTGAGTGGAGTAACAAAGGTAGTCGTAAGGAGTTTCCCCCCTTAAACTCCGAACGTTCCTAGCAATCAGTTTGGGGTCAACCCCACTCTTGAGCCACTCTTGCCAATGTGGGGGTTGGATATGAACCGAATCCGCATCCCGAGGTGCTTCCCCAGGATGAGTTTTCAGCAAAGCTTGAATATTCACGATAAAGCTCCCTAATCCTTACTAAGTAAGGGATAGAGAGTTATGCGCTATGACAATGAAAACCTTAATTGAGGCGAAAGCAATTCGAATTCTAAAGCAGAACTTTATGTAAATTCCAATTGAATTCCGTGACAAATCGAGTTAATATAGGCGCATAACGATGTGGGCGACCTAACTGCAGCCGGCAAGCATACAAGTTAGAGTCCCCTCTATCCCTAAAAACAACCAATTCAGCCTTGTGACCCCTTCTGTTCCACCAGTTGGGGTTTTTGGCTTTCTAGGACCCCCTAGAACATAGCCATCACCTCAATTGCGATCCCGACCGAGAAAAACTTAGAATGCATCGAGTCCACTCTCCCCTGTGCTAGTGATTTTCGATGATGGTAGTTTACCTGATCTGCCCCGCGATCGCCTCTAATTTCAACGGAAAGAAAGAAAAACGAGCCTTCTGAAGACTGGACGAACTCAGCCATCCTCCCGTTCTGATGAAGTGAAGGTGAAAAAGAACAGTTGCTTTAAGCCGAGTTTGATGCGCTCCAGCGTCCTTAGGATGGCGAGAAACTCCTCAACGATGAGGTGGTACTCATCTCTCAACGCTTGAGTGTGAAGTTGAAGTTGGAGAGAAGGAGGTTATAGGCATCGAGGCAAGCATCATAGCAATTGCAGGCTGTGAACCTGATAAGAACCTTATCCAAGTCTGCTTTTGCTCAAGTTGGTAAACTGTGGCTTCATTCCAGCTTTGAAGTGCGGTTGTACAACTGTCCCATTAAGGGTGCTGAGACATTCCCATGCTTCGTAGGTCTGTTGCTTGAGTGGAAGCTGAGACGAGAGTCTGTGACTGTCCCCATGAATACAGCATACAGTACTCCAATGCAAACTGCATCACATTAATGAACATGAAGTTGAGGTACAACCAATAAGTTAAGCTGTGGGTAATAAATTCAGGCTAACCAGGTACTGTGGCAGATCGGGTAACGGTAGACATTGAAGGACTCAGAGAGCGAATTGACGAGGTGTACTCGGATAATCCGCTGTGGACTGAGCTGTCTCTAGCGCAAAAGCTGAGGCGGCTGCTTCTAGATGGATTAGAGAAGGTGGAAGGCGATCGCCTTTCAAAAACTTCTTCATCTACTTCCAAGGTCGATAGTTGAGCATGAATCTCTTAGTGTTTGCTGAGTAGGTTCTCTACGATCGAGTTCACTATATTTAGAGTCAAGATGATTGAAGAATTCTGTCTGGCTTAATCACTATCCTCAGATGGCGAAGCTTCAATTCCTTGTAAAATGCTTTCCAATTCCATTTCCAATTGCTCTGGAGTTGGTAAACTTCCTCGTAACGATTCTGGCAAAGAATTCCGTAACTGGTAAGTTGATACTCCAATTGGTTTATTTACATCTCGCAAAGCATACTCAGCAGCTGTCTTCTTCTTACCTTTACAAAGGATGATACCGATGGTGGGGTTATCATCTCTATGCCGTAATAAGTCATCGACGGCTGAGATATAAAAACTCATTTTGCCTGAAAACTCGGGCTGAAACTCTTTAACTTTGAGGTCAATCACTACAAAGCAACGTAATTTTAGATGATAAAACAGTAAATCGATGTAGTAGTCATCACCATCTACTTCTATGCGATACTGGCTCCCAACAAAAGAAAAACCAACGCCTAACTCTAGTAAAAAATCTCGAATGTGCTCGACTAGAGCAGTTTCTAACTCCCGTTCTTGTACGTCTTGGCTAAGGCTTAAGAAGTCAAAATGATAGGGATCTTTGATTAATTGTTGAGCTAGGTCTGATTGGGGCTGGGGTAGGGCGCGGTCAAAGTTCGTGATGGCACCTCCCATTCTTCGATAGAGCCCACTTTCAATTTGATGAACTAGCACATTACGGCTCCAGCCGTGTACAACTGTTTGCTTTGCATACCAAACTCGCTCTTCAGCATCTTTGAGTTTGTCGAGCAGGCTAATGTTGTGATACCAAGTAATTTGTCCAAGCACATCTTGGACGATTGATTCATCAGGAAATGCTTGAGCAAATGCTCGCATATAGAGGAGGTTGGAGCGAGAGAAGCCTTTGATATCTGGAAGTTCTCGCTTTAAATCTGCCGCTAATTGAGTGATTATTTTTGCACCCCAACCAGCTTGCTGTTGCCGACTCAAAATATCTTTGCCGACCTGCCAATAAAGTAGCACTAGCTCCTTATTAACTGCTAAGGCCGCTCGAATCTGAGCGCTGCGAATCCGTTCTTTCAGGTCCCGCAGAAATTTTTCATAATCATTGGATGACAAACTATTCACTGTCTGAGTTCATACGATTGATCAACTTATGTAGCAGTCGCAGATTTACTTCTACCGTGGATAAAGCCTAGTAACTCAATCGTCCAAGCGCCGCTTGGACAATTAGTTCGTTTGCACTATTCAATTCTAAAACTTACTTTCCATGAGCAGCGACTATTTCCCTCATGGCAAAAACAGCAGTACAAATTTCACTCCACCAATGACTCAAGCTGTCCTAACAATTTCTCTAGTGCTTTTGCCTTTTTTGGATCTTCCCAAATCTTGGCTTGCCTAACCCGCCGGTAAACATCCTTCATACGGTTTGGTAAAGCGCTTGGAACGCCTGTAGTTTTAGCAGGCTGGATTTCATGGATGCGCTTTTTGATCTCTCTAACTGAAATATTGTGCTCTAAAGTTTCGGCAAGCAGCTGTTGTCGCTCTTGTGCATCCTTTACCTGAGCAATTATTCGCGCTTTTGTATACTCAAGCTGGCCTTGCCGTAAAACATGGAGAACGTCTTCAGGTAAATTGAGTAAGGGTAAACGGTGGCTACGGAAGCTATCTGGGCTTAATCTGCCGATAACCGAAAAGATTTGTTTTACAAGCTCCCATTGGCTACGAACAACGTTGTTCGTAATTTCAGTACCTTGTTTTTGTAGATTGGCAACGTGATTGAGCAGAGAGACGGCCTCTTCTGGTGAGCACTCTAAACGAATTGAGAGTAGTTGTAGGATTGCCTCTGTTTCCTCAATTGGATTGAGATCCTCTCTTTGCAGATTTTCTAGAAGCGCTACTTGGATTGCATCTTGATCTGCAAGATCTCGGATTAGAACTGGCACTTTTTCAAGCTTGAGGGTTTGAGCTGCTCTGTAGCGACGTTCCCCAGCAAGCAGTTCATACCCACCTTCTAAGGACGGACGAACCAATAGTGGCTGTAAGATACCATGCTCACGAATTGAAGCAACCAAACTGTCCATTGCTTGAGGTGAAAAATAGCGCCGAGGCTGCTGCGGAGGTAAATGGATTTGAGCCAGCGACAAATATTGATCGCTGGGTCCTACCTCTTGCTCTTGAAGCAGAACATTAGGCGTCACTCCTACAAAGTCAAGAAATTGCCTTGTCTTATTGGGAAACTCCATTTCATCCGCCATTGACAAGCGTTTTTTGGCCATATCACACTTGCTCCACAATTGCTTGAACGACTGCTCGATACGCTGAGGTTAGTTTCTGCTCAGAGGTGTATTGATGGATGGGTTCTCGGGCTAAATTTGACTCTGGAAACTGAACTGATTTAGGGACAGGTTCAAAAATTTTGATGCCTGTTAACTTAGCTTGTAGGGTTTTGAGAGCATCTTGGGTCGTGAGCGTGCGATCAGCCATAGTTGGCAAAACCCCCAAGATTTGTAATTCTGGGTGAGTGTCCTCATCTCGGATACCATCGATGGTTTCTAGCAGTTGTCGCAACCCTTCAAGCGCAAAGAATTGACACTGAACTGGAATTAAGACTGTATCTGCCGCCATTAAAGCATTTAGTGTCAGCATTCCTAAGCTAGGAGGACAGTCAATCAAAATATGCTCATAGTCTTGACGTAATGGGTTTAACTTCTTTCTAAGAATTCGGCTATTGTCTGCCACCGTTAGGATCTGCTTCTCTCCAGTGGCAAGGGAAATGTCAGCGGGTAATAGACTAATGCCTGCTTTAGTTTCAACGATCGCTGCGGCTGCTTGTTGCTTGCGATCGATCAGGACTTCATAAGCCGTCTTCTGATCAGGTTGAATTTTCACTCCTAGCCCAGTGGTTAAGTTGCCCTGAGGGTCAAAGTCAACAACTAAACAAGAACCTTGCTCTGCTAGTAAACCTCCTAACGCGATCGTGGAGGTTGTCTTTGCTACCCCACCTTTTTGATTCGCGATCGCAATGATCATATTCTTCTCAAGACCTTGATTTTTGTGTTAAAAAATCACTTTATTTGACTGATTCTATGACAAATTGAACGTTTTGTAGCTGCTGCTAGACAAAGAACAAAAAGCAGACTAGAGATGAAGCCTAAGTTCAATACCTTGTAGGAATTCAAATGGGTCGAAGCTTGCCTTTGTCCCTTAGGGTCAAGAAGGTGTTGCCGGTTCAATCCCATTCTGGAGGCGATGTGAAGCCTGCTGCGGAATTGGGCACATTAGGCTTGTAATTTGTCCTGGGCAGATGGAGAGGGAAGACGCAATGATTCAGATGAGTTACGACTTTGATCAGGCTATCCTACCCATGGGCGCTGCATTAAAGACGAACGTGCTCCTGCGGTTTCGGGCTGATACCCCTGAGTCTGCTCGACGGCAGCTGAACCTTTCCTTAGTGATCGATCGCTCAGGCTCCATGGCAGGTGCTCCTCTACATCACGCCCTCAAAGCCGCTGAGTCGGTGGTGGATCAACTAGAGCCAGAAGATACGCTCTCCGTGGTCGTTTATGACGATGCGGTGGATACTGCTGTCTCCCCTCAGTCCGTGACGGACAAAGCTGGGCTCAAAACTGCGATTCGTCGGGTACAAGCTGGTGGTATTACCAACTTGTCAGGAGGATGGCTCAAAGGTTGCGAGTATGTAAAAGCCCATCTGGACCCGCAAAAAATCAACCGCGTCCTGCTGCTCACCGATGGCCATGCCAACATGGGGATTCAAGACCCCAAAGTATTGACGGCAACTTCAGGGCAAAAAGCAGAAGCAGGCATTGTCACCACCACCCTGGGGTTTGCTCAGGGCTTCAACGAAGATCTTTTAATTGGCATGGCTAGGGCTGCCAATGGTAACTTTTACTTTATTCAGAGCATTGATGAAGCGGCTGAAGTATTTAGTATTGAGCTAGACAGCCTCCGGGCAGTGGTAGGCCAGAATCTGCTTGTGACGCTGGAGTTAGCGGCAGGAGTCAGCTTAGTTGATACCTTGAGCCTCGCTAAAGTGAGCCAGAATGACGCTGGGGCAACGGTGCTCTCCTTAGGAGAGCTTTATGAGGGCGAAGACAAACTCTTGGGCTTGAGTTTAGCTATTTCTGAGGCGGCGATCGCGGCCCTTCCTGGAAGTGAGCTGCCCCTAATGAAGTTGCACTACAGTGCGGATGTGGTCCAAGATGACCTGATTCAGAGCGTGTCAGGAATCACAGAAGTGGTGGCTAGAGTTGGGACGGTCGAAGAAGCGGCAATGGCGGCTTCGAGTCATATTATTCTAGAGTTAAGCCGCCTGACCATTGCTAAGGCCAAAGAGACCGCTCTTGATTTGGCTGAACAGGGTAGACATGCAGAAGCTGAACAAATCCTCCGCGACTTGATCCAAGACCTGCGCCAGCAAGGATTAAATGAGAATTTCGAGATTGCTGAAGAGATCGACCAGCTAGAGTATTTTGCCGGTCGCATCGCTCAAAAAGCTTTAGGCAATGCTGGGCGTAAGGAATTGCGGGATCAGACTTATCAGACGATGAGTCGTAATCGTAGTGATCTTGCAGGCCGTGGGGTCACGGCGGGTGAGGAAGTATACGCCATGCCCACCGTGAGCGAAGTGGGTTCTGGGGTGGAACTGCACTGCGTTCGTGAAGGCGGTAAGCTGCGAGTCAAAGTCATATCTGAAGGTTATGACGGAACCAAGAATATTCAGTTTCCTCGAGCTATTCGGGCTGAGGGAGCGCGTTATGTCGTCGAAGGGCTAGAACTATCCAGCGATCTCAGCTTTTATCGAGTCAAAGGTGACATTACTCGCTTCACTAAGCCGGGTGAAGTGGATATCTTTGTGGCGGCTCGCTCCTCCAGACCAGTAAGTACAGGTAAAGCTTCGACCGGACCTGCAAGTGCAGCGGATCTCTCCACCACCGATGCGGTCGGCAATGGTGTGCTAGTCCAATGTGTCAAAGAGGGCAGTAAACTCCGCGCTAGAGTGGTCTCCGATGCCTATGAGCCAGATTGGAATATGCGCTTCCCTCGCTCCATCCGGGAGGAGGGAATGCTGTATGTCGTCGATGAAGTGAAGACAGCACCCGATGGCAAGTCCTATATCGCCTGTGGGGAAATCAAGCGGTTTGTGCAACCGGCTCTAGCTTCCTAGATTGGTGCTGCTGTGCATCACCTACTAGCCGTTAATTGAGCCCCAGTTAAGCCTCAATCAACGGCTGGTAGTCGTCTGGATTGTCAAAGCCTGCAACCCAGGCGGCGGCTTGATGGCAGCTCCGCATATCAGGTGGAACCCGCAGGATATGGATGTGCCCTGTAGAAGGACAAGTGACCCTTAAGACCATGAGCGGTTCGTCATCTTCAAAAGCGACGCAGATAAGTTGGCGATCGCCTCCCTTATCTGTATCGGCATCGCGGATCACCCCTCCCACTTGCTGTAAAAACCGCTCATATCCCAACCGCTCAATCAGTACCCGGCGTAACTCAACATTCTCGGTGTTGAGGATATCTTGCCCTGTCATCAACTGTGGCTCAAAGGCAAGGCGATCGCTGACCTGCACGCCACGCCAGCGCAGAACAAAACCATGTCCTTTGGGTAAGCGAGTGATGCCACTTCCCGCCAACTCAATCCAATGGGTCACATGTAACCCTAAAGGGAGCGTTGTGAGGTTGACACAATCACTGATATCCAAGCTCTCACAAGTTAAATTCTCAGGGAGCGAGTAGAGGCTGGGTTCTCCACGCAAATCTAGAGGTCCCAGAACCCTGAGGCCATCCCCAGCTCGATGCTCTAGAATCAGCTTACGAGCGCGATCGCTCGATACCGGTTCATTGGGCCTGAGGCTTGGCTTGGCTGATTTTCTCGGCACCCGCCCGTTTGATAGCAGATAGCGCATTAGTCCATGACCTCTACATAGGCATCAGGTCGATATTCCCGCTGTCTCCAAACTCGATAAAGCCCTTGGGGTAATTCAATGGCCTGATGCTCTTCATGAACCAAAGTGGCGCTGGATTCCTTAACTTCTAGAAACAGATGATTACCTTGCACCCATAACTGAACGGCATTGGCCTCTTGTAGGCGATGGCTGTGTCCCGTCAGTTCACCCTCCGCTAGAGTGGCTCCTTCCCGCCTTTGAACCCCCATCGGTAAGCTAGCAATCCGCCTGATTAACACATCACCGTGTCTATACAGAACACCGATTTGATTCGCATGAGGGCTGTTGTGGTTATGCAGCATTTTGGGGTAATGGGTCAGTTGAGAGCCAAACTTGTGAATGAGTATGGGTGAGTGATGCCTAGTTCAACGACTAGTCGTTGCCTGACGGGGAGGTTGCCTATTTCTCAGTTATGAACTGCAAGATGCACTAGTGAAGCACTGAGCAGGAGACAAATGATGTTTCAATCTTAGCCGATACCCCAAATCATTAGGAGCTAATCAGCTGCTAAAGAATGAGTTGAGGAAGCAATCAATTAGTTCAACGGGAGTAAGTCTTGTAAGTTCAGGGTTGAATGTTTCTGCAGGGGACTATGTATCTGGACTAGGCTTGTTGCGGTTCACCGATGTCACAGAGCCACAGAACAATGAGTCGGACAAAGGCAATCGCGACTTAACGTTGCTCTTCCAAGGTCATGAATGATGAAGGTGAGAAGCTGCGGGCGATCGCGTAGCGGTACAGATGAAGTGCCATTGGGGTTCGCTGTAGCGTGAGCAAGAATTTCAGTACTGGAGCGCTCGCCCCGCTTGGTAGATGCAGGAGCGATCGCTTTTTTGTGACTAGTTAGAACGGGCAACCATCCTCAGGAGTCCAGGTTTCATCGATTTTCCAGCAAGCATCAAAGTGGTTGCGGATGATGCGAGTAATGAAGGCGAAGCGATCATTGTTAGTTACGAGATCCACGAGCCGTTCATTACCCCTCTTTTGTCACTCCTGCTAGAGAATACCTGACCTGCCAGAGAATGGCTGAAATCACCAAAATTTGTTGGACAATGCTTGGATGAATTGGTGGAAACAGTGCTCTTGTATCACTGTTATTTATTGTTTTTCGCGAGTGACAAAAGAGGGATAAGTGTCAATTCCACCGTCTCTCTCGGCGAATTTAAGCAAGCAACCGCAGTGCTACAGAGGATTGAGCAAGCACTGAACCAACGTAGAGAAGGGATGCAAAATCACTTCTACAATGACTCTGATCCTGACCTGACCATCTATAAAGTCATGAGAGCGAACTTGAGAGCAGGAAGATAACGACGCTAGGGGGGGTGAGCAGAAGCAAAGCCAATGGCTTCAACGGATTCAGCGTTTAGTCGGAATCATTCCGAATTGTTCGGAATTCTCAAAAGCTACAAACAGGCATAAAACAGGCATAAAACAGGTAAAGCTTTAGAGGCGATGGCTCATCAACTTTAGCTAAAGCCTACTGACCTTAAGATATTAGCTTTTACTATCAGTGTCTTGAGGTGACGCAGGGTAGCAAATTAAACAACTACTGATAACACAACTGTTTTAAGGGGGCGATCGCTAGAAAATCACTACAGAGAGTATTTTGGGAGTTCTGATCGGCCTAAAAATGTTAGCTTTTGTTAACGTTTTTCGAGAGTAGCTAGAAAAATTTGAGGTAGCAAAAGTAACTAAGGCTGGGAGGATTAGGCATCTAAAGCGATCGTCTTCAATCCTCAAATACTGAGTCTGGTTGCCTAAGTTTTCTGTCACACCTTGTAGGACAGTCGAAGAGTCAGCAGAATATCTTAGAGCTTTAAAGAGCTAAGAAAATGCGTGTATTTGGATGGGTTACTTTTGGATTAGGTATAGCACTAATAGGTTTAGGAACTGTCTACCCACCACCTGGAACAGTATCTTATTATTCTGAAGACGGAAAATTTACAATTCAGAAATATCATAACAAGCCATATGAAACGGTTCTCCAGGAAAGAAGTAATGTCATTTTTACAGGTGGCTTACTAGCAATCTGTGGGGCGATTCTCATTAGTCGACGTCGCAGAGAATAGCAGCTTGAAGGACTAGTGACTTAGTACCAAAGCTTCATTAGAGGCGATCGCGCTTGTCCGTCACCTACTAGTAGAATTCGCATTTTCTGGATCTAAAAGCTACAAGACTAAGATTTTTATCGTGATTCCAAGCTACTCAGTGTGCGTAGTAATATATACCTAAGCGGGGCAACCTAAAAAACACCTCACTAAATATTTTTATGAACCTCGATGAGTTTGAGGGCCAGGTTAAAGATGCGCTTGAAGTTGGGCTCAACCGACTCCAAACGGTCACGCTTTTAGTCGTAAACCTAGAGCAACAGCTCGAATCGACCCGACAAAGCATGCAAGAGCTAACTCAAATCATTGATAACTTCATTACTGCCGAAAAGCAAAAACGAGACCAAGACCAGAACTGAGCTCCTCTCGATGGCGAGAGGACTATCCAGCACAAACTTTTTCAATCGCGGCGACTAGCGCTTCTGGGTGGGTCGGCTTGACAAAATAACCCTGCACCCCCAATTGCAGTGCTCGTTGGCGTTCGGTTCGAAAGGCGAATGCTGTAAAGACGATGACAGGTAAATGTTGAAACTCTATGTTCTGTCGCAGTGCTTCTAGTAGTTGGTAGCCACTGATGCCGGGTAACTTCAAGTCCAGCAAAACAACATGCGGCTGAAACTGAGCCAGAGTTGAGAAAAAGCTACTACCCTCTGCCAAACCCAGCACTTGGTAGCCTTGATGAGTGAGGTAGTCGGTCAGTAGTAATCGATTAAAGTCATCATCCTCAACTAACAAGACTCTTATCGCTGGGCTCGGTTCAGAAATCGGGCCATCTGTCATGTCACTGCTTACGAATAAAAGGCAAAACTAACTAAAACCCTAGGTTAGAATTGCAGCTTTTGAGCTTCTGCATATTGCATATTGCATACCTCACATCTTGCACCAAGGCTTGAAAGGTGAGAAGAAGGGGCGTGAAACCAATACTCTGCAAGAACAATGGATATTCTTGCCCACGCCCAAGAGCTAATCTACCACTTGCTCG
>NZ_JACJPK010000082.1:0-22220 GCF_014696035.1 Trichocoleus sp. FACHB-262 | reverse complement strand
TGAGTTCTGCTTCACTCTCGGTAATCTCTAGCTGGTATACCCCGGCCATATTGATTGCTTGAACTCCACACCAGCTTTGTAGCATCTGTAGCTCTACTTTGAAGAATTGGTATTACCTAGGGAACTGACAGTACGTAGGATGATGCAATTATTCTTGACGTGAAACCTCAATATGTCTGCTTACTCTCCTCTAACAGTTTCTACCGAAAGGTGTTTGACGCTCAGTAACTGGAAAGCTTATCGTGGCATCGTTTATGGGAGATACGACCGTGGATGCCATTCTGGAACGAGCGAAAGATTTAAAGCAAGCGTTGATTGAATTTGTCCTGGAAGCGGAAGGGGAGTTGGCGCGAGCACTGGAAGTGTATAGTGCTGAGCATTTACGCAGTCAACAACCTGATATTAATCAGAGAAATTTGTGGTTAGATACATTTTTGACCGAGGGTAAGGTTGAGGATAAAACTCCGCTTGATTTGTTTTTGGAAGATCAAGCGGAGTTGTCAGAGAGCGATCGCGCCCTGCTTTTAAGTTGGCATCACAGCTTTATCGGATTGTTTGAAATTAAGCAGACTCTTGTCGATGGGTTTGAGCTAATGAATTGGCTGACTGCCAAGCATTATGTAGTTAAGCCTAATAATGAAGCGACAAAACAAGAGATGTCTCGTTTCCAACCTGGGGATATTTTACTAGCTCGAATTTCCCCTCTAACTGAAACAGAGTGGATGTTTTCTGGACCCTGCATTCCAATGGGGAAATTAGGTAAACCTAAGTTGGCAGTGGCGATCGGTAACTTTAAGCAAGATTATAAACATGCTCTCTATAGTGATGCACCAGAATTATTAGAGCAATCTTGGCAGTCGGTAGAACAATATCATCAGGATTTTCTAGACTTCTTTGGTAGTGATGAAGTCACAATGTCTGGTTATGAACTCAGTAAGAAAATTGCTGAGATGCAGGAGAAGGTGACACAACAACGTCTAGCTGATGCTGGCATTGATGATTCTAAGTCTCTCGCGGAAATAGCTGCGGAAGCAGGAGTAGACTCAGCTGAAATGGAGTTGGTAGCAGAGGCAGCAGGAGCTGATGCTAAGGCTGTAGCTAAAGTCATGGAAAGTACACAAGCCATGAAAATGGTGATGCCTAAGGTTGAGCTACCTGCTGAACTAAAGAAAGCAGAAAAAGTGACAGTATTAGCCCATCCTCGCTGGGGTCAAATGTTTCTACCGACCTACCATCGATTCGAAAGTTTACTGATCGCTGATGATTTGAGTATTGCTGACAATGCTGATAAGCTGGTTCGCCGATACTTGGAGAGCCCAGAGATTAATGCTTATGTCTGGTATCGTTTGGCTGAGAAGTATCCTAAGCAATTAGAAAGTTTGCTGCAAACGGTATTACAGCGGCCAGAGTTTCAACTACAGCAGGATTTGCCTGGATTGCTGCAAGAGTTTGATAAGCCACTTGAGCCTGATTTACCAGAAGTTGCGAGCGTACCTGTGCACTTACATGATCTGTTTCAGGAGGCGCTAGCTGAAGTAAGTAAGTCTAAGGCGAAAGACAAAGGCAAAAAGAAATCGGCCAAGGGCTTTCAGTGATTCGATCGCCCTTGCCCAACTCTAATTGGGTTGAATGTAGATGAGTTAGACGTTGCTGGTTTGACGCAAGGCTTCAATGATTTGTACGTTCGCCTTGGGGAAGGGAAACTGATCAATTTCTGCCAAAGTCACCCAGCGGACTTCATCGCATTCAATCGGTTGTGGGTCCCCGCTGACGTGGCGGCAATGATGCACATTTAAAGTGACGCGGAAGTGGGTGTAGGCATGGTCAACGGTGATCAAGCGATCGCCCACGGCTACCTCAATGCCCAACTCTTCTTGAATTTCTCGCTGAATGCAGGCTTCTATGGTTTCCCCTGGCTCAACCTTACCGCCAGGAAATTCCCACAAGCCACCTAATAATCCTTCTTGACGGCGCCGATCGATGAGGATTTGGCCTTCGTTATTCCAGATCACGGCAACACCGATCAGCTTGTGAGGAATAGGGGCGCGAGTTTCAGACATGGGTAGTTCAGATTGGAGATTGAATTGATAAGCTCGGCAGTGAGTGCTCCAAGGACAAATCAGGCAAGCAGGATTTTGGGGAGTACAAAGCGTCGCGCCTAAATCCATTAAGGCTTGATTGAAATCTCTAGGTTGCTCCGGATCAAGGAGATTCTCAGAGAGTTCCCAGAGTTGTTTGCTTGCCTTTGATGGAGGAACCTCTATTGCCGCCAAACGAGTTAGCACTCGTTTCACATTACCATCCAAAATAGCCACTGCTTGATTAAAAGCGGCACTCAAAATCCCGCCAGCGGTGGTACGGCCAATGCCAGGGAGGTTTAGAACATCTGCTAAATCTTGGGGAAAAGTAGCGCCGTGCTGCTCAACAACCACCTTGGCAGCTCGGTGTAAGTTGCGAGCGCGAGCATAATATCCTAAACCTTGCCATGCTTTTAGCACTTGTTGCTGTTCAGCGGTTGCTAAGGTGGCAACAGTGGGAAATAAAGTCAGCCAGTGTTCATAGTAGGGGATGACTGTTTTGACTTGAGTTTGCTGCAACATGATCTCTGAGATCCAAATGGCATAAGGATCTCGATTGCGCCGCCAAGGTAAGTCACGGCCAAATTGGTGATACCAATCCAAAAGCGATCGCCGTAACTCTAATACAGCAGAACTCGGCAAACTGACTTCCCAATTTACCGAATTCTGTTGAATGGATTTATTGTTAACTGCGGACACGGGCAATCCTGGTGGTCTACCTACTCAGCGTCAGAAGTATAGGTTTCAGAAGCAAGCAAAGATTTTTCAAAGGCCATCCGCTGCTCAGCATTGCGGAGGAAGTAACCACTAATCATAGCGGAGGCTAGAAGACGACCTAAGTGCTCACGACTTGTAGTGATCTCTACTTCAAAATGTTCTGAAGGTAACCCCCCCAACAATCCAATGACATTGCGCTCCATGACCTGCAAGACATCAGGTGAGGTTGGTTTGGATAGTTGTGAGACCGTTTCAGGGCTCATCGCTTGCACGTAACGCCACAGCAAGTCACTAGACTCGGTGCTGCTTCCAAAAACTTCTGGAAATGGGTTAGATGAGTTATTCAACTTGGACCTCCTGACAGTAGAACTTAACAGCCTCGACATTAAGCAGGAGATGCTTAATTGTCTAAGTTATTTGACTGTTAACGTTTCTACAAGTTTCTACAATCCAATCTAACAGGAGTAGTGAACTCAGGCAGTAGGTAGAACCGAACCAAAGACGATGGGTTGTCCCGCTCTGGAGGTTATAGGGTAACAGGCGGTTAACTAGCGATGTATTCCCGCATGTCAGCTTTGCGCTTACGCAGCTTGGTTAGAGCTTCCCGTTCAATCTGACGCACCCGCTCTCGGCTGATGTTCAGGCGATCGCCAATCTTGGCTAGGGTCATGGATTTGCCATCTTCCAGGCCGAACCGTAAGGCTAGGACTTGCTGCTGCTGAGGTGTGAGGTCAGCCATCAACCGCTCTAAATCTGCCCGCAGCGAAGATTGAGCCGCAAAATCTTCTGGGGAAGGTCCGGTGTCTTCGAGGAGTTCACCTAGTTCAGTATCTTGGTTATCACCCACTCGCAAATCCAGAGATAGCGGTTGCCGTGCCCGCTCCAAATAATCTCGAACTTGGCGAGGCGTGAGTTCTAACTCATCCGCTAGTTCCCCAGCGGTTGCAGCTCTGCCAAGCTTTTGAGCCAGTTGTCGCTGGGCTTTCTTAATCTTGTTGAGTTTTTCTGTGATGTGAATAGGCAAACGAATGGTTCTGCCCTTTTCCGCGATCGCTCGGGTAATCGCTTGGCGAATCCACCAGTAAGCATAAGTAGAGAAACGATAGCCCTTGGAAGGGTCGAACTTCTCAACGCCACGTTGCATTCCGATCGTGCCTTCCTGAATCAAATCCAATAAGTCAACATTGCGCTTAATGTACTTCTTTGCAACAGATACAACTAGGCGCAGATTGGCTTCTACCATCTTGCGTTTTGCAGTTTCTCCTTCCTCGATCGCCTGATTGAGTTCGCTTTCAGAGATTTTGGCTTGCTCTGCCCATTCCACAAAGCTTGGTTCATGGCCTAAGCGTTCAGCCAAAGCTTCTTGAATTTCATAAAGCACTGCTACACGCTGAACTTGCTTTCCATAAAGGATTTCCTGCTCATGGGTCAGTAGCGGAACACGACCAATTTCTCGGAGGTAAGCGCGTACGGGATCGGTAGAAGTCTGAGCAGTTTTCATGGCGCTGAGTCTTAGATTGACGATGACACGAGGGGCAAATAGAGGGTACCGGCTAAAAATAGCCGGCGATATACACAAGGAACAAATTCAGCTAGACCAAGATGAACTTACGGCTTCCGGTTAGGTTTAACAGGAATAGGAATCGCAGAGTATTCAGGAGCTTCTGATCTGGAACGTAAGCTTAATGCAGCCAACCCGATTCCTAAGCTGATAGAAATAGCAATTTCGACTAGGAGGTTAGTGTCTGTCAACATAAGAAGCCTAAGGCCTTAATATTTTAGGGGTTTTAATGTTAACAATCGTAACATTTCTGAGAAAAGCTTGGGCATACCTCCTCAGACTGAATTTTGGGCTTTCGGGGAATGTACCGTTAGAGTACCCGCGAATCGGTAACACGAATGCATCCTGAGCAACAAAATTCAGTGAATATCATTAACCCTGCAATTCTGGAATTGACTAGGAATTGTTAACTTGTTTTAAGATTTTCTGCTCACGACCGAAGCTCTCATAAATCAACTACAGCTTCAAGGCATCGGTGCTTTTGTGGCAGCTTTCAACTTTAAAGATCGCCATCCGTTCCTAAGTTAGCGGTTAGGGGCTGGTGTATGGCGAAGGTAACTTATCGTAATGCATATCTAAAAAAATCGTAAATGCTCTATGGGGGCATCTACAACAAAAAATACTCCCCATCCATTAAAAGATGAGGAGTATAACTCTTCTTTTATCCTAGGGAATTCAACTGCTAGGCTTCAGGATAGGGGCTATGGGCCAACTAGGCTATGTAGTCCTGTAGAGCTTTCACGTCTAGCGGTTGAGATTGTAAAGAGCGAATGGCTGCGGCAGTAGCTTTTGCTCCCGCGATCGTGGTGATGATGGGAATCTTGTAAGACAAAGCACTACGGCGAATCAGACGGGCATCGGTTTGGGCTTCTTCTCCAGAAGGAGTGTTAAGAATGAGTTGGATTTTCTCATTTTTAATTGAATCCAGCACGTGAGGCCGTCCCTCATGCAGCTTCAGCACTAACTCGACTTCTAGACCATGTTCTTGGAGGACATTGCGGGTGCCATCGGTGGCAACAACTTGGAAGCCGATGTCAATCAGGTCGCGTACCACTGGGACAACGGCAGCTTTGTCGCGATCGCTCATGGAGACAAACACAGTTCCCGACAGAGGGAGACGCTGACCCGCTGCGAGAGCTGCTTTGGCGAAGGCTTTGCCAAAGTCTGTATCAATGCCCATCACCTCTCCGGTCGAGCGCATCTCTGGCCCCAGAATGGTATCTGTGCCAGGGAATTTGTCGAAGGGGAGAACGGCTTCCTTGACAGAGAGATGTTGGGGAATCACCTCCTCTGTAAACCCGATTGACTCTAGGGTTTGACCTGACATGATCCGAGCCGCAAGCTTGGCTAGAGGTAAACCAATCGCCTTGGATACAAAAGGAACGGTACGTGAGGCACGAGGGTTTGCTTCAATGATATAAACTTGCTCCCCTTGGACCGCAAACTGAATGTTCATTAGCCCCACTACATTTAGAGCTTTGGCCAATTGCACGGTCCAAGTGCGAATGGTGTCGAGGGCTGCGGGAGTGAGGGAAGTAGTGGGCAGAGAACAAGCAGAGTCGCCGGAGTGAATGCCCGCTTGCTCGATGTGTTCCATGATGCCGCCAATTACCACTTGTCCGGTTTGGTCGGCGATCGCATCCACATCTATTTCGATCGCATTCTCTAAGAACTTATCGATCAAGATCGGGTGATCAGGTTCGACCTGAACGGCATAGGTCATGTAGCGCTCTAGGTCAGCATCGGAGTAAACAATCTCCATTGCTCGACCACCCAGCACATAACTTGGACGCACGACGACGGGATAATCGATTTGACGGGCAACAGACAGGGCTTCATCGTAGCTGCGAGCCAGACCGTTGGGTGGTTGATGAATATCCAGTTCGCGGAGAATTTTCTCGAAGCGCTCCCGATCTTCAGCCACGTCGATGGAGTCGGGGGACGTACCCCAAATCTTCGGGATGGAATCTGAATTAGCGCTATCGCTGGTAGCCTGCCGCTGCTTCAAATATTCCTGAAGGGGAACAGCTAGCTTTAGTGGGGTTTGACCGCCGAACTGGATGATGATGCCGACGGGATTCTCTGCCTCGATGATGTTGATCACGTCTTCTTTGGTCAGGGGTTCAAAGTAGAGGCGATCGCTGGTGTCGTAGTCGGTGGAAACGGTTTCGGGGTTGGAGTTAACCATGATCGTCTCAAACCCTTCTTTGGCTAGAGCAAAGGAGGCATGGCAACAACAGTAGTCGAACTCAATCCCCTGACCGATCCGGTTAGGACCGCTGCCCAAGATCATGACTTTGGGTTTGTCGGAAGGGAGAACTTCGGTTTCTTCTTCGTAGGTGGAGTAGTAGTAAGGCGTGTAAGCCTCAAATTCAGCGGCGCAGGTATCGACGGTTTTGTAGACCGGAATAATGCCCAGGCTCTGGCGATAAGCTCGAACTTCGTCTTCAGTGGTTTTGGTCGCGTAGGCAATCTGGCGATCGCTAAACCCTTGCTGCTTGACTGCATAAAGTTCTTCTTTGCTGAACTCTTGCAGTGACTTGCGCTTCATCGCCTTGGCTACTTCTAGCAGTTCTTGAAGTTTGTCGAGGAACCAGGGATCGATGCCAGTTAGCTCGTAAACTTCGGCGACAGTCATGCCCATTTGAAACGCATGACGCACCGTAAAGATGCGATCGGGGTTAGGAGTGCGTAGAGAAGCGCGAATATGTTCTAGACTGGGCAGTTTTTCAGCGCGATCGCAGCCCCAGCCAGCCCGTCCTGTTTCGAGCGATCGCAGCGCTTTTTGGAAAGACTCTTGGAAGGTACGACCGATCGCCATTGCCTCACCCACGGACTTCATCTGAGTAGTGAGAACGGGGGTAGAACCGGGAAACTTCTCAAAGGCAAAGCGAGGAATTTTGGTGACGACATAATCGATCGTCGGCTCAAAGCTAGCGGGGGTTTTCTTAGTGATGTCGTTGGGGATTTCATCCAAGGTGTAACCAACGGCTAACTTAGCAGCAATTTTGGCGATCGCGAATCCTGTCGCTTTGGAAGCAAGAGCGGAGCTACGAGAGACGCGGGGGTTCATTTCGATCACCACCAAGTCGCCTGTTTCGGGATGGATGGCGAACTGGATGTTGGAGCCACCCGTCTCTACCCCAATTTCGCGGATGATTTTGATCGAAGCATCCCGCAGTCGTTGATATTCTTTGTCGGTTAAAGTTTGGGCAGGAGCAACGGTGATCGAGTCGCCTGTGTGGATGCCCATCGGATCAATATTTTCGATGGAGCAGATAATTACCACGTTATCGGCTAGATCGCGCATCACTTCTAGCTCGTACTCTTTCCACCCCAAGAGTGATTGTTCGATCAGAATTTGGGAGACAGGGCTGGCATCTAACCCAGATTGAGAAATTTCCTCGAATTCTTCTTGGTTGTAGGCAATACCACCGCCTGATCCCCCTAGGGTGAAAGCGGGACGAATAATTAGTGGATAGGAGCCAATTTGAATCGCGATTTGCTTAGCTTCTGCCATGTTCTCCGCGAGGCCAGAGGGGCAGACGCTAACCCCAATTTTCTCCATCGCCTCTTTAAAGAGTTTGCGATCCTCTGCCTTTTCGATCGCAGGTAACTTAGCCCCGATCAACTCTACGCCGTACTTCTCTAGAACACCGTTCTTAGCTAACGTAACGGCTAAGTTCAGTGCCGTTTGCCCTCCCATCGTGGGTAGCAAGGCATCGGGTCGCTCCTTAGCAATGATTTTCTCTAGTAGCTCAGGGGTGAGTGGTTCGATATAGGTGCGATCGGCGGTGTCTGGGTCCGTCATGATTGTGGCTGGGTTGGAGTTGACCAGCACCACCTCGTAGCCTTCATCTCGCAGTGCCTTACAAGCCTGAGTTCCTGAGTAGTCAAACTCACTAGCTTGCCCAATCACAATCGGGCCAGAGCCAATCAACAAAATCTTGCGGAGGTCATCGCGACGAGGCATAGTCTTGCTAAAGCGTTCATGGTTCGTAAATCCCACTCATTGTAGAAGGTTTCTTCTAGGAGTTGCTGATCGTTTTAAGCACTTTTCCGGAGGATTGTCAGCAAACTTTGGGGTAAAGGCAGGGCTAAATCAGCAGATCAAGATTTCTGATTGCAACTCATGATGCTTCTCTGATTTTGAATTGAGAATTACTTGCATTAATATTGACTAGGGCGATCGCGATGCTCTACTGTCGTATACCGATTCACCCACTTTGATTGGCAGCTTTTTGATGAAATGAAAATAAAAGCCGTTGCTTGCTTTTATTGATAGTTTTTTTGATTAAGTGATTCTACAACTTGTACGGAGAACTCTGTGAAACGTCGTAAATTATTGTCCCTGTTGGGGTTGGCGGTGACAACTGGAGGAGTTGCGATCGCTTGCTCTAACAACTCCTCCACACCCAATGCTCAAACCTCTCCCGCTAACTCTCCGAGTGCCACCACTGCGGCTAGCAGCGGCACAGGTGAGGAACTCGTAGTGTACTGCGGTCGAGATGAAAAGCTCGTCGGGGAACTAATTAAAAAGTTTGAAGCTGAAACAGGTACTAAAGTTCAAGTTCGCTATGGCGATACGGCTGAATTAGTGGCCGCAGTTTTAGAAGAGCAAAAGAATAGTCCTGCGGATGTTTTCTTTGCTCAAGATCCAGGGGCATTGGGGGCGCTACAAAAAGCCAATCGCACTACCAAGTTACCGGATGCTGTGCTCGCCAAGGTCGACGATCGCTTCCACTCCCCGACTGGGCAATGGGTGGGCATTACGGGCCGTGCGCGCACGGTGGACTACAACACCAATTTGGTGAAAGCGGAAGAGTTGCCACAGTCGATTTTTGACCTCACCGATCCGAAGTGGAAGGGCAAAATTGGTTGGGCACCGACGAACGGTTCGTTCCAAGCCTTTGTTACCGCTCTGCGGGTTACAGAAGGGGAAGAGAAGGCGAAGCAATGGCTGGAAGGCATGAAAGCCAATGAACCCAAGGTTTATCCCAAGAATGTGCCCATCGTGGAAGCCCTGTCTCGCGGTGAAATCGCTTTGGGTCTGGTCAACCACTACTATCTAGAGCGAGTTAAAGTGGAGAACCCCAATGCTCCTGTAGAGCATCACTTCACAGGTGATGCGGGTTCTATGGTGAATGTTGCAGGCGTTGCAATTCTAGACAGTGCTAAGCGTCCAGAACTGGCCCAGAAGTTCGTTGCCTTCTTGTTAGATAACGAAGCGCAAAACTACTTTGCGACCGAGACTCGCGAATATCCTCTAGCCGATGGAGTCAAGGTAGCAAGTAGTAATCTCAAGAGTTTAGATCAGGTGCAGACGCCAAAAATTGACCTGGCTAGCTTGAGTGACTTGGATGCGACCTTGAAACTGCTGCAATCAACTGGAGTGATCTAGAGGGAATGCAGGTTTCCAAGGGGCTGCACCGTCTCTTACAGGGATGGATGTGGCGATCGCGGGGGGCTTCCGGGCCACCTTTGTTCTTGACTTTGGCTGGGGCAATGGTCGCGATCGCGATCGCTTTACCTTTGGCCTATTTGGTGTTTCGGACTTCGGGGATCGGGGCAGAGCAAATTTGGACGCTCTTGTCTCGGCCCCGGACGCTCACTGTGCTGCTAAATAGTGCGGGAATGGCGGCGGCTGTGACTTTGCTATCGGCGTTGATTGCCATTCCCATCGCTTTTTTAACGCTGCGGACTGACTTACCAGGACGACGATGGTGGCTGATCGCAGCCACTTTGCCATTGGCGATTCCCAGCTATGTGGGCAGTTTTACGCTGCTGGCGACGTTTGGGCCTAGGGGGAGTGGCTTGCAGTTGTTGCTGGAACCTTTGGGCGTTCAGGAACTACCTTCGATTTATGGCTGGCCCGGAACCCTGTTAGCGCTGACTCTGTTTACCTATCCTTACTTGCTGCTGAGCGTGCGGGCTGGCTTGCAAGGGATTGATCCCGCCCTAGAAGAAGTGGCGCGGAGTTTAGGACGTAGCCCTTGGGCCACTTTCTGGCAAGTGACGCTGCCACAACTGCGCCCCTCCATCGTGGCAGGTGGGTTGCTCGTCGCTTTGTATGCTTTGCGCGATTTTGGTACGCCGTCGCTGATGCGGTTTGATGCCTTTACTCGCGTAATTTTTTTGCAGTACAAGTCCAGTTTTGACCGTACTTCAGCTTCGGTGCTGGCGCTAGTACTGGTGGGGTTGGTGCTGTCGATTCTGTGGTTGGAGTACCGAGTGCGATCGCGGGCTAAGTACTACAGCCGTGCCGCTGCGGTCAGACGCTCTCCTCAACTGGTCAAACTGGGGCCGTGGAAATGGCCTGCGCTCTTGTTTTGTACCGCGATTGTAGCGCTGAGTTTGGTGTTGCCGTTTGCCATGACGATCTTTTGGCTAGTGCGGGGATGGCTGGCCCAAGTCGATATGCTGGCTCTAACCGATCTGCTGCACCTGGCCCTCAACTCCATTTCAGCGGCAGGATTGGCAGCGATCGCAGCGATTTTGTTTGCTCTGCCTGTCGCTGTGTTGTCGGTGCGATTTCCGGGACGAATTACCACTGCAATCGAGCGTTGTTCCTACATTGGCTTTGGCTTGCCAGGGATTGTTGTGGCTTTGTCTTTGGTCTTTTTTGGCGCTAACTACTTGCCCTGGATTTACCAAACTCTGCCGCTGTTGGTGTTTGCCTATCTGATTTTGTTTCTGCCGCAAACGGTCGGTACTGTCCGGAGTTCGCTACTGCAAGTGAATCCTCAGGTGGAAGAGTCAGCCAGAAGTTTAGGTCGCACCCCCTGGCAAACCTTGAGAGAAATTACGCTGCCGCTGGTGCGTCCGGGCATTCTAAGTGGAACGGTGTTGGTGTTTTTAACTGCAATTAAGGAATTGCCTGCGACACTTCTGCTGGCCCCGATTGGCTTTAAGACATTAGCCACGCAGATCTGGCAAGCCACAGAGAATGTTTCCTTTGCCGAGGCTGCTGCTGCTTCCCTAGCGATGCTCTTGGTATCTGCTGGCTCCACCTTGTTTGTTCTGGCGCAAGACCATGCGAGGACAGCTCACCGCTAAGTTTGCTCTGTATCTATGTTTCCTCTGCCTAGCTCGACCATGACCCGACCCGTGATTCTGCAACTTGACCGCGTTACTAAACAATTTCCTACCAGCTCTACTGCCGCCGTAGAGGACGTGAGCCTGACCCTGGCTCAAGGAGATTTACTGGCGCTCTTGGGGCCTTCGGGCTGCGGTAAAACGACACTCCTGCGGATGATTGCTGGATTTGAACCGTTGCAGTCAGGAGCGATCGCCCTTGCAGGCAGAACTGTGGCTAGCCCAGGCACCTGGATACCCCCAGAGCAGCGATCGGTCGGCATGGTGTTTCAAGACTTTGCTCTGTTTCCACACTTGACCGTGGAGCAGAATGTGGCTTTTGGGTTGCAGAAAGTCGCAGACTCCGCGCAAATCAAGGCTAGAACCGCAGACGCGATCGCCCAAGTCAGATTGCAAGGGCTAGAAAACCGCTATCCCTACGAACTTTCTGGCGGCCAGCAGCAGCGAGTGGCTTTGGCGCGGGCCTTGGCTCCCCGTCCTGCCCTGATCTTGCTCGATGAACCTCTGAGCAATTTGGATGTGCAAGTCCGCTTACGCCTACGCGAAGAAATCCGCGAAGTGCTGAAATCTGCTGGCATTTCTGGGGTATTTGTCACCCATGACCAAGAAGAGGCATTGGCGATCTCAGATCAGGTGGCAGTGATGCAGCAAGGGCGACTAGAGCAGCTTGGCACACCGGAAGAGGTTTACCACCATCCTGCTTCCCGCTTTGTTGCGGAGTTTGTTACCCAAGCCAACTTTATAGCGGCGCAGCAGCAAGGGCAGATTTGGCAGACAGAAGTGGGCCACTTCAAATTGCCGCCTGATGAATGGATCGAGAGCGAAAGCGGCGACCTAATGGTGCGTCAAGAAGATCTATTACTCGCACCTGACCCGGAAGCAGCCGTGGTGATTCGCGATCGCCACTTTTTAGGTCGGGAGTACTGTTACTGCCTCAGCACCCCCTCTGGAAAGGAACTCCACGCCCGCACTACCACAGCCGTTAATCTACCAATTGGGACTCGCGTGCAATTGTCAGTGCCAGAGCAGGCTTTACGCATCTTCCCCAACGTCATACCCAAACTTGCAAAAACTCTGTAGTTTCCGGATAAGCCAAATGCGATCGCCATAATAGGGATGAATGTGTCCTTAAAACCCTTTTATGGCAGGAGTTAGCAATGATTTTTCCTCGCACGCGACAGATTTTAGCAGGGCTGTGTTTGTCCCTGTTGTTGCTCACCACAGCTTGCGCCCCCGAAGAGCCTTCCCGTTGGGATCAGGTGCAGCAAGAAACGACTCAGAAGCAGCCAACCACTGGAGCTAAGACTACAACTGCTGCTAAGCCTACCTCCGGGGGGCAATTCAACAAATTCTTTCCACAGCCAGGCGGAGGTTATGACCGCGTCTATACCCAAGAAAAAGCAGGTTTTGCGGAAGCCAAACTGAAGCAAGGGGGTAAGGATGTAGCAATGCTAGCAATCTCAGACACCACCAGTAACCCCAATGCTGCCGCCAAGTACCAACAAAGCACTAGAACGATTGCAGGCTACCCAGCGGTTGAGACAGGCACCACCGCAACCAGCGTTTTGGTGGGCGATCGCTATCAAGTCAAAGTGCTCTCTCGTGATCCAGGTTTTACCAAGAGCGATCGCGAAGCATGGTTGCAAAGATTCGATCTTGACGGGTTAAGAAACTTACCGACGACTGCTCAAAAAAGGTAATAGCGCTGCCTCAGAAGTACTATCACTCCGGAAATCGGAGCTAAAGACTGTTTGAGTAAACGAGAACCATCAAAATCAGGGTAAATCTAGCCCATCGGCTAATAAATACAGAAATAAGGAGTCTTTGCTATGAGTCAGGCTAAACCAATCTTTGAATTGGTCGATCAGCTACCCACGAATAACATGACCGTCTATGCGCTCAAAGCTCTAGACTTTGTGGTGCCTGGGCAATGGCAAAACTTAGTCGGGTTTGACAACACCATTCGCACCATCACAGGTGAGACGGATGAGGGAGTAATTCAACAAGTTGGCGAGCGGGCAATTCAGCTTTACAACGACCCCTCGCAGGGCTATCAACGCGCCATGTGGCTTTACCAAACCGTGAATAGTGCGGGGGGAGCTTTGGGTGCAGCCGCTTTAGCTAACAAAATCAGTGAGCGAGTATCGTTTCTGTCTTTTCTCGATCGCGTCACTCCCAAAGCCGACAAAGCCCAAACCATTGACTTGAGCTTGAAGCTGGTGACTGAGTTAGTCGCTTTTTGTCAAATTAACGGCATTCCCGGCGACAGCATTGGTGATTTCGTTGCTTCCTTGGGTGACTACAGTGGTGAATCTCTAATGCGGATGGCAGCGCTGGTTTGCTTCGATGGCCTGATTCCTCTGGGACCAGACTTCATTTTGAAAACTCAGTCTGCTCTCAGCCAACTCAATCCTGGCGACTTGACCCAGCATCCCGTCTTCAAGCAAATTGGTGGCTTAATTCCAGGAGGCAATCCCGCTGGACAACTTGGCTTTATTAACGAAAGTTTTGCTTCCACCCAAGGCTGGATGAGCAACTTTGTGACCTCGCGTAACCTAACTCCTGAGACCGTCGTGAGTCACTTGCAAAACTTCATTGAAATTTCCAATGACAAGTTAGACTATCTCGGCGCGTTCTTGGATATGACAACGAATTATTATGAACACACAGGGGTGCAAACCCTGGCTCGTCGCTTAATTGAACGAGCGGTTGCTGAGATCTAAGTGAAGGACTGACGAAGTAATGGCAGAACCCACCAATCACAATGACGCTGGAGAAATTGCTCCTAGCACGGTTGACCAACAAGCCCCAGACGTTGCGGAAGAGAATGCGCCCAGCACCGATGAAGCGGTTGCGACGGATATTCCCTCGGCCAATGCTCCCGATCCAGCAACAGCCAACCCTGATGTGAACCCTAATGCGGCTGGGGAAAAACCCACTACTGAAGCCTCGCGTCCAGACGTTGATTCGCAAACGGCAGTAGATAAGCCAGCAAAATCAGCTAAGGCTGATCCTGGCCCTGGCTCCACCGAGAAAGCCGCAGCCAAAAAAGCAGGTGCCGCTAAAGCTAAAGGAGACGATGCTGCTCCTGCTGCCAAAGCCAAGAAAGAAAAAGCACCCGCTGTTGAAGACAAGCCCTTTGCTGAGTTTGTCGGGCAACACTACCTGCCTGCGCTCAAGACAGCCTTAGAAAAGCAGGGATTGCAAAACCTGGATCTAAGCTTTGTTAACCAGAAAGTACAAGTTTCTGGTTTGACTGATGCCCCCGATTGCTGGCAGATCGTGGGTCGCTGGGAAGGAGGACGACGACAGTTCAATATCTACTTCTTTAAGGACGATATTCAAGGTCAGCGTGGCTTCTCGTTCTCAGACACGGGTCACAAAGCTAGTACCTTGGAGCCGTTCTTAATTGATGAGCGGAAGGTGACGTTGGATCTATTGCTTCTTGGTGCAGTCCAACGGCTGAATGCTCAGAAGTGGTTGGTGCGAAACTAACCTCTGGCTTACAGTTCTTTGAAATCGTAGGTGATGACTCCGGTAACGGGATCGTTGTCAATGCCAACATATCCGGTTCTTACCATTTCTTGGAGAACCGCCTCAACTTCGGCAAAGCCAAGACCCGTTGCCATCACCCCTTGCGTTACAGACAGTTTGCCTCCTCTGGCGGCAGCAGCTTCTAAAAGCCTGATCATGAGCTGTTCCCGGCTAGGCTTCAGAACTGTAGCTGCGACAGCAGGTTGGCTCAGTGGGACTCCAGTAGGCGACATACCTAGACGAGCACGGTATTTAAGGTTGTGCTCCTCTACCATGTCTGGAACTAGAAATAGATCAATAAATTGGCCCACGCCAAAAAGGCCCCAGGTCATCATCCAGAATAAGCCTGTGACAATTTTGCCGTTGTAAAGACGATGTAGCCCAGATATCCCAAATAAGCAACCTAGCCAAAGCAGGTAGGAAGTTCCGACCTTGTTCATATCACTGGCAAGTTAAGGTTTCTGTTCAATCATAGATATTTTGCTGAGAAGTCAGCGGCAGTTGTGCGCAGAAAAAGTAGCGGTCAAAGAAACTACGCAATCGCTAGGTTGTCGCGGTTAGACTTGGCACAATAAGCATAGTGAATGAATCACAAACTTTAATCAAAGCGTTGGGGGTTGTCATGGTGGCTAGATCTGGGCGATCGCTCAAAGGTGCTAGAGATCAAGGTGCTAAAGGTCAAAGTCGGATGCGCCGACAAGTGTTGCTGTTGAGCTTGTTGATGTTGCCTGTCGTACCAACGGCTGCGATCGCAGAAGTAATCGATTCATCCTCCTCAACAACGCGATCGCCTGCTACTACTGTCGAAAATGCCACCTTTGAGGTTTCTGATTTAGTTTCTGATCGGCTGGTGGTTCCAGTGGAGTCGCCTGCGATCGCTGAAAATGTGGTGGTAGATGCTGTTCCTATCCCTACAACGGCAGACACCTCCATTTCTGATCCTGCGATCGCCACCCCCAACGCTGCTGAGCCATCCTCAACTCCAGTCAACCCAGGCACCCCAGAGCTATCTACGGCAGCACCGGAAACATCAGCAGAACCCGCTCAGGCAGAACCAACCACATCAGATCCAGCGGAATCAACCCCCAAGACTAGCGATTCTGATAATTCCGTAGAACCAGAGTCAAAACCAGAACCGGATTCAGAGTCAAAAACTGATGAGGCAAGCGAGACTGAGCCGAGCGATTCTGACTCACAGGAAGCTGAGAAACCCCCTACCCCTGAAGAACAAGCGCGACAACAAAAACTGATTGAGGCAGACCAACTTTACTTAGGTGGTCAGTTTCCTGCCGCTGAAAAACTCTATCGAGAAGCCAAAACACCATTTGCCAAAGAAGTGGCCGCGACAGAAGCCAAGCAGCGACCAGAGCCAATTCTAGACCCAGCTCAATTGTCTCCGGCGGGGCGAGTCTACTGGCGTGAGTCGGAAGCTGGGATGGCCCAGAACCTCAAGACTCGAATCTTTGTGCCACTGAGTATGCTGGTGGAGCAGCACCCCCAATTTGTGCCCGGACACTTGCGACTGGCCCAAGCCCTCAAAGATGACCAGCGCACCCCAGAGGCGCTAACTGTTTTGGAACGAGCGACCGCCTTTTATCCCAACCAACCAGATTTGCTGAAAGTCAAAATCGAGCTTTTGGCGGAAACGGAGCAATGGCTGGATGCTTCGATCGCGGCTCGTCAATTTGCTTTACTCAATCCCAGCGATCCAGCGGCACCTGATTTTGCCAAACTGGCTGAGGAGAATCTGGAGCGTTTTCGAGTCCACATGCGGCGAGAGCTAAGAGGGAATGCGATCGCCAATGCGATTACTGGGGTGGCAGGTCTTGTGCTGACTGGCAATCCTTTTAGCCCTCTATCGGCGGTACAAACCACAGCCATGTTGATGCGAGGAGAAGCAGCGATCGGCGAGAGTGTGGCGAAGGATGCCAAAGAAGAGTTGGAACTAATCGATGATCCGCTAGTGGTGGATTATGTCAATGAGATCGGTCGTCGCATCGCTACGGTTGCAGGACGAGATTTCAAGTACGAGTTCCATGTGATTATGGACGATCGCCTCAATGCCTTTGCCCTGCCCGGTGGCAAGGTATTTCTGAATGCAGGAGCGATCGCCAAAACCAACTCGGAAGCAGAGCTCGCCGGACTCTTGGCCCATGAGTTGTCTCATTCAGTGCTCTCTCACGGCTTTCAGTTAGTGGCTCAAGGAAATCTGATTTCCAGTGCCACACAGTTCTTCCCGTTTGGTGGCACGATCGGCAATTTGGCTGTGCTCGACTATAGCCGAGACATGGAGCGGCAAGCCGATATTGTCGGCACCCGGATTTTAGCTTCGACAGGTTATGCAGCCGATGGGCTACGCAACTTGATGGTGACGCTAGAAAAAGAAGACAAAGACAGAATGCCTTTCAGTTGGCTCTCCTCGCACCCCATTACCAACGAACGGGTGGAATATCTGGAAAAACTGATTCAGGAGAACGGCTACAACCGCTACGCCTACGAGGGAGTCACACGACACAACACAGTGAAAGCCAGAGTTAAGCAACTGATCGCAGAGCGCAAACAATGCGAAAAGGAGAAGAAGAGTAGAAAAGAAAAACTAGAATGCCGGAAAAAACCAGAACAAAAGGCAGAACAAAAAACAGAAGAAAAATAAGTTAAAAAGGAGCGATCGCCTTTTATCAAAAGGTATGGCGACAGATTTGAATATTCTAATTGCAAGTGCAGCAGATCTCGAATCACTGGTACGACTAGCTGGGGCATTCCGGGATCAGCTGCGGCAATTGAGTCCTTCTAATGCAGAGTTTTGGGATGCGATCGCCCGACTATTGCAAGAGCCAGACACTGAATTTTTTCTAGCTCAAGAGCCTCAAGGAAATGTTCTCGGTTATATCCAGTGTCGTTACCGTTATTCTGCTTGGGTCGTTGGCTACCAAGCTGAGCTAGAAGATGTTTTTGTGCTGCCAGAGGCGCGGCGACAAAGAGTAGGGCGACAACTGGTTCAGTTTGCTATTGATCGAGCCATTGAAAAAGGTTGTCGTTCAATCGGCCTCAATACAAATGAACGCAATATTGGTGCGATCGCCCTTTATCAACAGTTAGGACTGCGAGCGGAGCGATCGCTGTGGCATGGTGGACGACAACTTTGGCTAGAGAAAGCTTTGTAGCCGTAGAGTGTGAAGTGCAGAGTACGCACCGCTTCTTAAGACTGAGTCTGATTGGCTTCAGCAAGGAGGCGGACTAAGCCAAGAGATCAAACCTGAGGATGTCGTCTGGATTCGCTAGGTGTGAAACACTGGCACGGAGCTATAGCCACAACAGCCATGCCCCATATCGCCATTCAGAACTCGAAGGCAGGGGACTGGATGGAACAGGTCAGCAATGAGCATTAGCAGTGCCAAACGTAAACCATAGGAGCATTCATTGATTTACAACACGAAAGCCTATGCCGCAGCCAGTGCAACATCACCACTGACCTCTACCCAGATCAAGCGACGCAATCCAACTGACCATGATGTACAGATCGAAGTCTTGTTTTGCGGCATCTGTCACTCTGATGTTCATTCAGTACGTGACGAGTGGAGCGACTTCATGTCCACTACCTACCCGATTGTCCCCGGTCATGAGATCGTCGGGCGTGTGACTCAGGTTGGCTCAGCAGTGACCAAGTACAAACCGGGCGATCTGGCTGCGATCGGCTGCATGGTTGATTCGGATTTGAATTGTCCTCGCTGCCAAGCTGGCTTTCAGCAGTTTTGTCACAATGTCATCTTCACCTACAACTCCCCAGACAAGCACAAGACTGCTCCAGTTACCTACGGTGGCTACTCCGATAGCATTGTCGCTGATGAACGCTTCGTTCTGCGAGTTCCAGAGAACCTCGATCTGGCTGGAGTCGCGCCGCTGCTTTGCGCCGGGATTACAACCTATTCACCCCTGCGCCACTGGGGTGTTACCGAGGGCAAGAAGGTTGGCGTGGTTGGTCTGGGCGGGCTGGGACACATGGGGGTGAAATTCGCCCATGCGTTCGGTGCTCACGTTGTTGTCTTTACCACCTCGCCTGACAAGACGGAAGACGCGCTTCGCCTCGGTGCTGATGAAGTGGTCGTTTCCCGTAATGCTGACGAGATGAAGAAGCACGAGGACAGCTTCGATTTCATTCTCGATACCGTCTCCGCCAAACATGACATCAACGCCTACCTCAACCTGCTCCGCCTCGACGGTAACATTACCCTAGTTGGTGCACCAGAGAAGCCTCTAGATATCGCGGCATTCAGCCTTCTCGTGGGTCGCCGCAGTCTATCTGGCTCTATGATCGGCGGCATCCCAGAAACCCAGGAAATGCTCGACTTCTGCGGTCAGCACAACATTACCTCTGATGTTGAAGTTGTCCCTATCCAAAAGGTCAACGAAGCTTACGATCGCCTGCTCAAGTCTGATGTGAAATACCGCTTTGTCATTGATATGGCTTCCCTGAAATCAGAATAGAGCCGGGGAGCGTAGACACCAACCGCTTGGATTATTGCGATCGCGCCTTGTCTGCACCTTTGTCTTTACTAAGACTCACAGAAGTTGACGCGATGTTGCAACTCTTAACACGATCGCCTCGCTTCAACCTCTCAGACCTTGTAAACTAAAGTGCATAGAAAATGCCGCATTTACGTCTTGGCTTCCTCTGTATTGCTTTCATGGCTCTAGACCTGAGGCACAGAATCATAAAAGAGCAGAAACACCTATGGTAGATTCCCTCAAGAAACCTGGTTTTGAAGAACTGAAGCCAGGAATCAAAGTCCCCGCAAAGGAAACCATCCTCACTCCTCGGTTCTACACCACCGACTTTGATGAGATGGCAAAGATGGACATCTCTCCCAACGAGGACGAGTTGAGAGCCATCCTGGAAGAATTTCGGGCTGACTACAATCGCCACCATTTTGTGCGGGATGCTGAGTTTGAGCAATCTTGGGATCACATTGATGGCGAAACCCGTCAGCTATTTATTGAGTTTCTAGAGCGCTCTTGCACCGCTGAGTTTTCTGGATTCCTGCTCTACAAAGAACTAGCTCGCAAGCTGAAAGACAAGAACCCCTTGCTGGCAGAGTGCTTCTCGCTCATGTCGCGGGATGAGGCGCGTCACGCTGGTTTCCTCAACAAGGCGATGACCGACTTCAACATGTCGCTCGACTTAGGTTTCTTGACCAAGAGCCGCAGCTACACTTTCTTTAAGCCGAAGTTCATCTTCTACGCGACCTACCTCTCTGAAAAGATTGGTTACTGGCGGTACATCACGATCTTCCGTCACCTAGAGTCGCACCCTGAGAATCGCATCTACCCCATTTTCCGATTCTTTGATAACTGGTGCCAAGATGAGAATCGTCATGGTGATTTCTTTGACGCCATCATGAAGGCTCAGCCCCAGTTCCTCAACGATTGGAAAGCAAAACTCTGGAGTCGCTTCTTTTTGCTCTCCGTGTTTGCCACCATGTACCTCAACGACCTTCAGCGCTCTGGCTTCTACGCTTCTCTGGGCCTGAATGCGCGGGACTATGACTTGCATGTGATCAACAAGACCAACGAAACTGCGGGTCGCGTTTTCCCCGTGATTCTGGATGTAGAAAATCCTAAATTTGTGGCTCGGATGGACAAGGCGGCTGAGGCTTTTCTGAAGCTGAACAAGGTCATTGAGTCTAACCAGCCCAAAGTCGTGAAGTTCTTCCAGAAGCTACCACACATCGGTGCGATCGCTTGGCAAATGCTACGGTTGTACCTGATGAAGCCGATTGATATGGTGGCTCTAGAAGGCACTGTACGCTAACGTTTCAGATTGGCTCCGAATGCTGGCGGTTCTGTTGAATGCAGAACCGTTTTTTTATGGGAACCTGCTTGATTCTTCACCCATCAATTGCTTGCATGGAGAGACAAATCATTTATTGGCAATGGCTGCGATCGCCCCTCCGCTTGGGACTGTCTGCCAGCTTACTGATCGGGCTTTTTAGTGGGAGTGATGGGGCTATAGCTCAGGAAACTCCTGTGCCTGCAACTCAATCTCCTGAGGTGTCTCAGGCTGCGAGTGACTTGGATTTAAAGCCAGAGGTCATTGAAGAAAGTCCGGTGTTGCAGCGTTGGTTACGCGAGGTACCCGATGTGTTGTCAGACATCAAACATGATCCGAGTTTTCGGACGCGAGTTCGGGCAGGCTACTCTCAGTTCCCTTCCACAGATCACGCTGGCGGTTGGAATGTGGGTGTGGAGGATGTGTTCCTAGGGCGGAGTGGCTTAACGGTTAGTGGGGAGTATCAAGCTGCATTTAATGGCGATCGCGAAGCTTATGGCGGAGATGTGCGCTATTATGTGCGGCCTTTGGGTAGCTATGTCAATGTTGCACCTGTGGTGGGCTACCGTCATTTAGAAACCGAGCAGTACTCAACGGATGGAGTGAATGTCGGGGTGCGGGTTTTGTTGGTGATGTCTCGTACTGGGGCTGCTGATGTCTCCCTAACTCAAAGTTGGGTGTCTCCTGGTTCCGATGAGGAAGTAGGGCTAACGACGCTGTCGGCTGGCTACGCAGTGACGAACAATCTACGCTTGTCTACGGATATCCAAAAACAAAACTCCCGCTTTGCTAAGGATAGCCGTGTGGGAGTTTCCTTAGAATGGATGCCATAAACCAAACAGATCGAGATTCGACTTCTCCTCTTAAAATTGCTGCACAGGGGAACTGGATTACAAAGGAGTCACTTGGCTCACATGACCTGCGACAACTTGCCAGCGTTTCTGTCGCTGTACCCAGACGCGAGTAAAGCGATAAGCATCTGAGAATGCCTGATTGTTAAAGGTTCCGGCGATTTCTGCTCGGAGAGTGACGACGACGCAATCGCCATACGAATGGATTTGGCGATCGCTAACATCCACCTTTTTGAACTGGAAGACCCCAGAGCGATGGGCTTCGAGATCGTATTGCTTGTTGACCACTAGACCTGTGTGCATCGTCCAAACTAAGTCATCGGCAATGAGTTCATCCAGTGTAGGGCGTTGCTGAAAGAGTAATGCTGGCTTTGACACAATGAAGGTATGAAATGTCCTCAATGTCACTCCACTCACACGGCTAAAAACGGTCACCGTCGCGGAAGACAGTGCTATCAGTGCAAGCAGTGTGGTCGCCAATTTCTCGAGTCTTACCGTCCTTGGGCTTACTCCGATGACATCAAGCAACTGTGCATCAAAATGTATCTCAATGGCAT
>NZ_JACJPK010000081.1:0-27389 GCF_014696035.1 Trichocoleus sp. FACHB-262 | reverse complement strand
GTTCCTTACATTCGCGGTGAAATGCTCCACTTCCTCCGCGATCGCGGCAACACGGTGAAGATTCCCCGTCGCTGGCAAGACTTGCAGAAGGAAGGCCAGAAGGTGCGCGAAGCGTTGATGAAAGACTTGGGACGGCAACCCCAGGACGCAGAAGTCGCCACTGAGTTAGGCGTCTCGGTCAACGAGTGGAGAGAAATCAAACTTGCAGGCAAAAATCGCTCCTTGTTGAGCTTAGACGCGACCGTTTCGCAGCAAGTAGACTCAACCGTAACCTTGGGCGATATGCTCCCCGATGCCCACTACCAAACCTTGCAGTTACTCGAAGAAGACCGTCAGCAGTTGCAGAGAGCGCTGAGCCAGCTAGAGGACAAAACAAGAGCCGCGATCGAGCTTGTTTACTTCAGCGACTTGTCCCGCAAAGAAGTGGCAGAACGGATTGAAGTCAGCCCCATGACAGTGACCCGCCGCATCCAGAGAGGCATCCAGCAGATGGTGGCCTATCTCCAGCCTCAAGAATTGCAAACTGACCCCTAGAATTTAGCTAATCTCAGATTAGCCATCTAAGTTAGTCATAGATTTTCCTACATCAGATCCTCCTGCATCTGCCAGATTGAACTTAATCAATCTGGCATTTTTGTTGCTGCTTGGTTTTCTGGCTTAGCGGGTCCTGACATCGGCGATCGCATTTCTGGCCATCGAGGCAATGGCACGATCGGTCGCTTTGGGGAGATGGTAGTATTTGCCGCCTGCGTGCTTGGCTAGCTCTTTGGCGAAACCTGTGGAGATGAACTTGCTCTCTGTGTCGATCACCAGCAGTTGAATTCGCAGGCCGCGAATCTTTCCAGCGATTTCTAGCAATTCTCCTTTAATATCGGGCTTCTCGCCCTCTTGAATCGGTTCACCCAGCGATCGCGCTAGCGATACATTGCCGCGACCATCCGTAATTGCCACAATCACCACTTGGCCAATATCTCCCGACTGTTGGGCATTCATGCCGACTCGGACTGCTTGGGTTAAACCATGCGCTAAAGGAGAACCGCCCCCGCAAGGCATGCGATCGAGCCGTTTGCGGGCAGCGGCGATCGAGCGAGTAGGAGGTAGGAGCACTTCTGCCTGTTCGCCTCGGAAGGGGATCAGGGCAATTTGATCACGGTTTTGGTAGGCTTCGGTCAATAATTGCAAGACAGCACCTTTAGCCGACTGCATGCGGTTCAGCGCCATCGATCCAGAGGCATCCACGACGAACACAACTAAGGCTCCAGCCTTCCGAGCTAAGCGCTTAGCCCGAATATCGGGTTGCTCCACAATTACCCGACGGTCGGGTTGACGTTGACGACGGGCTTTCTGGTAAGGGGCGGCAGCGCGTAGCGTGGCATCTACTGCAATCCGTCGCACTTGGCCTCTCGGCAACATCGGCTTGATGTAGCGGCCCCGATCTTCCGAGAAGATAATTGTCCGAGCGCCTGACTTACCCTGCCGATTAGCCGCCATCTGGGCAAAGTACAGCACTGAGGGATCAAGAATCACGCCTTCGGGGTCAAAGATAAACTCTTCCGGGACATTGGGCGGTTCTTGCTCTTGCTCTGGTTCGTGCTGCTCGTCTTTTTCTTCCTGCTCGTCCTGGTCTTGCTCAGATTCTTCCTGCGGTTCGTCTTGATTTTGCTGGGGTGGGGGCGGTGGGGGCGCAGGTGGCTCTTCGGGCGGGGTTTGAACGACTGTGGATCGGGGCACAATCACCAGTTCTACAGCTCGCCGCAAATCCTCGGCATTGACGCTGGCTCGACCTTCTAATGCTGCATGAGCCTTGGCGACTCGCACGGCAAACAGTTCTGCTCGGTGGCCTTGCACCCCGCCCCGTAGCGCTTCATTGACGAGGTAGGCAATTTGTTCTGGCTGAATTTGGATATCTTTTAGCCACTCGCGAGCCAAGACAATTTGAGTTTTGAGGCCGTCTAAATCTTCATCGTACTGCTCTAAGAAAGATTGGGGAGAGTTAGCGTACTGAGTAGCTTGGTCTACCGCTTGCACCCGCTCATCAATCCCTAAAACGGCATCCGCAGAGAGGGCGATCGCAATTCTATCCAGCAAGTGCTCTCGTAGCGAACCTTCTTCGGGGTTGTAGGTGGCAATCAGCAACGGCTTGCAAGGGTGCTGGAAACTAATGCCTTCCCGCTCCACTTGGTTGCGTCCTTCGGTCAGGGTGCCTAACAGGAGATTGGCAATTTGGTCATCTAGGAGATTAATTTCATCGACATACATCACGCCACGATGCGCTTCGGCCAACAATCCGGGCTGAAAAACGGTTTCCCCACGCTTGATTGACTGGCTGACATCAACCGAACCGAGCAAGCGGTCTTCAGTCACACCTAGCGGAATCTGGATAAAGGGTGAAGGAACGACTTCGGTGAAGGGGAGCGGCTGACCCCCAATTACAGGCATTTGACCATTGGCGGCTTCAAGCAGCAGTTGGTCATCCCACTCGCGGGGATTGTTGGGGTCGCAGTTGCAAGCGGAGCCTTTGACGATTTCAATGGGGGGTAACAGGGCGTGAATTGCCCGCGCCATAACTGACTTGGCGGTGCCGCGACGACCTGCAATCACTACGCCACCCAAGCCAGGGTCAATGGCAGCTAGTAACAACGCCATCTTGATGGCTTCTTGGCCCACAACAGCGGCGAGAGGAAAAGCAGTAATCGACGGGTTAGTCAGCGCAGGCATGGTTTCGATCAATAGCGAGTCCAGTGTTTCAGCATAACAAGGAACCGGGGCCAGAACTCACGCGATCGCTCTTGATCCTCGACGGAAATTTTGTCTAAATGCTCTCAAATTACTATAAATAAAAAGCGTGGTAGGAATTACTAAACCTAGAGTTAGGGGGTTAATTCTTAATAGAATTACTCGTTCTTAATTGTAGAAAAATTAGTTTTATATTTAGTTGACTGTAGCTTTTACTACTATCTTAATTAACCTCTAACTGAGTCCTGAAAGTCGCTCTTAGCCCTGGAAGTCAATGATTTAGTAACAATTTTTTGCTTCCATCTCAAGAATGATTGCCGATCGCAAAAACTAGTGATAGACTGCTGGGAATTCAATAAGTAAGTTAGCCTAATCCAGCGTCTAAAAGTGCGATCGCTTTATTTAAAGCCGGAAGCTTTAGAGTTAAGAACTGGAGCGGAGGAACCAAAATTTGGGGCTTATCTTGAGCAAGCTTTATTTCTAAAAAGCAGCCAGGGGGGACATCTCTCAGTCCTAGCCCGTCAGCTAACTCCGTCGGCATTGGGAGGAGACTGAAGATCAGCATTTTTTAATCTGATCTTGTCAGTGTCCTTGGTTGGTATAGCGACGACTTACTTGTACCTGCCTCGACTCTGAGATAAATTCATGCTTCAGCTCAATCTTGCTGCAATCGCGGTTGCAGGACAGGTAGCTTGGCAACGAGCTAAACCACTTTTAATTCGAGATACAGTTCTACTCCCCGCGCTCGGCTTTTTAGGCATTATCTTGCTGTGGTGGTTGGCAGCCATCTTTAATCCTGACTTAATGCCGACACCGCCAGAAGCTTTAGTCGCTAATTTGGATTACATTCTGCATCCATTTTATCGGCGCGGTCCAGGTGACCTGGGCATTGGTTGGTTACTGCTGGCTAGCCTACGCCGAGTGATTTTAGGGTTTTTCTTGTCAGCGATCGTAGCGATCCCCGTTGGCTTTTTAGTAGGAATGTCTAAGCCAGCGATGATGGCGCTCAATCCGGTGATTCAAATCTTCAAACCTGTTTCGCCACTGGCTTGGTTACCGATCGCCTTAGCTATCTTTAACTTGGCTGATCCTTCTGCTATTTTCGTAATTTTTATTACCTCTTTATGGCCGACCATTATTAATACGGCACTGGGTGTTTCTAGTGTGTCTCAAGACTACATTGATGTGGCACGAGTCCTAGAAATGCCTCGTTGGCGGCGGATTACTAAAATCATTTGGCCTGCCAGTCTACCCTATATTTTTACTGGCCTACGGATCAGTTTGGGGATTGCTTGGTTAGTGATTGTGGCTGTGGAGATGCTAACAGGTGGCGTGGGGATTGGCTTTTTTGTCTGGGATGAGTGGAACCGCTTGAACTTGAATTCAGTCTTCCTCGCGATTTTGGTCATTGGTGTCACAGGATTGCTGCTCGACTACGCCGTTAACAAGGTAGAACAACTGGTCACCCATCGCACTAAACAGGGCACTAATTTCTAAGCCTGCGCCAATTCCCCAAGCACTTAACCATTTTCCCCAGAATTGGGGGCTAGGGGGCGATTTGAGTAGTGAACAGCAGTCATCAAATAGCCTCTGACCTAATCGCTAAACACTTTTTCGACTATGAGCGATACATTTGAGCATCAATGGACCCGACGAGATTTTCTTAAGGGGATGGGATCTGCTGCGATAGGCACAACTCTTGCCTCCTGTGCCGTTAGTGGCGATCGCAGTGCCAAAGGTTTAACCGAAGAAGCTTTAGCTATCAAACAGGTAGTCAGACCAGAAGAGTTAGAGAAGCCTAATCTCACGGTGGGCTATGTGCCCGTGAATGACTGCGCGCCGTTTGCGATCGCCTGGAAAAAAGGCTTTTTCCGGAAGTATGGTCTCAACGTAAAACTCAACCGAGAAGCCAGTTGGGCAACTTCTCGCGATGGCATCATATTTGGCCGTACCGATGCCGCTCCCGTGGTTTCTGGAGCCGTAACTAACGCCCGGATTGGCGCTGAGGGAGCCAGACATGCGCCGCTTTGTGCCGCGATGACGATTCATCGCCACGGAAACGCCATGACCATGAATCGCAAAATGTGGGATGCAGGCATTCGGCCCTGGCGAGACTACAACGGTGACCTAGAAGCCTTTGGCCGTGACTTCAGAAACTATTTTGAGAATCAACCCTCCGAGCAGCGGGTTTGGGCAGTGGTGCTCAGTTCTGCCATTTATGAATACTTTGTCCGCTATCTGGCCGCTGCCGCAGGAATAGACCCGCTAAAGGAATTTCGCGTCATCATTATTCCACCACCGCAAATGGTGAGCAATGTGCGGATTGGAGCTATGCAAGCCTACATGGTGGCGGAGCCGTGGAATAGCCGTGCCATTAGCCCCTTGGGTAAAGGAAAGGAGGGCGTTGGATTTACCTTTGCTCAGGGAAAGGAGATCTGGTTGGGACATCCCGATCGCTTGTTGGGTGTGATGGAATCGTTCATCAACGAAAATCCCAAAACCTACAGATCTTTAGTCAAAGCCATGATTGAGGCTTGCCAGTATTGCAGCAAACCGGAAAATCGGGCTGAAGTTGCTCAACTCATTTCCGAGCGATCGTTTACGGGAGCGAAACCCAAATTCACCCGTCCTGCAATCATTGGGGAGTATAACTACGGCGGCTTTGATGGCAAAGAGCGGATTGATCGTTCACTCGATACCACGATTTTCTTTGATATCCCTGACAACATCCCCAAGCAACCCAACGAACACTCTACCTTCCCGTGGCGATCGCGTAGTATTTGGCTGATGACACAGGCAGCGCGTTGGGGACAAATCAAAGAATTTCCTAAGAACGCCGAAGAACTGGCCACCCAAGGTTGGCGAGCTGATTTATATCGTGAGATTGCTGCTGAAATGGGGATCGCCTCTCCCCAAGAAGATTACAAAGTCGAGTCACCGGAAGTATTTATTGATAAGAAGGGATTTGACCCCAGCGATCCCGTGGGTTATCTCAACAGTTTTGCTATTCGCGCTAACGCACCCCAACGATTTTTCCTCTCTTAAGGTTTTGTTCCTTACCTCGTAGCCGCTTCGGAGTTAATCATGGTCAAATCCACTAGCCAGTTTGCTGAGTCTGATAGTCGCACCCCAACTCATCCGGGTGGTTTCTTGGTAATTGAGAACTTGGTCAAAGCTTATCCCACAGCGGGTGGGGGCGAGTCTGTCGTTTTAGATGGTATTGACTTGACCATTGGTGAAAATGAATTCATCTCTGTCATTGGTCACTCGGGTTGCGGTAAATCAACCTTGTTGAAGATTGTTGCGGGTTTAGAAACGGCCAGTGGTGGGTCTGTTAGGCTAGAAGGCAGAGAAATCCGCAAGCCAGGAGCCGAGCGGATGATGGTATTCCAACACTACTCTTTGTTGCCGTGGCTGACAGTCCGGGAAAACATTCGCTTAGCAGTAGATGAGGTGCTAAAGCGCGTCCCTGCTCGTGAGAAACAGCAGATCGTCAATGAACATTTGGCGATGGTGAATCTTACTGCTGCCGCCGACAAATATCCAGACGAAATTTCGGGTGGGATGAAGCAACGAGTCGGGATTGCGCGGGCGCTCGCGATTCGGCCCAAGATGCTGCTGATGGATGAACCGTTTGGGGCGCTGGATGCCTTGACGCGAGGCAAGTTGCAACGGCAAGTGCTGGATATTTGGGAGAACCAACGGCAGGCCGTAATGATGATTACCCACGATGTCGATGAGGCGCTTTATATGTCCGATCGCATCGTCATGATGACCAATGGCCCTGCGGCCAAGATTGGTGAAATTTTAGAGGTCCCCTTTCCTCATCCCCGCGATCGCGCTGCAATGCGTAACTCTCGCGAGTATTTTGACCTCCGGAATTATGTGTTGAACTTCCTCGATCACTACTTCACTCAAGATTAGAGCAGGAGTTGAATTAGCTATGTTTACGATTGGCGATTCCGTACGACATCAAATGACTGGGCAGTTGGGCAAATTGGTGGGCTATGGTCATCAAATCTCGGAGCAAGGCGCTTATCTACCCACGCTACAAGTCCTAATGACCGATGAACTAGCGCTGACCCATCACCACGAAGTCCTCGAAGACCTCACCTCTGCCTGGATAGTCCAGCCACTTACTCGCTGTGGAGAGACAATTCCTGGGGCAGCATCCCTTCAGCAGGTTTAACCTCTAGCGGCAAAGTCACCGTGAAGGTGGAGCCAACTCCCACTTGAGAGGCCAACTCGACCTCACCTTGCAGCAGTTTAACTAATCGCGCCACGATCGCCAGTCCTAAGCCTGTACTATTCGACAGATAGGACTGGTTATTGGGCATGACTCGAAAATAGGGATCAAAAACCTGAGTTTGATTGTCAGGCTCAATCCCAACTCCTGTATCGCTAATCGCGATCGCCCAAGTTTGGTTAGGTTGGGTTTCACAGGTGATATGAATCGAGCCTGTTTCGGTGTAGCGAATGGCGTTACTAAGCAGATTCATCAACACCTGCTGCAAGCGTAAAGCGTCAGTAACGACTTCTTCAGGAGCGCGATCGCAGTCAACTACCAACTGCAACTCTTTGCTGCGGGCTAAAGGTTCAACAATTTCTATAGTCTGCTGAATAATCCCTCGTATTTGAATCGGTGCTAGGTGCAGCTTCATCCTGCCAGCATCGTACCGAGAAATTTCTAAAGCATCGTTAATCAAGTGGAGCAACTGCCGACCGCTGCGGAGAATGCGCTCAATGTGCTCCAACTCTTGATAGTTATCTTTATCTTCTTCGGGCTGTCGGTGTTTACGCAAAAATAGATCCGAGTAGCCAATGATGGAAGTTAACGGAGTCTTGAGTTCATGGGCTAGGTGCGACAAATTCTCTTTGCTGGCCCGCACTAAACGAGTTAACTCTTGATTGGTGAGTTTCAGTTGCGTCTGTAGCTGCTCTAGTTCTTTCAGCCGTCCGTGGGTATAGCTCTTAAAACAACGAGCGATCGCTTCATCAATTACCGTGTCAATCAAGCGCACAGCTCGCAGTAGTTCTTTGGGGGAGCTTTGCAGCAATCCTGGCTCTAAAGTTTCAAAGATTACGGTGCGTAGTAGACGGTACTCACGGGCGATTTCGGCTGGGTCAAATCCTTGCTCGGCACGAACGATGCCATGTTCTAAACTGCTTTCGACTAGCTTTTGTAGGTCTCCTTCTCCATCATTCGACAAAATGCTAGCCATTGCCTGCAAAACTTTGGGGAAGCTATTGCGCAGGGCTTTGTAAGTCAGCTCCTGAGCAATTTCGATTTGGCTATCCTGCCGTACAGCACTCACCCAATTTTGCTCAATGATCTCTATCTTGTCGGTCAGTAGTTGCCCAAAGTCCACCATATTGCTGCTTGCCGTTTGGCTGCGATCGCCTGCTGATTAGAAGTAGCTTAACCAGCCCGCCTTGACTCTCGCCTCGTACGAGGGAAAGAATTTTGCTGCCTTTGATTGGCTACCTCTTCAGCATTAAAGCTTACCTGACCAAGCTGGTAAGGCCGATAGACGGATTGGCGGCTGAAATATGTTGCGGAAAAACGACGGTGAAGGTAGAGCCTACATGCAACTCCGACACCAGTTGAATTTGACCCTGCAACAACTGCACCAATCGCGCCACGATCGCTAAGCCTAGGCCAGTACTCTCGGGCAATACCGAGGGGGAATGATCGTTGACTCGAAAGTAAGGATCAAAGACTCGTACTTGGTCTTCAGAACTAATGCCTAGCCCTGTATCAGCGATCGCGATCGACCAGCGTTGATCGGGTAAGCTGTGACACTGGACATGGACTGTCCCTGTATCGGTATAACGAATCGCGTTACTAATCAGGTTGGTAATGACCTGCTGCAAACGGAGAGGATCGGTTGCGATCTTGGCAGGAGCCGCATCGTAATCAATGTCTAGGGTCAGTCCTTTAGCTAGCGCTACGGGTTCTAGCATTTCCATCACACTATTGACGACTAAGCGCACATCAATTTCAGTCAGCTGAAGCTGCATGTTGCCTGCTTCGTAACGCGACAGCTCTAAAACATTATTGATCAAGCGCAATAGGCCGCGGCCATGCCGTAGCACCCGCTCAATATTCTCGATACTCGGAAAGTTATCTTTTACTTCAAATTGTTGCCGCTGCTGCTGACGCAAAAAGAGTTCTGAGTAGCCAATGATGGAATTGAGTGGCGTTTTGAGTTCGTGGGCTAATAAAGAAAGATTCTCTTGGCTGGTGCGGACTAAACGGGTTAACTCTTGATTGGTGAGGGCAAGCTGGCTTTGCAGTTGGTCCAGTTCTCGGAGTCGTTCTTCTACATAACTCTTGAAGCATTGAGCGATCGCCTCATCCACCACCACGTCAATCAGCCGAAACGCTCGAATGATGGCGGCTGGCTCTGCCTGTAGTAACTCAGTCTGTAATGCTGTGAAAATTTCTGAGCGCAACAGGCGATATTCCCGCGCAATTTCTCTGGGGTCAAATCCTTGCTCCGCCCGCCAAATCCCATGATTAAGACTGGCAGCTACTAGCTCCTGCACATTACTGTCCTGAGATTCACAAAGTACAGTAGCCATTGCGGCCAAGACGTGAGGAATATGATTGCGAATCGCTGTCGGAGAGAGATCATCTGCACTTTCAATGTGCTGATCTTGATGCACTGCTTCTACCCACTGCTCAACTATGGCCTCAGTCTTCTCAACCAGGATTCGCCCAAAATCTTTCATCGTAAGAATCCGGAGGAGTGGTAGAAAAATCTTCTCTCTCTGGTATGAAGCCAGTCTAACGATTACCCATCTATTCCGCTAGTCGTAGAAACCGGAGTGGGAGTGCAGTATTGCTGCATGGCGGCGATATTGTTGATATTTGTCGCTTCAGAGCATCACTTCATCAATGCGATCGAGGTTTACTAACCAATCTGTCACCGCAGGAGCTTCTGGATCACTAGAGTGACGCTGACAGCGGCCCGAAAACTGGCAATCGTCACAGCGTTCTATGGCTACGTTCACTTGGGGAAACGGTTCACCCTGCTGATATTGTTCAAGCCAGTCTGTAAGTTGCTGTAGCAGTTGCGTCAACTCTTGCCGTGTCTGCTCATGCCAGGTGGAACTGTAGGGGAAGGTGAGGCTTTGAGGTAACGGAGCCTTCGTTGGGTCATCCTGAGCTTGCACGAACCAGTAAGTCAAAGAAATTTGTTCTGGTAAATAGGCACTAGTTTCTGCCAGCACAAATGGATATAGACGAGTTTGCCAATTGTGCGCGAGCCAATTTTGCTGCGGCGGACGAGGGTAAGTTTTCCAGTCTAGAATTCTGGCTTGTTGCTTCTCCAACATGACCAAGTCATAAATCACCGTGATTGGATAGCCTTGTACACTGCAAGTCCGACGGTGCTCGCTTTGTCGCCAAGTAGTATCTGAAGGAGTAGCCAGCCCGACAATTTCTGGAACTGCGGCTAGCAAGGTACTGACACAGTGCTGCATCTGAGCATCTTCTGCCATGAGGGCGTCGATGGGTAATCCCAGTTCCCGCTGCTGCATTAATAAGTGGAAGCGGCTGCCCCATGCCTGATGGGCTTGTTGTTCTGGGGTGGAGGGTGAGCCGAGTTGCTCTAGATAAATATGTTGAAACTTCCGGGGACAACTCTCTAGCAGGTTCAATTGCCCCTGAGACAGCCGCAACTTAGGCTCGGCGCTGTCGGCGATCGCCCCGTTAACCGCAACATTATTGGCAATGTCTAAGTTAGTGTCCCAATGGCTCTGCATGATTACTCTCGCACTTTGGTCAAGACGAAAACGCTTCCTTCATTGCCCCGCCCAATGCGTAAGTCGGCATCGAGATAAGTAATATCTAGCCAGCCTTGCTGATCTCGGTCGGCAATACTAAAGTCGACCGCGAAGAATTTTTCTCCAGACTCCAGCCGTTGCACAAATTGAGATGGCCACTGATAGCCGAGCAGCCGCTGCAAACCCAACACAGAGCGCTCAAACTTTACCTCGACTCGTCGCTCTGAAACTGCTTGGAAGCGGGCCGCAACACTGACCAACCCTTCTAAGTAGGGCAAGCCATGCACTTCTGCTAAGTTATAGATCTTGGCTTCGCTAGCCCGAATGTATTGGTAGATCTGCCCCAACTTCAGCAAAGGAAATTGATCAATATTGAGTAGACCTCGACTAGTTGTGTAGAGTAAACGCCAATTGCCGTCTAAAAGATCACTGGCTTCCGTCGGTCGTGGGGTAGGATTGCGGTCTTCCAATTGAGCGATCGCTGCTAATATAGCCAGTTGATCACGCTCTGTGGCGAGCAAACCTCGATTCTTCCCTGCGATCGCTTCTAATAATTCTGCCTTGCCTAACATCGGAGCTGACCTCTACTAGCTGGTCTGATCTTGATCGTGTTACAGCAACTTGATAAGTGTTAGAGCAACTTTACAAATCTTTTGAGGCCTTTCTTGACTTCAACCCAAATATCCGCTAGAGATGTCTTCACGAAATTCACCACTCGGTGGTAGACTCTGGGCATCTCCGTTCGTCAGAATAAAAAAGTAGCTACTCTAGGCCGAACCTTAGCATGTACAACCCTTCTTTGCGGCAGCACGCTCGCAGCGAACGCGCTCCCATCATTCCATTACAGCAAGAGTCTTCAATTTTAGACTGGCTGGAGGCAAATGGTCGTCTGTTGGCTCGCGATAGTCAAGATTTCGACTACTCCGATAATGAGGAGGAAATCGCCGAACTTATGGCGGTCGATGATGGCACCTATGACACCGATGACGATGACGACGATGCCCTCGATCTCGATGAATAGAGCGAGTTGGTATCGCTCTAAGTTTGGCAATCGCCCAAATGGGTAAAATTTTGTCCTGAATTTCCAAAGATCAGCTCGAAATCTTTGGCATGTGTGGTGTGAAGTGAGATGACAATCCAGTGGACGCAAAACTATTTTCTGACCGATCCATCAAGCTGACTGGGACGATGCTGCTGCTAGCGCTGTGGACAGGACTGAGCTTTGCCGCCTCAGCGCTAGATTGGTTTGCCAACCGTCCCCTCTGGCAAGGGCTTTCGTTGACTTTGCCGTTGTGGATTTGTGGCCTAGTAACCGCCGCATTAGGTTACTGGGCTGTACCCTTGCTCCGGGCGCTGAAAACCGGGCAATTTATTCGAGAAGACGGACCCCAAGGCCACTTAAAGAAAGCAGGTACCCCAACGATGGGTGGCATTTTCTTTGTGCCTGCGGCGGTAGCGATCGCGCTGCTCTGGTCTGGATTTAATGCCAATGTAGTAGCAGTCTCAGCCCTGACGCTCGGCTACGGTTTCATCGGTTGGCTAGACGACTGGCAAGTATTACGCCGCAAGTCCAATAAAGGCATCTCGCCCCGAATGAAGCTCGCCCTGCAAGTCATGTTTGGCGGGCTGTTCTGTCTTTGGCTGATGCTGACTCAAGGTGAAAGCATTACCACGGTGGCTCTTCCCTTTGGACTGGCACTGCCTTTAGGATTGCTATTCTGGCCCTTGGCTTGGTTTGTGTTGGTGTCGGAAAGTAATGCTACCAACCTCACCGATGGTCTTGATGGCCTGGCAGGCGGCACTGGAGCGATCGCTCTCTTAGGGTTAGGTGCTTTGGTCGCGCCGACTCATCCCGAATTAATGTTGTTTTGTGGTTGCCTCAGTGGTGGCTGTCTCGGCTTCTTAATGCATAACCGGAACCCCGCTCGCGTCTTCATGGGAGACACGGGTTCCTTGGCGTTAGGGGGAGCCTTAGCTGCGATCGCTCTAATCACCAATACTCTGTGGGCACTGCTAATTCTCGGAGGCCTCTTCCTAGCGGAAACCCTATCAGTAATCGCGCAAGTCAGCTATTTCAAGGCGACTAAAGGCCCTGATGGAGTCGGCAAGCGCCTCTTCAAAATGGCCCCTCTACATCACCATCTAGAGCTTTCCGGTTGGTCAGAAAACCAAATTGTGTCACGATTTTACCTAACAGGGGGATGTTTGGTTCTAGTGTGTCTACTGCTTCACCTCTTTGTTTAAGCGTCTCCTAAAACTGGATTAAATCTAAAAGTTCGGACTTCTTGCCAGGGGTTCGAATTTTTTTAGTGCCAGCTCGATTCCTTAAAACGAGTGAGAGATAGTACGAAGAGGAGTTAAACCATTCGAGCCAGTAACCTAAAGATTAAGTAAACTGCTGGTTGGATCTAGCCACTCCAAAGCCCATAGCGTTTATGGTTGGGAGCATCTAAGCAATTTCCCCCTGCACTTAGGGTTTATGATGCAATACGCACCTTCCCGCCCCCAATTTGAAGTTTTTCAAGTTTCTGGTCATCTCAATGGAGTCAATGCCACTGATTTGCAGAACCAGTTGAAGCATAAAGTTGCTTCGACCCCTGCACAGGACATATTAGTGGACATGGCTCAAGTAGATTCTCTAGACAGTTCTGGACTAATGGTGCTGGTTGGAGCGCTTAGCTTTGCCCAGCGTTTGGGCCGTCAGCTAGTTCTCTGCTCAATTTCACCTTCGGTCCGCATCATTTTTGAGCTGACTCAGCTCGACAAAGTTTTTCCGATTTTTGATAATCAAGCTGCCTTTGAAACGACATTGCCCTAAATTTAGGGTGCATTTGCCTCACGCAGTTGGTTGTGGCTTATGGCGTGACTCAACTGAGTCAGTCACAGCTTAAGCTTGCATCCGTCTAACTTCTTCATTGGCTTCTAGCTGAAATCTTAAGTTTTGGTTGTATTCTTCGACGTGCTTCAGTTCTGCTAACTTACGCAAAATCGTTTTAGTAAAGTTCTCGGCATCGGGGAGCTGGTCAGCAATTTGCGCCGTCTCCACTTCAATCTCAATCATCTTGATCATGCGTGAGTACTCACTAACCAGCCGCTGGTTATTACTCATCTGCTTACTCAAGATGCCCACGGCACTTGTGGTGCGACGAATCCGGTTGGCATAAAGCTTGTCATCAAACTGCAACATTTTACGCTTGAGCGAGTCCAGTTGGCTGATCAGCGCCTGGTTAGCAGCAGACTCATGCTTTAGTTCGCCCAAACGCTGCTCTAAGCTGTATTTCTGAGTAAGGAGTTTCTGGTCGGCGAGTAAGCGTGACTCTTCCTGCACATTCATTTGCAGCGGAGGACTTGTTAGCTGAGCCGTATGAGCAAGCTTCGCGTAGAGTAAAAGACTAGCTGCACTCAGCATTGATAGCAGGAAGATATTGGCCCCAGTCAACAGCAAAGACAAAAACACAGTGGCGGAGACGGTGCCACGAGTGGCCACTAAATAACCAGGGCTAGGCACAGGTGAAGGTAAAAGATAATCGCTCCCTGTCGTATGGTTGGTAATTGCGATTAACTTTTTCAAGACATAGCCTTGGGTGGTATAGAGCAGCGAAATCATATCGCCCCGACGCACCGGAATCCCATCCTCTGCTCCTGGAACGGAAAACTTCAAGACTTGAAGACTTCTGCTTGGCGTAATAATGCGGAATTCATAGTGCCGTTTATAGAACCTAGGCAGCTTAGCGGTGAGGTAAAGCAGCACCTCTCGCATAGAACTCCGTTGAGAGAGCTTGCCGTAAACCACACCATATTTGCGTTGGCAGGAGGTGCATCTCAACTGAGGAATGCTGTCATAGTTGAGAGTACCCAGGGGTGTCAGACACGATGGGCATTGAATTGACCGTTTCATAAAGAGGGGGCTCTGACAGAGCCAAGTTTCAAGCTTGCCTGAATAGAAACAGTGCTACATGCGAGCAGCACGTCAGTAGATCGATTCTAGTGCTTGGGTTTAAAAGTGGGTGGGAGAATTTGCAAGTAGAAGAATTTGTAACAGAAGCCGCGATCGCCCCTATAAATTGCCCTATAAATGGCTCCATAAGATTGCCCCATAAATCGCCTAGATCGATCGTCTAACTAGATGCCTAACTAGATCGCCCCAGTCACAGGAAAAGTTTTTTATAAAGAATATTAGATGCGGAATGACTCTATTGAGTCATGTGGTATTCAACAACGCTATCCTGACCATTCAAGCTTTTGTCTCGGTGTAAAGGTCTATGTTTGAGCCTTAGTTGAGGCTTAGTCAATGCCCCTGTTCTACCCTCTAGGATCACCCTTATGCCTCCCTCTTTGCAGACCAGTACCACCCCCACTGCTGAACAACTAGCCCAAACGAAGCAAGCGATCGCCGCTTACGTTGCCACTATTGATGCCAACCCAGATCGTCGTTCGGGTGCCTACCCCTACTACCTCTTTCACGAACCTGGGCAAACTGTTCATGGCACTATCCTGATGTTTCATGGTTTCAGTGCAAAACCCCATCAAATGTGGCGCTTGGCTGAATACTTATTCCAGAATAGGTTCAATGTTTATCAAGCAACCCTAGCCGGTCATGCCTTTGCGCTGCCCAACAAATATTGGCCCCAAGTTGATCTCAAGCCTGAGCTTGCCGAACCTTTACGCCGGAAAGTTCAGCAAGACCCCGTTTTACAAAACTATTTTGCTAATCTATCGGCTAACCCCAGCGATCGCCGCCCCAGCGCGACCCAACGTATCGCTTTACTAGCAAGGTTGCTAGCCATTGAGCCTCGCCTGCTAGATATTATGCAAGCTATTACTCGGCCAGATGATCCTGACTTTGAGCGCTACTTTATCTCCTCTCACCTCGATTACCTGAGCGAAGCAAAAGCTCGATTGGCTGAATTGGATGCGCTCCCAGGCCCAGTTTATACGGTGGGTTTGTCAGTTGGGGGTGCTGTCGCTCTAGGTCTTGCTGCGACTCGTCCCGATCGCATCGATCGCGTTGTGGCTTATGCCCCTCTCCTCAAAGTTGATGGAGAAGAACATCGGCAATATGTAAATATGGCAGGTCCGCTGGATATCAAAGAACTAGGTTGGGACCCTAATCTGCAATTCCCCGTGGGAGCGCTAACGGCAGCCGATCGCTTTGGTAGCTCCTTTGTCCTGAACCCCAAGCAAACTCGTACCTTACAAAATATTCCTACCTTCTTAGTGCTGACTGAGAACGAGGATGCGGCTGATGTGAAGACGAATCAAACTTTCTTTCAGGAAATCGGTGGTAATCACCAAGGGCATTACTCTTACTTATACCCAGCGCAAGACTTAGTGCCTCACCCAATGGTGGACCCCACTGAGGTAAGCCAGAATATGAGTAATCGTTTCTGGCAAAGTCTTTACCAGGAGACATTCCGTTTCCTGACGCAGGGTAAGGTGAACTTAGATAATATGAGTAATCTAGAACAAGCGGCTGATCTGCCTCTCGTACCCGCTGTTCAATAGACTAGATTAATCTGCGTAACTACACAGGGCCACACAGCGCCTACTCGACTAACTCTATTTTGATGGCATACTTCCTTGGCTAAATAGCTGAGGAAGTTTTGTTGATTGAGCTTACAGTTTTAGCTAGAGGTGTCTGAATTATTTAGTAGATAACAAGGTGCTTAAGGTCGAAAAGCTGTACCTGAGCTGGTAAAAAACGCGATCGCCCTAAATTGCAAACTCAGCTCATTGACAAAAGGTATAGTAGGCTACAAAATAATTGCGCGTATCAACAAAAATAGACGAAGGTTAATTTTGCTAACCTTTCGTTGTCTTGTTATTCGATGTATAAAATTTTTTGATAGCAGAAGCAGCCTAAAAGGCATGACAACTTATGTTTTAATCAACTAAAGTGAAGAAGTGTATCGGCTTGTAGCCCTCAGGTAACCTTTATGACAGGTGTTGTACCCGCAAGTTTGCATCTCTACGAGTTATATCGGAGTCAAACAGGGCTTTCCGTTCCATCTTCATCAGGGCTGACAGTATTTTGCGACTTTGACGGTCCCATCATTGATGTTTCAGAGCGCTACTACAGCACCTACCAACTAGGACTCGCCGACACTCAAGCGACTTACCAAGTTCAAGGAATTACCTTACCCATTCAGCTGCTAAGTAAAGAACAGTTCTGGCAGATGAAACAAGATCGAGTGCCAGATGTAGAGATCGCAATGCGCTCTGGACTCGTTCAGCAATCACAAATTGATGTGTTTTTACAGCGAGTTGGCCAAATCGTAAATCAGCCGACCCTGCTTCAGAAGGATCGGTTGCAGCCAGGAGTGCGCTGGGCGCTCAAACTACTGCATACAAAAGGTATCAGGCTGGTTTTAGTGACGCTACGATGCCAACAGCAAGCGACTCAGATCTTGCAAGAATATGGTTTGGCAGATTTGTTTAGCGGTATTTATGGCGCTGATAACGACCAAGCGGCTTACCAAAACTACGCTGACTACAAAACTCAGCTTTTAGTCAACGCTGCGCTGGAGCAAGGGTTGCGTGGTGACTTGGCTCAGTCATCCTGGATGATTGGAGATACCGAGGCCGATGTTTTGGCTGGCCAAGCGTTAGAAATTCCTACGCTCGCCTTGACTTGTGGGATTCGCAGCAGACGTTATCTAGAGCGATTGCACCCCACCTGCATCCTCAGCGACCTCGTATCTGCAGTGCAGCATGTCGTGACTTGCTACCATCTAGTCCAAGGCTGAAATCATACAAGCTAAGAACGGTAAGTTTAGGGTTGTTCTAGCAGACCCATATGCTCCCACCAACGGTTGAGAGGGAAATAGACGACGGGAGCCCAAAGACTACTCAAAATTGCTGAACTCAAAGCAGTGCGCTGGTGATATGTCCAGATCTCGGCTAGGGTCCGCATGGCTTGAACCGATGCGCCATCAAACTTTTGCAGACTAAATTGAATGGCAATCACAGTTTCTGCTAAGACAGCCATACCAAAAACAATCAGTGCCACAGAGATAAAGTCTTCTTCGATGTATCGCTGCTTCTGTAGGCGAGCCGTTAACACACCCACTACTATCAAACTTAAAACATGAGTGGGATGAGGAGCCGTCATACCATCTTGCAGGAGCCCTAAGACTAATCCAGCGATCGCTCCTTGAAACACAGTCCGCTTAACGCTCCAAGCCACGACCCAGATTAGTAGCCAGTTAGGACCAATGCCTGCTAGTTCCAGACCTGGAAAGCGTAGAGGCAGAGCCAGTAGGCATAAAAGTACAGAGACAACTGTTACAGTCCAATTTAAAAGCGAGCGATGATAAGCAGAACCTTTCAGCAGGTTTTTGAAGGAATCATTCCTCATGGGATATTCGACTTTGGAGTTGCGGGCGTAGAATTTTGAAGTTCGGCTTGAGTAGGATAAACGATTACCCATTCCAAGTAACTGATAGGGGCAGATAGCTCAATCACTGCTTCAGGCGCAGGGCTTTTATTCAGGTTGACTGACTCGACCCGCCCCACGGGCATACCGGATGGAAAAAGCTGGCTGAATGTGGAAGTAGAAATTACATCGCCACGCCGCACATCTGGAACTTTATCAAAGAATTCCATCACTGCTCGGTTACCTGCTTGGCCTCGCATGAAACCCGTGTAGCGGCTGCGACTTACAACCACCCCGACTCGGCTAGTGGGATCACTAATGAGCAGAACGCGACTAGTATGAGGAGTGCTGCTGACGATCCGACCGACCAAGCCTCCAGGCCCAGCGACCACATGACCCACCTGTAGTCCATCTTTGCTACCACGCCCCAGGGTAACTTGTTGCCACCAATGGTCGGCGCTACGCCCGATTACAGGAGCAGCAATTCCCTTTTGAGGTGTAGCAGAGGCATAACCGAGTAAATCTTGAAGCTTTTGATTTTGGCTTTCTAGCTCCACTAAGCGTTGCTGGAGTTCTAGAACCCGTGCGTTGGCAATTTGCTCTTCGGGGTTCGGAGCGCCTTGGAAAGGGCGAGTCAGACCTTGATAAACTTCTAGAATTGCCGCTCCCTGGGTTTCTCGCACTACCCAAGCTGTACCGAGGGTAAGACCCACCAGCAACATTCTTACGCCATATCGATCCCACCAGCGACGCAGTGTATACATGCAATCTAAACTATCTTGGTTTGAACTTACTTTCTAGGAATCCTTAGCTTGCTGAAATGGTTTCCTTGGCTGAAGGCAGGTTATTGCTTAAGGCAAAGGAAGGCTAACAAATGCGATCGCCCAGCAGTGATGGCAGATTTAAGGGCCTCGTAAGATTTGCAGGGCAACGCTGGGCCTAGTGGGTTGCTCAAATTGAGTCTAGGGCCTGAAGAACTCAATCCCAAAAGACACAAGTAGACCAAGGCAGAGCAATGATTGCCCTTCAAACTAGGAAAGTGCGCGATCGCCTAAGGCCACCGGACTGATGCAATCGCCAGCCCTGAAACACGTCAATTTGCTGTTGTTACATATGGCGAGAGCGACCGCTGAATACTCGTTCTAACTGCTTGAAATTCTCTAACACACGACCTGTGCCTAATACGACACAGCTCAGGGGATCGGCAGCAACGTGAACTACAATGCCAGTTTCGTGACTAATCAGGGTATCAATACCTTTTAATAGGGCACCTCCTCCAGCCAACATGATCCCGCGGTCAATAATATCCGCTGCCAGTTCAGGGGGAGTGCGCTCTAAGGTACGCTTAACAGCCTCAACAATCACTAATAGAGGCTCAGACATACTTTCGCGAATTTCTGGCCCCTTGATCGTAACGGTACGAGGCAATCCAGAGAGTAAATGCAGACCTCGAACTTCCATCATGGCTTCATCAACTTCGTTGGTAGGGTAAGCAGAACCGATGCGGATCTTAATCTCCTCGGCTGTGCGTTCTCCAATCACCAAGTTGTGCACTTTCTTCATGTACTGAGTGATTGATTCACTCAGCTCATCACCCGCGACTCGAACAGATTCACTCAGAACTGTTCCTTGTAAGCTTAAAACTGCGACTTCAGTGGTGCCGCCACCAATATCGATAATCATGTTGCCGGTAGGTTCTGCCACAGGCAGTCCCGCTCCGATCGCAGCAGCAACTGGCTCATCAATCAGGTAAACTTCACGGGCACCCGCTTGAGAAGCTGCTTCCATGACCGCCCGACGTTCTACCCCTGTAACCCCACTAGGAATGCCAATGACGATCCGGGGTGAAACCAGGGTGCGACCTTCATGCACCCGCCGAATAAAATGCTTCAACATCAGTTCTGCGGTGTCGAAGTCGGCAATCACACCATCCCGCAGGGGACGCAGAGCAACTACATTCCCAGGGGTCCGTCCCAGCATCTTTTTGGCATCTTCTCCGACCGCCAAAGGAATCCGGTCATCTTGGTCGATCGCCACCACCGAAGGTTCTTGGAGAACGATGCCTTTACCGGATACATAAACTAGTGTGTTTGCGGTACCGAGGTCGATACCCATGTCCCGAGATAAGGAAAAACGACTGAAAAGACCCACTAGTTTCTACGCCCCTAAACGAAATGCTGCTGCGCCTGAATACAATGTAGCCGAGGTGGATTTTATTACGTTTTTTATCCTGAGTCTAGTTAGATTCAGGTTAACTGTAAATCCCATTAATTACGCTAAGTTTGACGAATCTTTAGTCACATTCCTAGGAGTGGAGGCTGAAATCAGGATGAATTTTGAATTTATCTGATCTTGATAACTTTTATCTTAACGACTATTTGTGCTCTCACTAACAAATCTACAACCTTTATTGGGTGATAAATTGAGGCTCAAGATTAGTAAAAGCGCTAAAATTTTTGAACCACTTGTTCAGCTACTAGAAAGAGCGCGATCGCAAAACCAGTCATCAACCAGAAAGCGGCGATCGCAGCTAGAAAACATTCGATATACTATAGGTACGCTTGTACTAACCGTTGTAATTATAATCCTATGAGTCTTAACGTTGTCACTTTGGTCGGTCGGGTAGGCGGAGATCCAGATGTCAAATTTTTTGAATCGGGTAGCGTAGTTTGTAATTTGACCCTAGCAGTGGACCGACGGACCCGTAACAATGACCAGCCAGACTGGTTCAATTTGGAGTTGTGGGGCAAAACAGCACAAGTAGCGGCTGACTATGTGCGTAAAGGCAGCTTGATCGGCGTGAGCGGGGCGCTCAAGTTTGAGTCTTGGCAAGATCGCAATACAGGTGCAACACGTTCTAAGCCTGTAATTCGCGTCGATCGCTTAGAACTGCTAGGCTCCAAGCGAGACAATGACGCTGGTTCCATGAACAATTACGGCGGCGATGATGAGTTTTAGCGAAGTTGCCTGAGTCTTGCGCCTGAGATTGTGATTGTGATTGTAATGGATAGGGGCAGGTCTTGTACCTGCCCTTTTATGTTGGGGCATCTGCTCAGAAGCCCCTAGGACGTCACCCACGAGAGGTGCCCCTAATACCGAATCTCTAGGGTGACGCTGGCATCAATTTCTTGCTCGCCACCCACTACAGGCGTATCAGCCATTTCAGCTCGCTGCAATTTAGAGAAGGCCATGACGGGGCGAGGGGGGGGAGTGCTGGCTCCGTTGACCTGGATACTGACGATTTCCTGGGCCGTGAAGTTGAGCGCTTCCAAAACAGCGTTGGCTTGCTGTTGAGCATCCTGGGTGGCTTCGCGGAGCGCTTGTTTTTGGGCGGCTGCGATCGCGGGGTCTGGAGCCACAAAACTCACACCGTTGACTCGCGTCGCTCCTGCTTTGACTGCGTCATCAATAATGGTGCCTGCCCGTTGCGTATCAACCCGAAAGCTGACGGTATTGGTAGCAATGTAGCCGACTAAGCGTTGCGTGTTGTTCTCGTAACTGTAGTTGGGATTCAGGGTGATGCCTGTAGTTTGCAGTTTCTCCACATTGCGTGCCTTGAGCAACGCCACGACTGCCGAGGAGCGCTTGGCAGCTTCTTGCTGCACAGCTTCCGCGGTTTTGCCTTGTACCTCTACGCCTAGCTCAACTTGAGTCAAGGTGGTAGGAATTGTTTCGATGCCACGGCCAGTGACGGTGAGGGTTCTTAGCATTCTCTCTGCGGCTCTCTCTTGAGCGAGAACAGGGTTGGCAAAAGTGAGGCTCAGTATTCCTAGGGCGATTGGTAAGGCTGTCCAGCGCTGCCAGGAAAGGGACGGACGATGGGACATCTGGGCTTGGTACATAAAATGGTTTCTCCTCACGATCGCAAGTATGGGGAATAAATGGCTTTGATGTTCCTAATCTGTCATCCCCAGTGGTACAAAGTCTGATTGGTTACATTTTTAGAAACTTACAGACTGGGTAACAGAGGAAAGCGATCGCGATGGCTTATTGGTTGTTGAAGAGTGAACCGCACGTTTATAGCTATGCAGACTTGGAGCGAGATGGCCGCACGATTTGGGATGGGGTGAACAATAATCTAGCGTTGAAGCACATCCGCACCATGCAGCCGGGAGACTTAGCGCTGATTTACCACACAGGGGACGAGCGCAGCGCAGCGGGCATTGCTGAGGTAGTGAGTGAACCTTATGCCGACCCTGCCTTAGCTGATCCCAAACGAGCAGTCGTAGATGTGAAAGCCGTGCGATCGCTGCCGCAACCTGTGACTTTGGCGCAAATTAAGCAAGACAGCAGCTTTGATGGCTTTGATTTATTGCGGATTAGTCGGCTTTCGGTGGTGCCCGTTTCGCCTGAACATTGGCAACGAATTCTGCAACTGGCGGGGGAGTCCTCCTAGAATCATCTGTAGGCGCTCCATCCTCACTCGCATTTCTGTCATTCATGGCTTACCACCTTTCTGCTGCGAAGTTGCAAACCTACCATCGCTGTGCCCAGTCCTACTATTTTCGTTACGAACGAGGGATTAAAACGGCTGCTTTTTTTGGGTCTGCGTCTCTCGGTACAGCGCTACACGAGGCTTTAGCGCAGATCTACCGCGATTGGCACTATCAAGACCCAATTCCCGGACTCGATTGGGTGGAATACTGCTGGAGCCAGCACACTCAAGGACTCAGCCCTACTCAGGTGACCGATGGACAGGTGATGTTGCAGCGCTATCACGAGCGCTTTATGGCTAGCCAAACTGCGATCGCGCGTCCAGTAGCTGTAGAAGGTAAAATTCAAGGATCGCTCCAAGTCGAGAATCTAGAATTTACTTTGGCAGGACGCTATGATCGCCTCGATTATTTAGCGGATGGATTGGAACTGATCGACTACAAATCCAACAAAGACACCAAGCTGTTAGACCCAGCAGAGATGAATCTGCAAATTGGGCTGTACTACTTGGCTTTAGAGCAAACTTATCCGCAAACCCTGCGCCGCTTGAGCTTAATTTATCTCCGCACAGGCGAGAAAATTAGCTTTGAAGTGACTCCAGAACATAAGCAACGAGTAGAATCTGCCATTGGGGATTTAGCGCTACGCTTGCGAACGGATGCAGCCTGGGAACCTACAACTGGCGGGCATTGCGATCGCTGCACCTATGCCCGCTATTGCCCAGGGGTGCAAGCGGAACCAGAACCATTGCCGATGGATGCCAAACCCCGACCAGAACTACAGTTGGCCCTGAGCTTAGCACTGGATTCGGCAAGCTAAAGACTTTCGGGGTGCTGGTGGCATTCAGCGGGTTAACAGGCTATGGTCAAAGACAAATTGCCAATTGCCTTCTGCTCTATGCCTGCCCTCTCTACAAATCGTGTTTTAGCGAATGCTCGTACTCGGTGGGTATCTGTACGAACTAAAACTTTGCTGCGGTTCGGCGGGCTGACGACGGCCCTATTGCTGACTGTTACATCTCCCTTAGCAGCTAGGGCCGAACTATTTAATAGTCCCCTGGAGCGGCTTTCCGTGGCAGAACGAGTGGCGTTACGCAGCGGTAAGGTAGTAGTGACAGGCGATCGCGGTCGCTATGTGGCTAAAGTTCTAGTCAAAGCCTCTCCCGATGTAGTTTGGTCAGTGTTGACCGACTATACCAATTTGTCCAAATTTCTTCCCAACGTGGTTTCTAGCCGGGTGATAGAGGCGCAGGGCAACCGCAAAGTGGTAGAGCAAGTCGATGTGCGTCAAGTGTTTCTGGTCAGTAGGCGATCGCGCTTCCGCACCGAGAATATTGAAACCGCGAAAAAACGAATTGATTTTCGGTTGCTGGAAGGAGATGTAAAAACGCTCCAAGGATATTGGCAAATTGATCCCGTTGCTACCTATCCAGGGGCTCCTGTAACTCAAGTTTTGCTGATGCAAGACATTACGGCTGAACCGGGTACAGGCACCCCAAAGGGACTGTTCTACGACTTGTTTCGTAGTGGCTTGAATGAATCTTTAACCGCAATCAGCCAAGAAATCGGTCGGCGAACCTTGCAGGCAACAGCCCACCATGCTCAACCGCAAACCTCCCCCACCCGTTCCTTCTGACTCTATTTTCCCGGATAGCACTAAGAAATCACGACTGCCGATTGGGGTTTGCTACACACCCACGGCAGTAGTGGATTACATGGTGGAAAACACAGTTGGACGGCTGTTAGCGGGTAAAACGCCTCAACAATTGTCGGGCAAACTCCGGATTCTCGACCTAGCCTGCGGTGAAGGCATTTTCTTGCTGCGAGCTTACGCTTACTTACTGGCTTGGTATCGCGATCGCTATATTGCTGCCTACGAAAGCAGAGAGGCACCCGTCACGGAATTACCGCTGCAACAGGGAAGTGATGGCACTTGGAATCTGGCGATCGCGGAGCGGTGGCGGATTCTGCGGGAGCATATTTATGGGGTCGATATTGATGCCCAAGCAGTTGAGCAAGCCCGACGGTGTTTATCAGAAATAGCTGGCCTCCCTAGCCCCCTAATACTGGGGGGAATAAGAGTTCAAAGTTCCGCAGACTATCTCTCCACAAATGAGCTGGATCGTCTCCCTCCAACATATAGCCCTGGCGGGCATACCCAAAAAGGGAGTAGGGGGGGCAAAGCGCAGAGTAGCCAGTTTGATTTGAGCCAAAACCTTAAATGTGGCAACGCCATCATTGGTGAGGAATTGGGCGATCGCTCCCCTTCATCATTTCCAATCAACTCCAACCAGGCTTTTAACTGGCAAGAAGAGTTTCCGGAGGTGATGCAGGCAGGAGGGTTTGATGTGGTGATTGGCAACCCTCCCTATGTTGGCTCGGAGTGGATGACCGAGCACCTTCCTGATTGGCGGCATTACTGTACGCAACATTATCAAGCCGCTGCTGGCAATTGGGACTTGTTCTGCGTATTTATTGAGCAGGCGATCGCGCTGTGCAAACCTTACGGTTTAACTAGCTTGATTGTGCCGAATAAACTGGGTTCTGCAAGTTACGCCGCTCAGGCTCGCCAGATTTTAACCGTCCAGAATCAACTGCTAACAATCCGCGACTACTCCAGGGTGCCAATCTTTCCGGTCGCGGTTTATCCCATTGTTTATACCGCGTGTAAACAACCACCAAAAGTAACCTCACGGGTGCAGTATGAACGCATGGAAGTAGCTGCTAATGGTGCGGTCGCTGTAGTAACTTGTCAATGGCTAGATTATCAGCGCTACTTTTGGCAGGCAGAGAAACCCTGGAGATTGGGTACGAGCTTGCAGCAGGCAGAGTTATGCGATCGCTTGCAGTCTCAGTTTCCACCCCTCTCAACGGTGGCAGAAGTCTTGGGAGCCGCAACCGTAGGAGAAGCCTATGCCATGCAGTCTTTGATTGCCGATGAAGCTTGCCCCCAAGCGACCGATTTGAAGCTGATTAACAGCGGCACGATTGACCGTTACTGCGACCTCTGGGGGCAGAAGTGCTTGCGCTATTTGGGCCATGCTTATCGCTATCCCATCATCCCAGCGACGCAGCACTCTCACCTGCTGCCCAAGCGACAACGGCAAGCTCGCCAACCCAAAATTATTGTGGCTAGCATGACTCAAGTTTTGGAATGTGTGGTGGATGTCGCAGGAGATTTCGTAGCGGGAAAATCGACTGTGATTATCCTCACCTCGTTGAATTTGCATTACCTGTTGGCACTGTTAAATAGCAAATTAATCAGCTTTTACTACCGCAACTTATATGGGGGAGACTGCCTCAAAGGAGGCTATTTGCGAATCGGACCGCAACAGTTGCGATCGCTGCCTATTTGCCTTGCTCACGACTCACTATTCACGCAACCCAATCAACATTTAGTCTTGCTAGTGCAAGATTTGTTATCTCTTCAGAAACAGTTAGTCACAGCCGAAGCTGCTGAATATCGCCACAATTTGCAGGAGGGTATCTACACTTTGGAACGACAAATCGACCAATTCGTCTACGACCTTTATGGACTCACGGCGGAGGAGCAGCGGCTCATTAGTTAGGTCACTAAAATATAAGTGCTAAAAAATTACTTCTACTTAGTTTTTGTGACCCAAAATCATCAAAACTTGCTTAATTGTTGTGTCTGGTAATGGTGCGAAATAGTTTAATTTCTGGGTTGATCATTAGCGGTAGCTTGTGGTTAGTGACATCAGTTGCAGCCGCTCCCTCTGCAAGTGAATATCGTCAGCTTGGTCTGACTTATCGGGCACAAGCACGTTATTCAGAAGCGATCGCCGCGTTGCAAAAAGCGGTAGAACTGGAACCCAACAATTTGCCTGGACGCATCACCTTAGGCTGGACGCAACATCTGGCAGGCCAAGGAGTAGCGGCAATGGAGTCACTGTTTCAGGTCTTGTATCGCGATCCCAATTCAGTCCCAGCGCTCAATGCTTTAGGCATTGTCTATTTGGTGCAGGGAGACCTAAGTTCCACTGTCATCACTCACTCTTGGGCCGCTTGGCTAGAACCCAATAACGAAATTCCTTACTACAACCTCAGTCTGGCGGCTCACCGTCTGCGAGAGTATGGCTGGGCCAGCTTAGCCGCACATAGAGCTGCTGCTTTGGAGCCAGACAATTCTCACCCTTGGGTGGCACTGGCAATCATTAACTGGGATGGCGGCGATCGCGCAGCAGCGACCAAAGCTTACGAGCAAGCCTTGGCGCTAAATGGAAACTATGGCGATCGCACCTTTTTAAGCTATCTCCAAGAAGCTGGATTTAGTGCAACTCAAATCCAAGTGGCGGAGCAAGTTTTGGCAGCGACCGTCTCGCGTTAAGTTTCTTCATTAAAATTTGGGAAGTAGAGACTATTCCCGCCGACATCATGCCCCTACAGCCCAGCGATCGCACCAAGCTAGACCCCACCGAAGACACAGTATTTTATGGCCTGCCCCGATTTGTCACTCACGTAGACGAAGGATTCATTCAGCAACTCACCGATTTGTATCGCGAACGGTTGAAGCCTCAGACACGCATCTTGGACTTGATGAGCAGTTGGGTTTCCCATCTACCTGATGAGATCGAATTTGCTCACGTCGAGGGGCATGGACTCAATGCGGAAGAGTTGGCCCGCAATCCCCGCCTGAATCATTACTTTACTCAAGACCTCAATCAAGACCCGAAGCTACCACTACCCGACCAATCGTTTGATGCAGTGCTCAATACCGTTTCCGTGCAGTATTTGCAGTACCCCGAAGCGATCTTCAGCGAGATTCATCGTGTTCTGAAGCCCGGAGGCATTGCGATCGTTAGTTTTTCTAATCGCATGTTCTACCAAAAGGCGATTCAGGCTTGGCGAGATAGCTCGGAGGAATACCGAGTAGAACTGGTCAAACGTTACTTCACATCTGTACCTGGATTTCCGGAACCAGAAGCGATCGCACGACGGGCACAAGTACCTAGCTTTTTGCAAATGCTTGGCGTTGCAGGTGGCGATCCCTTTTATGCCGTGATTGCCCAGCGGGTTTAAGACAGGAACCTAAC
>NZ_JACJPK010000080.1:0-23075 GCF_014696035.1 Trichocoleus sp. FACHB-262 | reverse complement strand
CGCTTCTGGTTGGGATGTTCGTCTCACCATCTTTTGGCTTAACCCCTAGCTCACGCTCTGGTACTAGCCTATCTGTCTCTCTCCCACTTCTCCAGCTATCTTTGCCACTCTAGTTTTTTTTACCTACTTTGAAGTTGATTGATCAGCCAATAGATAGCTGATCAATCGATAATATGCTTTCCATGATCAAAGAAATTGGATCATCAATTGCTGACTTAAACAGCTTTAAATTCAATCTTTAGCTCGATGGCTTGTAGGAGAAAACCATGATTCAACTTAATCCCGTCAAAAAACTCTCCCTAGGAGCCGTGGGGGTGTTTGTGGGAGGCTTATTAGTAGGTTTGCCGCTAATCAATCAAGTCACGGCTCAAACCCGCTCATCGGTGAATCCTTGCCCTCGCATCTATTACGAAGAACCCTACAACAGCACTCGGCTGGTTCCCTCCGGTTGTCAAGCTAATGCTTTTACCCAAAGTGCCAATGCCACTGGCAGCACGACAGGCGATGTTACTAACGCCACTGGTAACGCTATAGGCAACACTAATAACCAGCTATATCGAATTAACCCATCCACCACTTTACCTAGAACGTCCTCTGAGAGAGTCGGCACAACCGCTCCTGCTCAACCCCCTCTCCCCGAAAGCCTCGGAAATGCGATCGCCACAGTGATTCCGCTCAACGGCAGAGTCGATGTGATGCTGAGAAACAATACGGGTACTACTATCACCTATGAAGTGATTGGTCATACCCAGCCGCGATCGCTCGCAGGTGGCGCTGAAGTGATGCTACAAGACTTACCCGTACCTGTGACGATCACCACCCTCCGCCCTGATCGCGGTCTAGTGCAGATTGCGCCGATCGTTGGTGCCCAAGCAGGCGCGATCGGCTTTGCTCTGGATGAAACTACTCAACTCGGTAACGACCAAGAAGCCATCCGTATTCAAAATAACGGCCAAGTTCTCGTGAACTAATTCTTGACCTAACCCCCAGCCCCCTTCCCTACCTAGCTTGCTTCTCCGCAGAGAAGAGACGGGGAGTGTGCAGGTCGAAGTCCATGCCACGTAGCTCTCCTCAGTGCGCTAGGAGTAGTGCTTCATGCGAATGACATCGCGGACTTGATCCAGCAGCTTCCGAGGCCGTGATTCCATAAGAGCACTCTAAATTCTGTCTAATTCCGTTTCTGGGATCTTAGGCAGAATAAAAGGCGAAAACAGAGCGAAGAAGCGCTGAAGAATTCAGGCTAATGCCCGACTTAGGGGTACTATACGGAAAATTGTTCGGGCTAATGTCTGACTTGGGGAATTAGCCCGAATCAATTCTTCCTAATCCCCTCTATAGGGTAAATAGGCCGAATCAATTCTGTCTAATTAGTAGTTAGGTTTCAGAATTATGCACTTCACTAAACGGGGCAACTTCTATCAGGCTTCCAGGATTACAGGGCCAAGGCACAACTTCCTCGCCATCGCCCTAACGCCGGGCCACAGTACTCGCGAGACAGTTGTTGAAGCTCTGCCGCCTGTAGGTGAGTGCCGCCACGCTGCTTTGAGTGCAGCAGCTATTCTCTCCTCTGTTGCTGAAGGCGTGGCAAAGGCGAATTCTGCATTCGGGACGGGTTACGGGGTGACCAACATCCAGTATGTGGAGAATGACACGCCGCCCGAGGCGGTTTACGGCTTTATGGCGCATGAGATCATTAAGCAGCTGAATAGCGGAGGTGAGTTTGTAGAGATGGAAGAGGAGAGCGGGAAGAGTAGTGGGACGTGAGGGGCGGGCTGAAATCTAACAACGGTATGCACCCGTCGCTGACCCGAGGCTTGTCTTCAACAGTAGAGGTCCATGTCCGCGGGTGATACCGCGCGTTAGCTGTCAAAAAGTTCACCTATCATAAGTGTTTGAGATGTCTAGCCTTGAGGATTACCAATATCTCTGGGACGGTAGTTCTCCAACATGGTGTTTACTGGAGACAAAACCTTGGAACCAGGAAGAGAATCGTTTCATTATTTTTAATTCTCAAAACCCTATTGAATCCCCAGCAATCAACTGGCGTTACAAACTTGCTGTACAAAGCAAAATGATTGAAGCAGGGATACGAATTATTTCACTAGATGAACAACTAGAAGATCCCGTCAGAGAGTATTGTAGACAGGAGGGACGGGACGAAGAAATGATCCGCAGAACATTTGACTATTTGATCGAGCGGTGGGAGATATTTGTCAAGAAGGTGCTTTCAGGGACTTATCGGGGACGCGACGATTACTTGTACGATTTAGGTTTTAGGAGTTATTTAGAGCAGCTTATCGAGTTTGCTGGTGATATGACTCCTTCGAGTATTAAAAAGCAGATGTATCAACTAGACTCTGAGTTAAAGACAATACTTCAACCCTCCTCGGTAGGGTCTATTTGGGGAGCAGAGTTTACTAATGAACTTTATTCGCGAGAGAAGCACTGGTATTATTTCATGCTACCCACCTATACTGCTGAGGTATGGGAGAGGGAAGTTCGAGCCATAAGAGAGGGAAGAGTAAGACTATCTAGGGAAGGTTTGTGAGTAATGACAGCCAACAATCACGCTGCACCGAAATTAGTTTAGATGATCGGCTGAGATGCGAAGTTTGTCTATATCCGGTGAGCGTGAACGTTAACGCTGAGAAACCATTACAAATTCGTAGTTGTAGGTCGCTTCTTCACATAACGTTCTGCAATGCCTCCGCCCTTAATAAGGGTTTGTTCATTACGGTATTTGCACCACATCTCCTAGTAGACCAACCACACGTCTGATCAGGTGATTATGCAGGTTTTTGTCTCTGCTTTAGGAAGGGCGTTGAACACGACCAAGTTGTTTCATTGTGGGGAATAGAAGCGATCGCAGAGTTTCTTCACGAGCAGGCGATCGGCGAAGCATCCCTTAAGAAGAATCGCTCACTTCTAAGAGCTGGGGAAAAGGTCTAAAGACGGCGGAGAGTTGGTCGAGAAGTAGGGATCATGCTTCTGTCACGCCATTTGCCACGTCATCTCTTGGCCTGCCCGTAAAGGCACAAGCCCGGATTCAGTAAATGGAATCTCGTCGGGAACGCGCCAAGTCGTTCTGGTCAAAGTAATCTGTTCGCTATTGCGTGGGAGTTGATAGAAATCTGGCCCATGGAAGCTGGCAAACGCTTCAAGCTTATCCAGTGCATCAGCACTCTCAAACGCCTCTGCATACAACTCCATCGCGTGCAGAGCCGAATAGCAACCCGCGCAGCCACAGGAACTTTCTTTGCTGTCGCGGGGATGAGGGGCGCTATCGGTGCCAAGAAAAAACTTAGGATTGCCAGAGGTTGCCGCTTGCAAAAGTGCTAAGCGATGCTCCTCACGTTTCAAAACTGGTAGGCAGTAGAGATGGGGGCGAATGCCACCTTGAAATAGGATATTGCGGTTAAATAACAAATGTTGTGGCGTGATCGTTGCAGCGACATTATTGGCAGACAGGACATACTGCACAGCATCTGAGGTGGTAACGTGCTCAAGCACCACGCGCAAGTTAGGAAATCGTTGCTTGAGGGGGATCAGATGTCGCTCGATAAATACTTTCTCGCGATCGAACATATCAACATCTTGATCGGTTACTTCCCCATGCAGGAGCAAAGGCATGTCCATCTCCTGCATCGCTTCAAAAACGCGATCGCACTTACCAATGTCCGTCACACCGAAGTCTGAATTGGTCGTTGCGCCCGCTGGGTAGTATTTGACCGCTTTGACAAACTGGGATGCTTTGGCCGCGATAATTTCTTCAGGGCTGGTGTTGTCAGTGAGATAAAGTGTCATCAGCGGCTCAAACTGTTTACCAGTCGGAATAGCGGCAAGAATGCGATCGCGATAGGCAGCAGCATCAGCCACGGAGCGCACTGGAGGCTTCAGGTTCGGCATAATGATCGCACGGGCAAACTGACGCACTGTATGGGGCAGAACCGCTTTCAGCGCGGCACCGTCGCGGAGATGCAGATGCCAGTCGTCAGGTCGGGTTATCGTAAGCTTTTGCATCTCGTAATTATAAAACCGCTAGTACTTCATTACGGAAGACATAAGCTAACAAGGCCATGCACTGTTAAATCACCGGAGTTTCTCCTCAGCAGGCAATCGCGAAGCATCCCTCAAGGAGAATCGCCCACTAGGAACTTGGGGGAGCGCTAAAGACGGCGGAGTTGATCGAGGAGCAAAGATTCGCTTCTGGTATCTTCTAGCGCCCGTGCCACTACGATCGCTCTTTGATAGAAATTACGGGCCGTTTCCCGGTTCCCTGAGGCTTGATAAATTTCGGCTAGCGATCGCAATGTCGTGAGCTGTTGGCGCAGATTGCTCTGCTCTTGGGTTAAAGCTAAGCGCTGATCGAGTACTTCTAGGGCACGGGTGTAATTGCCCAAAGGTCGATAGGACGCAACTAAGCCATCAATGGCCCGGAGGTGATTGGGGCGATCGCGACTAGTGCGAGCCAACCGTAGGGCCACACCATAGGCATTGGCTGCATCTTGATACCGTTGCGCCCCTCGGTAAGCATCGCCCAAATTGTTATAAGTGCTGGCCTCGCCACTAGGATCGCCTGCCTGTCGTCGGTAGGTCAGAGCTGATTCTAGTTGTTTAATTCCTTGGTTATAGTTTCCGGTCGCTACGGCTGCCAACCCTAGGTTGCTCAAAGACAAGCCTTGACCTTCCAGGCTATTGATATTCTGCGCGATCGTTAGGGCTTCGTTAAAGCTACTGGCAGCGGCTTGGGGAGCTCCACGACGCAGCAAAACGGTCCCGACATTATTCAGGCCGTAAATTTGGCCTCTAAAGTCGCGGTTGTCACGAGCGATCGCTAAACGTCGGCGCAGGGCGTCTTCTGCTTCCCGGATTCTGCCGAGTTGGGCATAGGTCAGGCCAATAAAGTCGTAGGTCAGGCCAGTGGCCGAGACATCGCCAATGCGTTGGTAGAGCTTCACCGCTTGTTGCCAAGAGGCGATCGCTTTTTCGAGTGAGCCTTGTTGTTCGTACTGTCCGCCTAGGCGAACCAAGCGATCGGCTTCATCTCTCAGCTCACCTTGAGTGCCGTTATTGACAGGAATATTTAACTGTTCATTTAAGCTGGCAGCGTTAGCTCCACTCAAGTTGAACAGGCAAACTGTACCTGTAGCTGTCAACAGTGATGCGGACGCAAGGACGACTGCTAATAAACGGCGACTCATGACAATTTCCTCACAACCAAGCTTGATGGAATCACAGGCACCCAGCGCCGTAAAGCTGACTCGATTCAGCTAAATTCGACGAACGGTTTTTATTCAACACTAGGTTCCAACGTGATCGAACTAAAGTCGAACCCATCGGTCCGATCCCTAGTATTCCCACCTAAATAAATTTCACAAATATCTTCTGGGAGAGCCTCTTCTAGGAGTTGGTAGCCTTCTTGCAACCGCACCTTAACTTCTGCGGGTGAAATCGCTTCCCCCTCCGCCTGCAAGTAAGCCGAAATCCGAGTCTCGCTCCAGTGAAAGGTTTGAGCCATCAAAATCATCAGCCGCAGCACTGGAGGCAACTGGTCTAACGCTTGCTCGACGTAGCACCACAGCGGCGGTGAAGCGCCTTGCAAAGAGTAATGCACCGATTCGACCGGCGGTAATTCGGCTTGGTTGATGCAAAAGGCTGTCATATTAATCAGCCAATTTTGCAATGTCAGGTTTTCAATATTCGAGAGCTGGCTCGATCGCAAATCTAACCCACCTAGCTCATGAAAGACGTGCCGCCAAGTAATGGCAAAGAGGTAGTCAGCCTGCACGGGCGATCGCGCTGAGTGCCGAATTAAAGTGTAAACAATTGGGCTGTAGCGACAAAAAATAGCCGTAAAATATCGCCCCGAATCAGGATGGCGCTGAAACAGCGTCAACAACTCCTGATCGCTATGATGAAAGAGCGATTGGACAATCGGATGATTGCTTTCAGGAAACGTAGGAATTTGCACGATTTTCAGTCACTGACTGGCTGAGTCTCTAATCGGAATTGACTCTTACTATAATCTACGCTTTTCCCCAATTAAAACTCTTTTTCTGAAAACGAGCCCGTGGCGATTAAGCAACAGTTGGTGTTCAATTCCCAATCCGCCACAAGTGAGCCTTTTTTGAAGTTTGGATGAGGTAGGTTTAGCCTTGATAGACTAAGATCACTAGCGATGTGTGTCAGCCACCATCTCTAGAATTCTGTTCAACTGGCTTAAGTCCCTCACTTAATTCATGGTTCTAGCATTGAGTGTGATGCCCTTCCTGTCTCAGCCTCTAACTTTGGGAGCTTTTTTCCCCGCCCTGCCGTTAGACAGCCTCTTGTCAACGCAAGGAATTATGGTTTTGCTCTTGGCAGCTTATGCCGGAGCGATGTGGATGTTTCTTACCAGTGCCCCAAAAGTGCACACCATTATGGTGTCCGACTTGGAGTCCGGTCGTCAGTTCTATGAAGGAGTGCTGGGCTTGGCTGCTGCTGAGGTGCCATTGCACTACTACTACAACTATGAGCAAAGTCTGGGCGCAACCAGCGTTGACCCACTCTATATGTCTCCAGGTTTAGGGGGACCGGCGACTGCAACTCGCAATTTCAATGGCACCGATGGCCTCTGGTACCAACTCAAGAAAAACACCCAGGTGCATGTGATCTCTGGAGCCAGTTTGGGCCAAAAAGATCGCCAACGGCACGTCTGCTTCGATCGCGACTGCTTAGAGCAAGTGCTGATGCGAGTGCAAACGCGAGGCATTAAGCACAAAATTCGCCGCGAAAAACCCCTGAACTTCTTAGTCAAGGACTGGGAAGGCCGCGTGATCGAGCTGGCAGAAGTCTCGAATTAATCCCTCTCCCCACCGGAGCGGGACTTTAACTTTAGCGCCCCTTCCCTAATAGGGAAGGGGCTGGGGGTCAGGTCTCTTCGACTAACCCACTTTGTCGCAGGTGTACTTGGGCTTGATGTGCTCGTTAAAGTATTGCCCCTTGGAGGTGGCAGTTTCCAAGCCTTGATACACCACTTCGGGTACGTCATGGTACTTGTAAGCAAGGCCACGCAGGACGATCTCTAGCGTTTGAGTCTTGGTATCGTACTTGTGCCCTTCAATCAGGCTGCTTTCGGGCTTTAGGAGCGGAAAAGCGATCGCGTCTCGAATGCTGGGGCTATCGGTCAGCAGCATCACTAGGCGATCGATACCGATTCCTAAACCACCCGTGGGGGGCATGCCATACTCCAGCGCCGTCAGGAAGTCTTCATCCACATCATTGGCTTCCAGATCGCCTGCTGCTTTGCGGGCCGCCTGCGCTTCCAGCCTTTGCCGTTGATCAATCGGGTCAGTTAACTCCGAGAAGCTATTGCCTGTTTCTCGACCCACAATAAACAACTCAAAGCGCTCAACTAATCCGGGCTTGGAGCGATGCGGCTTGGCGAGCGGTGAAATCTCTACGGGGTAGTCGAGCACAAACGTTGGTTGAATCAACGTCGCTTCCACCTTTTGCTCAAAAGCTTCGTTGAGGATGTGGCCAATGGATTCACACTCATCAACTCCGCCAATCTTGGCTTGACGTGCTGCTGCTTTAGCTTCGTCTAAGGTTTGAAATTGACTGAAATCAATGCCTGTTTTCTCTTGCACTAGCTCGTGCATCGTGGCCCGTCGCCAAGGTGGAGTCAGATCGATCGCCTCACCTTGGTAGGTAATCTGGAGCGTGCCTAAGGCCGACTGAGCCGCATAGGCAATTAACGCCTCGGTCAGCGCCATCATGTCGTTGTAGTCAACGTAGGCTTGGTAAATCTCGATCGTAGTGAATTCGGGGTTGTGCCGTGTGGAAATCCCTTCATTACGGAACACGCGACCCAGCTCAAACACTTTCTCAAAGCCACCCACAATCAGCCGCTTCAGGTGCAACTCAGTAGCGATCCGCAGGTACAGGTCCATCTCCAAAGTGTTGTGGTAGGTGACAAAAGGCCGCGCCTCTGCACCGCCCGCCTCACTTTGCAGCACCGGAGTTTCGATTTCAATAAAGCCTTGTTGATCCAAATAGCGTCGCATGGCTGCGGTAATCAACGCCCGTCGCCGGAAGGTTTCGCGCACCTCTGGGTTAACGATCAAATCCACGTAGCGTTGGCGATACCGCTTGGCAATATCGGTTAAACCGTGCCACTTGTCAGGCAACGGTAAGAGTGACTTGGTGAGAATAGCGTATTCACTCACATAGATAGACAGCTCACCTTTTTCGGTCCGCTTAATGTTGCCGCGCACGCCAATGATGTCGCCTACATCGGTGAGTTGCTTCAGCAAGTTGAAGGCATCCGGCGTTTCTGGCATGCCTGCCTGAACTTTCTTCTTATCTAAATAAAGCTGGATGGTGCCAGTTTCGTCTTGCAAGGCGAAGAAGGCTAGCTTGCCAAACACCCGCCGCGCCAAAATTCGTCCGGCGATCGCGACTTCTAATGGATCTTCCGCGCCATCAGGCAAGTCAGCGAATTTGGCTTGGAGGTCGGCAGCATGATGGGTAACTTCCCAACGGTAGGCATAGGGAGTCAGTCCCGCTTGTTTCAGTTGCTCCACCTTTTGCAGGCGGTTGGCACGAATTTCTTCTAGGGTAGAATTGGCTTGATTTTCGGGTCGGGACTGCTCAGAAGACATAGGTTAATCAGTAACGGCCAAGCTAACGATGGGTTAGGTGCACCTGTTCGCCACAGCTAGCTCAACAGGTCAAGAACAAAATCTGATTATAGTCGCCAAGCCCATCCATTGCTGGAGGTTTTCCGCCCAAAAACGATCGCTTTTGGCGTCAACTTGGCGATCGCAAAAACGGCAAAATTGCTTCGGCGAGTGGAGCAGGATATTCCTCATGTAAACCCAGCGAGCCTGTTAGTTTTTGGGTTTGGACACCCGGCAGGGCGGCGATCGCTTCCATTTCTGCCTTGGATTTAGGCGGCGCTTGCTCCCCAATTACCACCATCAACGGTATGGGCAGAGGTTGGCACCAAGCTAGGAAATCAGCGCGATCGCGGACGGGGTCTAAGGCTCCGGTGACAAAGGCGGCAGGGGCGAAACGGGCTCCGGGTTGCTGAGTGCTGTGCCAACGGCGATCGACCAAATCTGGGGTGACGTTGGCGGGGTCGGCATAGACGTGACGGCGATACATCAACGCCAAAAAAGACGGGGTGGTGTTGAGCTTGTACAATGCTTGACCCAGAAGAGGCGATCGCACGGTTCCTCTCACCACACCTGCGCCTTTGGGCTGCACACCCATTGTCGGGAGCGGACCACGCCAAGTAGGGGCGACTAGTGCTACACGAGACAAGACTCCCGGCTGCTGGGCCAACTTCATCGCGTAGCCTGCGGCATGTCCTGCTGCCACGACTGCAACAGGTTGCTGAAATACTGCCCCAACAAAATCTTGGAGCAACTGGTGATAGACAGCAGGTTCGTAGTTAATTGGCGGACGAGCCGATTCTCCAAACCCCAACCAATCGATCGCCGTAACTTGAAACTCGGAAGCTAGGCGTTTGGCTAATCCCGCCATTTCTGCTCGCGTGGAAACGGTGCTGAATGCAGGCAGTAGTAAAACAGGAGCGCCTTGCCCTAGGGTTTCGTAGGCGATCGAAAATTCCTGACCTTGATAATTCCACAGATACTGTTGCACAGTGCCGCCAATTTCTGTAGTGGTGGCAGTTGTGTTGAGGGTTTGTAATTGCTGAGTCATATCTAAGCCTCAATCAACTGGCGGAACCATTCATCTTCCCAGAGGCGATCGAAGGCGATATCGGTCTTGGCTTCTTCGCGGTACTTCGAGTCAAGCTCAATCGCGCGTTGCAAGTGTTTGAGGGCTGGGTCTACCTCACCCTGTAGGGCGTAGCAGTTGGCTTTGTTGTAGACCGCACTGGCATAGTCGGGTTGCAGGTTCAGAGCTTTGTCTAGGCTCTCTAGAGCTTCGGGGTCACGACCGAGCTGCACTAGGGCATAACCGCGCTTATCCCAAGCTTTGGGGGACTCTGGTTTCAGCTCAATCACCTTATCGAACGAGGCGATCGCTTCCTCATACTGTTGCACTTCCAACAGCGCCAAGCCCCGGTTCATCCAGGCCACGGCATCATCCGGTTGGTACTGCACCGCTTTGTCGAAGGACTTGAATGCTTCTTTGGGTTGCTGCAAGGTGCCTAGCGCCACGCCCCGGTTAACCCAAGCTTCGTGATAGTCGGGCTTTAGCTCCAAGGCATGGTCAAAGGAGGCGATCGCGTTTTCGTAGCGCTTCAAGCGGCCCAACGTTAAGCCACGGCTCAACCAGGCTTTGTAGTTGTTGGGTTCCGTTTGCACCACTTTCTCAAAGGCGGCAAAGGCGGCATCATACTGCTGCAATTCCTTCAGGGCCAAGCCGCGCTGGTAAATCGCACCTGTATGATTGGGGTTGAGTTCCAAGACTTTATCAAAGGCGGCGATCGCTTCTTCATACCGCTCAGCTTCAAAGGCACGATTGCCTTGTTCGGCAAATTCATCAGGCCGCAAGAATAGCTCTGGGCGGTTGGTCTGAAGGGTGGTGAGTTGTTCGGCCAGGGTTTGCAGCTGGGGTTGAATGTCAGATTGTACCGTTGTGATTTGGTCGCCCAGAGCCTGCAATTGCGGCTGAGTTGCAGATTCTAAAGCCGTAATTTGGTCGCGGAGGGTTTGAAGTTGCGATTGCGCGGCTGTCACAGTGGCGATCTGTTCGCTCAGGCTTTGCAATTTTTGCTGCATATCTGCCATGAAACCTTCGGCGATCTGTTGCGGTGAGATCTCTGCCAGTTGCTGCAAGATTTGGTTTTTCTGGGCCTGCGCCCCAGTTTGTAATTCGGCTAGGCGGGCGGCAAATTCTGACTTTAACTGCTCTAGATTCTGGACAGTGGCCTCTTTATGACTGCCTGTATCAGTTTGGAGTCGTGCCAACTGGGTGGCAAATTCGGTTTCGGCTCGGTCCAAGTTGCCCAAAATTTGGACGCTCTTTTGTTGCGCTTGGGTTTGGGCGTCTTGCTGCAACTGAGCCAATCGCGCGGCAAAGTCAGCCCGCACTTGCTCTAGATTGCCTAAGCCTTGATCTTTCTGTTGTTGCACCGCAGTTTGCAGCCCTGCCAGTTGATTGGCAAAGTCCTGCTGCGACTTTTGAAGTTGTTGTAGCAGTTGCTCCTGCTGCCGTTGGGCATTAGTGTAGAGAACTTCTAGACGCGGGGCAAAATCGGTTTTCTGTTGCTCCAGACTTTGGAATACCGTTTCTTTGTGCTGCTGGGCACTGGCTTGCAGTTGGGCTAAATCAGCCGCAAAGTCTGAGCGGACGCGGTCTAGGTCGCCCAAGCCTTGATCTTTCTGTTGTTGCACTGCGGCTTGGAGTGCTGCCAATTGCTCGGCAAAGTCCTGTTGCGATCGCTGCAATTGTTGCAACAATTGTTCCTGCTCGTGGCGGGTGGCGGCTTCGAGTTCGGCCAAGTGAGGCCCAAATCCAGATTTGAGCTGCTCCAGGTCTTGCAGAATCATGTCTTTGTGTTGCTGTGCCCCAGTTTGCAACTGTGCCAATTGCGCCGCAAAGTCAGCCCGGACGGTTTCTAAGTCGCCTACGCCTTGGTCACGCTGCTGCTGCAAACTGACCTGTAAATCGGTGAGCTGCATGGCAAAGTCTTGCTGCCACTGTTGGAGTTTTTGTAGCACTTGCTCTTGCTGTTGCTGCGCCGCCGTCTGCAATTGTGCCAAGTGAGAAGCAAAGTCAGCTCGGACGGTTTCCAGATTGCCTAAACCTTGCTCTTTTTGCTGGTGGATGGTGTTTTTCAAGTCGGTGAGCTGAGCCGTAAAGCCTTGGGCCGATCGCTGGAGGTCTTGCAAAACTTGTTCTTGTTGCCGTTGAGCGATGGCGTGTAGCTCGGTGAGTTGCGGAGTAAGTTCGGTTTTGACTGTTTCCAGGTCTTGCAGCGTCAGATCTCGGCGTTGTTGAGCGGTAGCGACAAACTGTGCCAACTGCCCCACAAAGTGTTGCTCGGACTGGTGCAATTTTTCTAGCACCTCTGCTTGTTGCCCAACGAAGTGTTGCTCAGATTGGTGCAATTTTTCTAGCACTTCTGCTTGCTGGTGCTGGGCTACCGTATGCAGCTCGGTGACTTGGGGCGTAAATTCGGCTTTGACGGCTTCTAAATCAGCCACGATCGCGTCTTTGTGCTGTTGGGCGATCGCTTGCAGTTGGGTGAGTTGGCCCGCAAAATCGCGTTCTGCGGTGGCAAAAGTCTCTAGAGTGCGAGCTTGGCGTTCTTGGCTGCCCGATTGCAGCTCGGCAATATGCGTCGTAAAGTCTGACTCAAACTCGGCTAATCGTTGCTTCGCGGTTTGCAGTTGAGCTTGTAGCTCGTTTAGTAGTTGCGATTTAGTTTCGGTCAAATCGGTGGCGAGATCGGCAAGATTCCCTTTCTCTTGAGCCATGCGCTTTTGCAAATTCTTAGTTTCATGCTCGACTCGCTCAGCGATCGCTTCTGCCGCATCTAAGACATCTCTGGCATCTTCAGTGGCCTTGGTGACTTGGACTTCCAGCGTGCCCAGTTCTTCGATCTGCTCCTTGGCACGGATAGCAATTTCGTTAATCACAGCGCGGCGCAAAAACCAGAGTGTGGCGATCGCGGTTCCTAGCAGCACAATCAGAACAGTCAACAAGACATTAAATAAGGTAAGTGCTCGTCCCAAAGTGCGGTTGACTTCCGCCTGCACCTGCTCTGCGACGACTTCGTTGGACGGCACCTGCGCCATGAGTTCGCCCGACTGTCGGGTGCCGAACTGCTGAGCAATTACGCTGGAGTCCAGGGGGAGTAATGTTTTGGAGCGCATGGGTTGAGCATTGGCGACACCAACAGACAGTAGGAGGATAGAGAGGGCAATACCGCCACGCGGTACCAGGGCAAAAATGTCTTGATTTTGGCGCTTCATTGGTCTCGTCCTTGTCTGTGAGTCGGGGTGGGCGATCGCTTATTTTCTCAAGGTTAATCAAAATCAGGCCCAGTGTCCTAGAGATTACCAGGCCATCCTGACTTCAACACCCTAGATTTAAGCATCGCAGCCACGCAAGCAATACTATCGCTAATCTAACCTGCTCTCAAACAGTCGGCCTCGCTACCGAAAATCTTGAGTCAATTTCTGACAATAAGGCAGCACAGATGTCCCACTAGAATTCATTCCCTAGAGCGGCAATCCTGATTCAACCCTTGAGGCGAAACCTTAATCCATGACCGAGCCAAAACCCGTTCTCGAAGCTTGTCCACCCTCATTGGCTACTTCTTCAAGGGCTAATTCATCAGAGTTTGATTCTGTCCTGGCGACAATGCTCGAAACGGTTTGTGAAACGATGAATTGGGAGTATGGCGAGGCTTGGATAGGGATCGATGACAAAGTGCTCCAGATCAGTTCAACCTGGCAAACTCAGACTCGGTTAAGCCGCGATCGCAAACTGGATTGGGAGTCTTTTCATGCTTGTAGCCAAGTGTTTGTCTTGCATGCTGCAGAAGGCTTACCCGGACGAGTTTGGGCTTCGCAAACTCCAGAGTGGATGGTAGATGTTTCTGCCGAGTCGGAATCCTACTTTTTGCGGCATCAAATTGCCAAAGCTTTCGGTGCCAAGGCAGGCTTAGGTTTGCCTGTGCTCATCGAGCAGTTGCAAGTTGTCCTCGTCTTTTTCCGGTCTGAGGCTCACAGTCGGGATCAGCAATGTATTGATTTGACTGAGGCTGCTGTCGCCCAGATCCAGGCCCAACTGCTGCATTAGGCTGCATTAGGCCACCTAAGCTTCTTTCTCTTGAATTAAGTGCTCTGTCCACTGCTCAACATCAGCTTGGGAGAGATTGCTGGGAGGATGAAGCCGAGCATCTTTATAGCCCCATTCTTCAACATCAGGTCGATATTGCAACGGGGCTAATAGTGTTCCCTGACATAGCTTAGTCGAGATTGGTGCGGCGTTCGTTTCTTGCTGCAACTGCTGGGTGAGCTGATTCATCACTCCCTCTGGTACTCGCGATCGCTCTCCGGGATAAATAAACCCGAAGAGAACTAAGTGACTAAACAACACTCGCCAATGATCGCCAAAGCGAGACAACAGGCGTGACCAGTTGATTTCGTCGCCACAAGCTAGCAATAGATGGGCAATATCCGCATCATCAAAGCGATCGCGGGCCATTACATAAGCCTTAGACCAGATTGTTTCCTCAATAGGACAAATTTGTACCGTCATTCCCAACACTTCTTCGGTGATGGCATGCTCAAACCAAGCGTCATCGACTGGCGCACAGCCATTAGCGGAGCTGAAGATTAGGTCCACGAAGTTATCACCACAAAAGGCTTTGCCTAACCAATGACGTACTGACAGTTCTGTTTCGTACCCCGCCGCCCCAAACACCTCAAAAGTTCGCTGTACATCTCGCGGATGCACAAACAAATCTAAATCTTTCGTCGGTCGCGCGATGCCTGTATAGCGCTCAAAAGCATAAGCGCCGCCAATTAAGAAGGGCACTTGAGCTTGTTGCAAGACTCGGAGCGAACGACAGTAAAAGTCGCGAACATGCGGATCGAGGTCAGCTAGGTGCAGGGCGTGGGACGGCATTGTGGTTCTCTAGAATATAGAAATTACAAATAACTACCACCTACATACCTAAACATAAATAAGGTAAAACTCTAGGCGATTTCAGTAGTATTTTCTACCCTGACGTAAGTACGAAATAATGACCTCAATCCAGAGAGCGAAATGATCCCATCTTGAATCCCGTGATCATCACTCCTGTTAAGTCGAAAAATGCGCCTGAAGAAACAGGTAACTCTGACTTACCCACGACATAATCGGGGGCAGAAGTTGTAGAGATTTGAAGTGAGAGGGACGGATGGCGATCGCAGAAAATACTGTCGCAAAACAGACTGTGCGGATAGCCGCCGTAGGAGATATTCACTGCACCAAAACCTCTCAGGGAGAGTTGTACCCACTATTTGCCCAAGCCAGTGAGCAGGCAGACATCCTATTGCTATGTGGTGACTTGACGGATTACGGCCTGCCTGAGGAAGCTCATGTTTTGGTTAAAGAATTGACCGGAGCTAGAATCCCCGCGATCGCCGTATTTGGTAATCATGACTATGAGTCAGGCCAGCAAGATGAAGTCAGGGAGATCTTGGAACAGGCTGGAGTGAAAGTTCTAGATGGGGAAGCCTGCGAGATTGAAGGAGTTGGTTTTGCTGGAGTTAAAGGGTTTGGTGGCGGCTTTGGCTCTAAAGCCTTAGGAGCTTGGGGAGAGGCAAGTATCAAGCGGTTTGTGCATGAAGCCGTGGATGAAGCACTGAAGCTGGAAGCTGCCTTAGCTCGCTTAGAAACACCCCACCGAGTCGCCATTCTGCACTACGCCCCAATTCAAGAGACTGTCGAAGGAGAACCCCCAGAAATCTTTCCCTTCTTAGGTTCTAGTCGCTTAGAGGAGCCTCTAACTCGTTACTCAGTCACAGCGGCTTTTCATGGTCACGCCCACAACGGTCATTTGCAGGGGCACACCAGTAGCAATATTCCGGTCTACAACGTCTCTCTCCCTCTCTTGAAAAAAGCCAATCCTGACCATCCTCCCTTTCACCTGTTGGAAGTATCGCTTAATCCTGAATAATCACCAAAAATTGTGCTGCCATCCTAGGCATAAAAAAGAGAGAAAAGAGACTTCAGTGATTATGATAGAGCGATCGCGCGGCTAATTTCTAAATCGTTTAAATCAAAAGAAATCCTCAGTCAAGCAGGAGGCAAGGCTGGGGATTTCTTGCTTGTGGGGGATGCGGATCTACTTTCCAGCCTGCTTCTATCTACAGCAGTACTTAACCGTACCTCAGAGATGCAGTCAAAAAGATTGCGATCGCTGACTCATTACTTATAGAAAAATATTACAAAAAAATTGCTGGAAACTCTCTGCCACTTTTGTTTTGCACAATGTTGAAGTACTTAACCCGTCCAGCTAGCTTGCCGTTGCTGTTGAGCTTCCTTGCCCCTGTCTCTATCCCTCAATTATCTCAAGCTGCTGATGTCATAACTTCCCCCCTACCAGCTTCAAGCCTAGGACTAGCCCCAATACCAAAAACATCAACGCCAACACCAGCCTTAAGCCCAACCTCACTATCAACACCAGCCTTAACACCAAGCCCTATTCCAGCCAATCCCTCGGTTGAGCAACCCATCCGTTTAGAAATCAGCCGCAGTAAACGACGAGTGACACTCTACCAAGGAGATGTTGCCGTTAAAAGTTATGCGATCGCGGTCGGAAAGCCTGGTTGGGAAACTCCCCTTGGAACTTGGCAGGTGCGGCAAAAACTGCGGAATCCGATTTGGATTCATCCTTTTACGGGTGAAGCAGTGAAGGGAGGAGATCCGGAGAACCCTTTGGGTCGGCACTGGATTGGCTTTTGGACAAATGGCAAGAATTGGATCGGTTTCCACGGCACCCCTAATCCAAAATCAGTCGGTCAGGCAGCTTCACATGGTTGTGTACGCATGTACAACCAAGATGTCGAGGAAATCTTTCAAAAAGTAAGCTTAGGTACGCCTGTCAAAGTTACGCCCTAAAACGGTAGGAAGCTTAGGTCAAGTTTTCTTGATTTTCTGCCAAAAGCTAACGGGTTTTCGACCTCTTGTCAACAAGCTCAACCTTGAGATAGAGCAACATCAGTCTGAAGGGAGACAAACAGTCGTCACAAGCTATTTACACTTCGTAAATATTGGGGTCGCCATGAGCTGCATTGGCACCAGAAAACCAAAACATCCATTCAAAAGCAATTAAGTCCTAATTCACTTTTTAGTACAAAGGTAGAGGAGATACAGATGAACGGACACAAGTATTTGAGCAAAACTCTGGCAATTCTGACAGGTGTGGTTGGTGCGACTGCTTTAGTGGGTTTCCCTGCTGCTGCCCAAGTTAACCCTAGCCCTAGTATTTTTAACGAGGCTCCCTACAATCGCAGCGCTCCTTCTGTGGGTCAATCTACTGGTGGTTCAACTGGCGGTTCGATGAATACCCAGGAAGCAACTCCTACCGACGAGCCTACAGGTGGCTCCACAATGGAGCAAATGCAATCCCCTGGTGGTTCCGGTGCAGAGACCACAGGCGAATCTAATAACTCGACTGGCGGTTCGGTAAATACCCAGGAAGCAACTCCCACTGATGAGCCTACAGGTGGCTCCACAATGGAGCAAATGCAATCTCCTGGTGGTTCCGGTGCAGAGACCACAGGCGAATCTGGTACTACGATTCGGCGTACTACCGAGAGCGAAACTCAAATTCAGCGCTCTACTACTACTCAGCCAAGCCAAACTTCTCCTGGTGTCACTCAAGATGCTGAGCAGTCTAGCCCTACTACAGGTGCGACAACTGATGATGGTAGCGCTGGTGTTCCGGGTCTCTGGTAATCCTTTTTCGAGTTAGATGCCGAACCTTTGGGGGCACCTGCCCCCAAACCCCCGCTGAGGGACGGCTGCGTCCCCCAGATCCCCTCCAGAAGTAAGATTGTAGAGGGGTGCGTTGCGCTTCGCTTCACACCCCCCTTAATCATTGATGCAGCCAGTTCAAATCTGTTGCAGATAGAATTCAAGGCGCTCTCGGAGCTGTTCTACAGTGAGATGCTGGGCCCAGTACTCCACTAAGGCGTGACCAAAAGCCCAAGCGTTTCGCTCCGGAGACGCAGGATTGTCTAGGAGCAAAGGCCAGAGGGTGAGCAAGTCAAAATTGCGAGTTTTGGTGTCTCCTGTGCCCAATAGCGAGAATAAATCGTAAGCCATCTGTAACTTGCCGATTACTACAGGCAACTGCTCAACTGGAATCTTTTGCATGAGCAACTGGGCTAAGGCTGGAGATCCAGTGGTCATGGTGGAGACAAACTGGAGAACTGGACTTTTGAGTAATGCGGTGAGTCCTTGAGTCGTTGCCATTTGGAAGGTGTATTGGTCAATAATTTTGGCTGCTGCCACTGTACGAGCTTCGCGATCGCGCAGAAAACGGGCCAAACGCAGTTGCTTCGCAGGGGCGATCGCTTCTACCAACCCCATTGAGAGCGCATCAACGTTCCAAGGATTTCTGTTGGTTTTGCTATCTTTAGTTACAACCGGAAGCACCCGATCGCAAAACTCTCCTAGTAGCTCAGAGCGATACTGCGTGGCTTCTCGGATCGCCTTCTCCTTAGGGCGTTCTCCCCATTGCCAGTCATAGGGTGGTGTCCACTCACGCATAGGACGCAGGCGATCGACTTGGGAGACAATCACAATCACAGGTAAGTCTGCGATCTCTGTTTTGATCTCCTTCAGGAAGTCCACATCCATTTGCAAAGCTGGATCGAGAGCAGGCGTAATCAGCAGGAGTAGATCCGCTGTCGTGGCATAGTCCAGCACTTGCTCCCGTAGCTCAGCCCGATTAATCTGCTCGTATCCTGGTGTATCCCACAGCGTTAGAGTTTCGCCTGTTTGGGCTTGCCAATGGTAGTTCTGAATTTGGTCGGTGCTAGGCAAAACATCTACTTCGGCTAGCTCAGCTTGAAATAGCGTATTGATCAAGCTACTCTTGCCCGCTCCGGTGCGCCCGACCAACAACATATTGACGGGTTTTTGTGCCACCACTTCCGGCGATTCAGTTTGGGAGAGGATGTCACGGAGGGTTTGGGTTTTGGCTTGCGGAAGAGTAGGAGGGGCGGTAGAGAAGGTTGCAGTGGGTAAGGTGTCGCCACTGTAAAGCGCGATCGCCTGCCGACATAAGTTTCGCAGCGCTGCTTCCCGGAGCATCTGACTCAAATTCACCAGGAGTTCCTGGGTAGCTTGGTTATTAGAGCGTTGGCTGGCCTGCTTCGCCAAGGCAGCAGCAGGATTCAAAAACCATTGGGCCCAGCCCAAAACTTGCCATAGCTTCCGAGCCGAAGGTTCCAGTTTTCGATACACCTCGTAGGCTTGGTAAGCTTGGCCCACCGTTACCTGATTCAAGGCTGGTGAGAGCTTCTGCATCCACTGATCGAGGTCATCCACCGTACCCCGAATTAAGCTGTAGGCTTGGGGCACGTAGATATTGAGTAGGGGATATTTTACATCTGGATAGTAGATGTGAGCGATCGCGGCCACCAAATCCTGACAGCGGTTCCAGAAGGTTTGCCAATCTTCCCAAATGGGGCGATCGCTTTGGGCAGCTTGCAGAACTTCTTGGAAAGCTGATTCTGCTGTACTGGCAGTTTCTTTACCCCCAGGCAACTGAGTAGCTACATCTGAGGAAGATTCTAGTTCGGCGCTCATCTCGGCCATCACTGCTTCTAGCTGGGCGATCGCAGGTCGAGTCCACTGCACCAGCAGCCACCGCCAAGCGACCAAACCGAGGGTAAATACAGCCCAAATCCAGTTCAGATGCCATTCGTGGATTTGCACGCCTGCGGCGATGAGCAGAAAACCAACAATGCTGACGATCGGAAGTGCTAATACGACCCACTGCCACAACTGTAATCGCACCATTGCTCTACCCTGCCTTGACTAGACTGCTGAGTCCAACGTTACCTGTCTATCTTGTCAGCAGTCTACTGTCTGTGGGAGAAACGGTTCGCTGCAAATCGGTTGATTTCATTTGCGATCGCTCTAATGCCTACTAATACCTAATGATTGATGCCTGTTACAGTCAGAAGTACAGTCTAAGTTGGACTGGTTTATGGAAGCATCAGGCCAAGCGGTTATGAATCGAGGTTGGGTTTATCGAGAACAAGTGACTCGCACCAAAGCTGGTTTGAGCGTTTTGCAGTACTACACCCAACACTATCGCCACTCTAGTCAAGCAGAATGGCAGGAACGGATTACCGCTGGGCAAGTTTTGCTAGACGGCAAACAGGTTGAAGCTAATACCCAGTTACAACCCGGACAATCTTTGGCCTATCACCGCCCCCCTTGGCAAGAACCTGAGGTGCCGCTGAATTTTGAGGCGCTGCACGAAGATTCAGATTTGCTGATTGTCGCAAAGCCTTCTGGTCTGCCCGTGTTACCAGGCGGCGGCTTTTTGGAACATACCTTGCTGTGGCAACTGCAACAACGCTATCCCCAAACAGAACCCGTTCCCATTCATCGTTTGGGCCGAGGCACTTCAGGTTTAGTGCTGATTGCGCGATCGCCTTTGGCTAGAGCTAATTTGAGCCAGCAAATGCGCGATCGCCAAATTCATAAAGTTTATCGAGCTTTGATTGGGCCTGCTTCAAATCTGGAGCCTCACTTCACCATTACCCAACCCATCGGCAAAATTCCGCATCCGGTTTTAGGGTACATCTATGGGGCCACGCCAGATGGATTATTCGCTCATAGTGACTGTCGAGTGATTAAACGCAACGCCGCCAGCACGCTGCTCGAAGTAACTATTCAGACTGGACGACCTCACCAAATCCGGATTCACCTTGCGTCTGTCGGCTATCCGCTGGTAGGCGATCCGCTTTACGGTGTGGGAGGTGTCCCACAATGCCCACCCGCAACAGAGACCGAGAAATTACCCGTACCCGGAGACTGTGGCTATCATCTTCATGCTTATCAACTAGCCTTTACCCATCCTCAAACCCAGCAGCTTGTCAACTTTGTCTGTCCTGCTCCAGGCGAACTGAGCGATTGATAGCAAAGACTTTAGAACGAATTGGGATAGTGAGCCAGTTTGAAATCTGTCATAAGGCAGATACCGTTTCTACCGATTTAGCACGATGATATAAATGTGTGAGGAGCAAAGTCAGAACTGAAGAACCCCTGGAGTCGAAACACGGAAAGACGCCCAGGGGTTTTTCATTGGCAGATTCCTTGGCAGACAGTTGGGCAACTGGAACATCTAAACTTGAGGGTGTTCTATTTGCGACCAGTCTAAATGCTGCCCAGCCATGTTTAGTTATTTCCGCCCGAATGTTGAGGCCATGACAGGCCATACTCCTAGCCACTACCTTAAACCTGGCAGCCCCAGCATTAAACTCAATAGCAACGAAAACCCTTATCCCCCTTCACCCACCATTCGTGCCGTTCTGCAAAACCTAGATTTGGAGTACTTGCGGCGTTACCCGGATGCTAATGCCGATGAGTTGCGGCAAGCGATCGCAGCAGTACTCCAGATTCCCCTTGAATGGATTATTGTAGGCAACGGCTGTGACGAACTGCTGCATGTAGTCGTGCGAGCTTGTGCTGAAGGCAGACGCCAAGTGGTTTACCCTACGCCCACCTACATGCTGTATCCCCTGTTGACGGAGATCCAACCCGCCGATCGCGTTGAAGTTGCTGATCCAGCAGATGGGTATTTGCCGATTGAGTCCCTGGTCGCAGCTAATGGAGCCGTAACCTTCATTACTGCACCCAATAGCCCGTTTGGGTATGGAGTGGCGATCGCTGAGTTGCGGGAGTTAGCCGCTAGACTAACCGGAGTATTGGTGATTGACGAAGCCTACGTAGACTTTGCTGAAGAGGCAGCATTGCCCCTGGTACAAGAGTTTGAGAACGTGATTATCCTCCGTACCCTTTCTAAGGGATACTCTTTAGCAGGGCTGCGGCTTGGCTTTGGCATTGCTCAGCCTCAACTGTTGCAGGGATTATTGAAGGTGAAAGATAGCTACAACATTGACGCGATCGCTGCACTAGTGGGTGCGGCAGCGATGCGAGACCAAACCTATAAAGATGCTTGTGTCGCCAAAGTCAAAGCATCCCGAACCAAGCTTGCTCAAGATTTGCAGCACTTAGGCTTCCGGGTGTGGAATTCTCAAACTAACTTCTTATTGGTAGAGCCGCCTCAGAAAAACGCTGAGCAGATTTTTCTAGCACTGAAGGAACAAGACATTTGGATACGTTACTTTCATCAGCCTGACTTAGAGGATAAGCTGCGGATCACAATCGGCACCAATGAGCAAAATCAGACTTTGTGGGAAGGTTTAAGGCAATGGCGGAATATTTAACAATGGGACAGCCCACCGCAGCGCAGCTAGAGCAGTGGATTGATTATTTTCATACCAATGGCTTTCTAGTCATTCCCAATATCCTATCGCCAGAGCAATGTAGGTTACTGAGGAATGATTTGGATACGGCTCTGAAACAAGCTGAGGGAGACAACTATCAATGTTCTAGAACGATTGTGATGCGGATGTTTGAGCAATCCAAAGCTAACCTCGATCTATTTGCTCTGGAACCAATCGCAACTTTTGCAGAACATCTCATCGGTGGGGCAAATGGGCCAGGTTATGCAATCAGTGATGGTATTCCCAATGCCAATACTGTCCATGTCATTCACAACAACTCGTTCAAAATCCCTGCTGGAACAGATGGTTTAGGAAACAATGTGTGGCATCAAGATGATACGCCGCATATGCTGTCTCTGGATGGCAAACCCTTAACTAACATCCGTTTGAATGTTTTGGCATTCACCGTCAATTATTACCTGACAGATGTGCTTTCTCCAGAAAACGGACCTACTCAAGTCATTCCCGGCTCTCATCTATTTGGTAGGTTTTGTAATGGTGATATTACGGGCCATGAAGGTTCTATCCAGCATTGCTTAGGAGCAATGGGATCGGCGGTGTGCTTCAATAACCAAGTTTGGCATCGTGGTTCGCGGAACTCCTCAGCGGTGACTCGCTACATTACACAAGTGACTTATGCCAAGCGCTTAATCGGACACAAGTATGGGTCATTCATGAATTATCAGATGCCCAGTCATTGCTATGAAGAAGCAGATCCCCGCCTAAAGCGACTCTTAGGATTTTTGCCCACAGGTGCCTATGGTTGATTTGTTTATGACGATAGCTGTAACGATCATCTGCGGTTTTATCATCTGTCTCCCAAGGAGCCTAATGTTGAGGCTTCCCTGGGAGACTGACAAATTCTAGAAGCAGATTGTAGTTCCTTCTAAAGCTCGTGAGTTCCTGCTAATTAATAGCGAAAGACAGCGGCTAAAGGTGCTTCTTCAGGGACTTGATCTGGTTCAACGGCGTAGACTATCTCACATCTTGCACCTTGTGATGTGAACCTCCCATCCTTGCTTCTGTAACAACCTTCGCTTTTGCGCGACTTCCTCAAGGAGCAGAGCAATAACTACTTCACTC
>NZ_JACJPK010000008.1:0-4426 GCF_014696035.1 Trichocoleus sp. FACHB-262 | reverse complement strand
ATACCCGACTGAGGCATTATTTAGCACGATTGCACCGGAAGACCTTGTGCTACTCCAAATCAGTTGAGATGTTGAAGTGTTCACTTCGGTTGCTGCTGCATTATTTGAAGTATCGGACAATTCCTCTCTCAGCTTAAATCATTACCTATTCAGCAACGCCGGCTTTGCTAGCTGCAATCCCTAAAGCGATCGCATTAGGTCTCTGAAGCTTTTTCCCTCATGCTTTATCTAGAGCTATCCACCTAGGGGGGATAGTTAAGCAAATGTCCTCAATGAAACTGTCCTGAAGCTATAGCCCCCACGGGGATGCATCTGTACGCACCAGCAAATCAATTCAGTCACGCGTTGGCAGTACAACGTCCCTCGGTGCCGACAGGTGCTGGCTAAGCTTCCAGAAAAGCACAAGGCATTTTGAACATACGCTGAGCTAGCTAGTTGAAAAATTAAATAATCACGTAACTGCGTACCCAGTTGTTCACTTAACCAAACGTTCGGATAGCAACTCACAGACTAAATTGTTAAACTCTTTAGGCTTGGCTTCGTCAGATGCGATCGCTAAGATGCAGCGGCGTAGGGACTTCGAAGAGATGTGGAGCAAGCTAATGGCATCCTTCGAGAAGTAAGAATTTGAGAGAATGAAAGAAAACCGAAACGAACTATTCAAATTCTTGTAGCTCTGGTGCTGAAACCCCTTATACAGTGGGCATGTGAGAGCTGAGAGAGATTGAAAGAAATGTCAGGTTGAACAAGTTAATGCTTGCAAGAGGATAGGAGCAATGCAGATTTGAGAGACGCAATTGTGGCGATCGCTAAATGGATCCTCAATTTTAGCTAATTCAAGATTAACTACTTGCTCATTGCATTTCAGAAATCACTCGTAAGGGTGCCTAACCCCATCGGTAATTTACTCTCCTCACCATGATGCTTCCCTTAGCAATCAATTAGGGTCATCTACGGCCTAGGAGAAACAAATGTCTAATGTGTATGTTGCTATGCGTGCTATTGGTGGTCGTGGCGGTAATCCCTTTGGATTCTACGGTGGTACGAACGGCACTCTACTTCAAAAAATTGGTGTTTGGGCTGAAGGGTGGATGGTCAAAGCAGTCCGGGTATGGCTTACTGATGGCACGATGCAAACCTTTGGCAATCCCAGCGGCTCTTACAAGGAGCACAGTTTTCAGCCTGGCGAACGCATGACCCGTCTGTCCTTATGGGGAAATGGAAAAGGAAGTCGCCTAGGCTGGATTGAGTTTGCCACCGATAAGGGTATTACGTTCAGTCATGGCATGACCGATTGGAAACGCAACCAAGAATATCCAATTGATATTGGTTCTGGAATTTGTTGTGGGGTTTTTGGCAGGGCTGGATCTGACATTGACAATATGGGTTTTGTCTTCTTGCAGAAGATTCGGAGCAGTCGATTGACGGATGTCACGTATCCCACATTGGGGCTACAAATGGCTGCAATTCAACCTAGAGTGATTGACTCAGAAGAATTTCACAACAGTACCAGCAGGGAGCAAACTCAAACTTTTAGCGTTGAAGAAAAAATTACCCGGAAGTCGTCTTGGTCGATTACAGCAGGGCTAGAGTACTCCTACACCTCAAAAGTAGAAGCTGGCATTCCTGAAGTTGCCACGGTTGGTGCAGAATCAACTTGGAAAGTGAGTATTTCGGGTACCTATGGCAAGGAAGAGACTGAAGAATCCACCAAGAGATATGATTTTCCAGTGGTTTGTCCACCCAATTCGAGAGTAAAGGCAACAGCAACCATCAAAGAAGGAAAACTATCAGTGCCCTACAAAGGAGTGATAGAAGTTGTGCTGGAGGCAGGTAGCTCGTTTCGCTATCCAATCGAAGGAATCTATGAAGGAGTTTCCTGTTCTGAGGTGTATTTTGATATAGAAGAGATTGGGGCGGCAGGATACGAACTCTTTTGGAATGGTCAACGAGTCGGGCATGAACCTACTTGGACTCGTCAACAAGCGATCGAAAATCTGGAGTGGAACAAAACTCAACGGCCAGATGTATTGGTTGAGGGGTGGTATAACGGCGAGAAAATGGGATATGAACTATTTTTAGATACTGTACGAGTTAAATTCGAACCTACTTGGACTCGTCAACAAGCGATCGCAGACCTGAGATGGCAGAAGCTTCAGAATCAAGGAAAAAATTACAAAGGCTGGTTTAACGGTGAGGATCTAAATACCTTAGCAGCAAAAGCAGAAGCAACTCCGGTAACTGTTTAGAACTAAGGTTTATGCATATTTCCGATAACACCAAGCCAGAAAGTCCTAAAATTCGAGCTTGAATTTATTTTCGCCTTGGCGTAATTTCGTCAAGGTGATTTTCTATATTTTCGCCCACGCCCCACGTCACTCCGGCGCTGGCTTCGGGACGGTCCATAGCCCCTCGGACGGCTTGAGCTGTCCAACGAGCTTCCCATCCTCGAAGATCGTCACTTTCCGATAATTCGCTCTCGGCACTTGGATGGCCAGGAAGAACTTGAACTGCGCAGCGTCAACGTTGGACTTCGGGCGCTTCAGTCGATAACGCAGCGTCAACTCCCCAGCTTTGGTCGTCACCCGCTCGACTTCGAAGATTCGGTCCGCCTTCGACGGATCGGGAGATGCGGCGAACACGTGCGCCACCATGAGGATTTGACTCTTCTCGTACAGACTCGCCTCCGGATGGAACGGGCGGGGGTCACCCGCGATCGGTGCGGGATGGAACACCTGGTCGTACTCCTGGGGCGTTCGGATCAGCGCATAGAATCGCGGCTCGGCCTGCTCGTCCCAGTTGACCAGGAAGTTCTGGTACGCATACATCGGGATGCGATTGTAGCTCTCGGCACATTCCCGCGCCATCCCTGTGCTGCCCATGACCACCAGGAAGCTGGTCGCCACGCCAAGGACAATCGTCTTTAAGGGTCGCATAACTGAGTCTCCATGAAGGAACGGTGTGGCATTGCAACTAGGCACTAAGTAACGCACCTACCAATCTGTGAGGCTGGCAATCTAATACCTTAAAGCTCTAATATCTTTCCCAAGACTGTGACAAATTAAGCTATTTGAGAATTCTCATGCTAAGTCAGTAAGCTAGGAAATTGGTCGTCGAAAATTTAATCCTTCTGTAAGCAACATCAATGCAGCAGATCCATTGCCTGGTTGTTGAATACGAGAAAAACCGCCGAGAATTCGTTCTTAGTAATCCTATTTACTCAATTGGGAGCGATCCTAAATGCGATATTTGCCTAATCTCCCAGCTTGTCTCTCGTCGCCATGCCACCCTAGTCCAGTTACCTTACGAAGATAGCAGCTATTACTACCGGATTATGGATGGTAATCTCAAGGGCAAACCTAGTGCGAATGGTCTCTTAATTAATGGGCATAAGCTGCAAGCCCATGACCTACAAAATGAAGATGTAATTATATTTGGGCCAGGAGTTCAGGCTGGCTACGCTGTAAGAGTAATAAATTGATTGGGAGGTGCGCTTTTCTTTTTCCAGTGTTTGCAAGACTGGAACGCTTAATAATCAGAATGCCTGATGTAAGCAATTCTGCTTATTGGAGAATACACCAACTCAATCGTGTCGCCAGAGCTTTTTGAGTAGCACTGTGCTTGCCCCCCAATCTCAAGTTCTGATGGTTTCCACCAACCCCTTTCGGGATACGAGTCTGTATTGGGAGGTGAGTCTATATCAAATGGATCGCACCCATTTTCCCCGTAAGGATCTCTAGCTAGCTTGCCAAATTCTAGGTGCATGTCCCTAGCAAACTGCCTAATATTTGAGGGTCTTGTCTTAAAACGGCAATAGTATCCAAAGCCATCTGGGTCTGACCCATTGGTGAAACAACGGAGATTAGAAACTTTGCCAATAAGACCTAAATATTGAATCGAAAACCCAGTATAAGTCGGGATAGCACTACCAGAACTTAATAGAGGTGGAACAGCGAACACAAAGAGTACAAGATAGACAATGAAACAAAGAGGAAAAGCAACGACACAAGCAATAAGTAGTCGGAGAGAAATGAAACCATGCAAGCCTTGATTTGATAGTTTCCCCATTGCAACTCTCTGTGAAGTAGCACCAAGCTAGCAAATCTCAAAAACTCAAGCTTGCATTTAACTTTGCCTTCATCGCCACTTTATTCAGGTAATAGTTGAACATCGAATATTGAACAAGTGGTGCTGCACCTATTCAGTAATTTAGTTAACTAACCAACTGCGTACGCAGTTAATCACCTAGCTAACCACTCATCTAGTAGCTCACAAACTAAATCACTGAACTCCTTCGGTTTGGCATCGTTAGCCGCGATCGCCTCACGGAGTAGCTTCTGCTTTGCTTGCAGATGCATAGATGCCGGGATATAGGCCGATACCTGTTTGTAATCACTGCTGCTTCGCTTCCCCTTGGCTCTCACCC
>NZ_JACJPK010000079.1:0-81641 GCF_014696035.1 Trichocoleus sp. FACHB-262 | reverse complement strand
TTTTGCCATGCTTATGCGCTTTAGCATGACCGCACAGAGGACACTGCATCACCTGGTTTCTAGGGAAGGACTCTCTTTACTTTATCAATCCCACAGTCGATTGATGCACTACCAAAAGCGATCGCCTTCCAATCAGCAATCAAACTTTATGATTGAAATATGCTTAGAAACTTTTATACTTGTCCGAAATCACAGAAGTAAGTATAGAAGTTGTTTAGGGTTGAGATCGCCTTGCTCAGCCCTTACTAAGGGGGAAGTTTAGGTATTCACCTCTCCACCCATTCCAGAAATTCAGTCATGCAATCTACTGTTACAAAAAACACCTTAACGGCATTGTTGTGTCGCCCCATTATTCCGAGTATCAAAACCCTAGTAGGAGCATTGATACTAGTAGGAGCAACTGCCTTGCCCGTTTTACCTTGTGGAGGTGGTTCTGAAGGTGCTGTGATTTTACTTGCATTTCCTCTAGGTGTTGCAGCAATTTTTTACGGGTTGCCTCTGCTGCTGAGCCTTCTGATTGAATCAGCAATCTTGCACTATCAGGAGTCAGTGGGGTGGCTCAAATCTTTTGGGTTATCTTTACTAGCCAATATTGGCGGGTTGATTGCCGTTGTGTTTGGGACAGTAATATCCTTTGGTCTACCACCCTTCGGTTTTATAACTTTGGCATTCCAAGGTGTCATATTAGGGCTAATGCTGACCACGTTTTGCCGCCGAACAGGATACTTTCTAGGGCTAACCAAAGGTTTAGGGCAAATAGGCGTTTATATCTTATTGCTTGGGATGAGCTACGGTAGTTTGGCTCTAGACCGCATTGTTGAGACTTCTAAAGAACCAGATGTGCTCTTACCACCCATTGCAGGTTTATTGCTGATTGGATTTTTGTTTAATCTGATTGTTGAAGGCTGGATTCTTTCGCTATTAATGCCAAAACTTCGTCCTCAACTCGCCTCTACGGTTGTTTCAATGAATGTCTGGTCCTACGGGATATTGCCTGCGTCAATGCTGCTCTCAAAATACCTTCAAGGAATGCCTTTGTTTAGCTAATTCCTTGATCCAAATTCCCACACATTTGATCATTAGGTGAGCCAATCGCAGTTGATGACACTTCGATCGCCCGATCGCCGTATTTATTCGCCCGTGACCAATTGTTCGATCGCATCTGCTTTAGTAGGGAGCGCTGCTGTTAAGACCTCAGAAGCTGATTCCGTCACCAACACATCATCTTCAATCCGAATCCCGCGCACATCGGCAAACTGGGCCAAGCGATCCCAATTCACTACATCCTTGTAGCGCGATCGCCGTTCAGGGTCATTGAGAATTGCAGGCACTTGATAGAAACCGGGTTCAATTGTCACCAGCATTCCCGGACGCAAGGGGCGATCGAGCCTGAGGTAACAGAGACCAAAGCGATCGCTGCGGCTTCTCCCTGTTTCGTAGCCTGCTAAGTCTCCTAGATCTTCCATATCATGCACATCCAAGCCCAAGATGTGACCCACACCGTGAGGGAAGAACAGCGCATGAGCATCCATCGCGACGAGATCTTCTGGCTTGCCGCGCAAAATACCTAAATCTAGTAGACCTGCGGCAATGATTAGGGCTGCGCTGAGATGAATGTCGCGATACTCTACTCCGGGTTCTAGCTTGGCAATGCAAATATCGTGGGCCGCTAGCACTACTTCATAGAGCACTCTTTGAGTGGGTGAGAACTTACCCGAAACGGGCCAAGTCCGGGTGACATCTGCGGCCCAGCCGCTCGTCGTTTCTGCCCCCACATCTGCCAAGAGCAAATCTCCTGGCTTCAGAGCATGGTGATATTGCTCATTGTGCAGCACCTCACCCTGCACCGTGACAATGCTGTTGTAAGCACAGGTCATATTCTGCGCCACAAACACGCTTTCCATTGAGGCTCGGACTGCCGCTTCGGTTTTAGCACCGGGAGTCACTGCCATCCCAACTCGATGAGCATTCACTGTGGCGACTGCTGCTTTCTTCAATTCCGCGATCGCCTCAGGATCATGAGTGAGGCGCAGAATTGCGATCGCCTGAGCTAGCGCCAAATCATTTCCGGTGAGCTGATTGGCAAGAGGAAGCGATCGCTCCAGAATTTGCGCCTGTTGCTGGCGAGTGGCTGCATCTTGCACCGGAATTGTCGCCGCGCCAGTTGCTCGCATCGCTAAATCGGTTAAGGGAAACGCAGCATCCGCACCAATGGTTGTAGCAATCTCGTCACGAGTCAGGGTGGGGCCGTGCCAGAGAGCGCTCGCAGGCGTACCTTCATCGATGAATAACTCCAGCTTGCCTGCCTCTAGCCGAATTGCTGCGTTTTCCAGCGGTAAGCCTGCAAAGTACAGAAAGTGACTACTGGCCCGAAATGGATACACGTTGGCGGGAAAGTTACGAGAACTGCGGCCACCAGACCACAGCACCACAGGGCCATCCAACAAAGCGGCTAAGCGCTGACGGCGATCGCGCAAGGCATTGGCAAGCGCTTCAGAATTGCTAGGAATTTGCATAACTAGACCGTAGCAGCTCTACTCTTTAACCAAAACCCCATTCAGGAAAATATCAGCTAAACCTTCGGCCATTTCCTGCATGGCTTTCGGGGATGCCTTCTCACCCATGACGGTGTCTTGACTAAAGCCCGCGATTGTAAACATGCCCAGGAAGATGCGAGCCACTATTCTTGGATTCATGGGGCGATAAACACCGCGATCCATTGCGGTCTGGAAGAAGGCTTCGGCCACATCCGTCATCTTATCGACCACTTCTAGTTGGATGCGATCGCGCAAGTCGGGGTGGAACTGCGCTTCCATAAAGCAAACCCGCAGCATGTCCATATTCTGGTGCAGGTTCAGCATCCGTCGTCGCATCACCTGGGCCACGGCCTTATAGCTGCCCATTTCGCTCAGCTCGGTGAGCAAATCGGTGAGAATCTCTATCCATCCCTGCGTGGCAACTTCAATCAAGATTGCCTTCTTGTTAGAAAAATGCCGAAACAGCGTCCCCTCTGCTACCCCCGCCGCTTGAGCTAGATCTCGCGTGGTCGTACCGTCGTAACCTTGGCGCGAAAATAATCGTTGGGCAGCTTGCAGAATCCGAGTTCGCGTTTCTGCTTCCGATTGGGGCGGTCGATTGCCAATTCGCATAAAGCTTAAAAAATGGGGATCATGCTGTTAAAGCAAGTATCGTTATTTTCTATCAAGTGAGCAATCAATCCGCAAAAGTTTCACATAACCTTACATAAGTTGTAACTTCGTGATTTATTGCTTGAACATTAACTCAGGATCACTACTAAATCTTAGTAAGAAACTCCTAAAAACCAGTGATCATGAGTCACTCAAACACCCGCTTTTTTACGCATTTTCATTCGCCACAAGACCCTTCGATTGACTACCAATAAAGTCGAAAGAACCTGCCTTTTGTAGTGCGGCAATTGCGATCGCTTCTTGGGAAAGAACCGAACAACCTAAACTTTTTAACTCGCTATTTTGATACTTAGAGAGAGTTAGATGAACTAGCTAGAACCTCTACAGAGCAGAGCTTAACAAGGTTGAATCAATGAGCTAGTTGCAGTCTTACTCCCCTGCATCAAGTATTGGAGGTAAAACATATGGCACTCGTACGTTGGGAACCCTTCCGCGAAGTTAATAGCCTACAACGAGAAATGAATCGGCTCTTCGATCGCCTAGCTAATGGAGATGAAGGTGATTTAACTAATACTAGAACTCCTTTTATGCCAGCTGCAGAAATCTATGAAACAGGTGACGCAATTCAACTCAAAGTTGAAGTCCCTGGGCTAGAAGCCCAAGACCTAGACGTACAAGTTTCTGCTGAGGCTGTTTCTATCCGAGGTGAGCGGAAATCTGAAACTAAAACGGAAGAAAAAGGCATGATTCGCTCGGAATTTCGTTATGGTCAATTCCAGCGTGTCATCCCCCTCCCCAACCGGGTTAAGAACGAGCAAGTAGAAGCAGAATTCAAGAATGGTGTTCTGACTTTAACCTTGCCCAAAGTTGATGGAGAGAAAAACAAAGTCGTTAAAGTCAACCTAGGCTAAACCTAGTATGTCAGGGCGAGAGGTCATCAAGTCCTCCATAGGCTACGGCATGACTTCACTCAGGCTCAATGCGATCGCCCTGACAACTCGATAAATCCGCCTCAATCTAGAGGCACAAATATTTAATTTGTCAAGCCCGTAACAGCGGGATTTCTTGTTGTGGATATAGAGTAACCAGGGTTATTGCTCCATCAAGCAGTCTATCAAGAGTAGGTTTTGCGATCGCTCTCTCACTGGATATAAAGCTTGTAATCTAGATAAACTCTGGCTGACAGCGGATGACAAGAAACGAAGTATCTTTCACCATAGGAGCATAAGTTACAAACTTGTTCACCTAGAATGCCTACAATAAGTAATATTAAGAACAGTAAATAAATTTTACCGTACTTCGTAAGAGGACTGATTCCGGTGGCACCACTTCTACAGTTTGCAAAAACGACAGAGGAATCTTTGATCGCTGAGTTTTTCCGCAGATCGGAAGGGCAGTGGCGATCGGAACGGCGCTATTACACGCTTCCCGCAGGAGACACGCAAGAAATGGTAAGCTTTATCACCATTTGCTTCTTAGAAGAAGGTTGTGATGAACTGGCACGCTTGGCAGCCTTGCATGAATTGAGTGATGCAGTCAGCCTTAGTTGCGGGGCCCACGTTACTTGGGAGAGCCGAGAGTCCGTCTCAGGCCGTAAGAAATCTAAAGGCTCAACTTTGTTTGGGGCTGCTGGTAATATTCTGTATCGCGATCGCGGTTTCGCTACAGTCAAACCTGTGAAAGCGGAATACCACTTCTCAACCCCTCAAACTCTTTGCCTCAAGACTGAATACGACGGTTCGATGTTTGAGGAAGAACTGAAGTTGGTGGGTGACAACTATCGCACTCGCCAAACCATCATTTCCCGTGCGGGAGAGGAGCAGATGATTGGTCAATATCTAGAAAAACGGATATAAAGCTATAGCAAGGCCGAAGTAGGGTGCGTAAGTTACACACCCTGCAATTCCCCATTTAGCTACCCTAATAATGGGTGCCAGTTTTGCGGTGGTGGACGGCGGTGAGGGCATTGGACTGTTGCAGGACTTTGCCGTTATCCGCAATCGCGTACAGCAACCAATGATCGCCACATTCCATCCGGTTTTCGATGCGGCATTCTATATAAGCCAGTGCATCTTTGAGGATAGGAGCACCCTCACTGGTGAGTTCTGTCTCCACACCTTGGAAGCGGTCTTCCGCAGGACCAAACGGCTTCAGAAATTGCTTCATTAAACCAATATGGTTCCCTTCCGCCAGAACGTTGAGTACAAAGCGGCTACCAGGATACATCAAGGATTCGATCGCCCGCTCTTTTGCCACAGCTACAGTCAAGCCAGGCGGGCTAAAGGTGGCTTGAGATACCCAGGAGGCCAACATCGCACTCGCCACCTCTTCTTGCTTCGAGGTAACGATGCAAAGAGAACCGACAATTCGGCCTACCGCTTGCTCCAAGGAGGTCGCAGGTTGTCTCGGCTCTCGTACCTTCTTGGCTTTCTTCAGCGCTTGGGCAAAGTCAGTGCCCGCCTCCTCACACATTTTGATCGTGACTTCTGTGGGTTTGAACTTGACCCGAATTGTCTCGAAGCCCAAGTTATACCCAGCATCCTTAAACTTGCCTTCGATTAGGTCGATCGCCTCCCCACTCCAACCAAAAGAACCAAACACTCCGGCGAGTTTGTTCTTAGCTGCCGTAGAGAGCACAATTCCTAGTGCGGTTTGAATCGGAGTAGGAGCATGACCACCTAAGGTGGGCGAACCCATGATGAATCCGGCGCACTTCTCCACCGCTGCTTGGATTTCACCCGGTTCAGCAATTTCGCAGTTGATGGATTCTACGCCAACACCTGCTTTGGTAATGCCTCGCGCGATCGCCTGAGCCAGAGTTGCAGTGTTGCCATAGGCTGAGGCGTACAGCAGTGCCACTGAAAGTTCTTGCGACTTCTGCTGTTGGCTCCACTGCTGGTAGTTGTGCGTGAGTTCTGTGAGACCATAGCGTACCAAAGGCCCATGTCCCGGCGCGTAGAACTTCACTGTCAGATCAGCCAGCTTATCGAGCGCCGTCTCAACTTGACGAGCGTGAGGAGCCATCAAACAGTCGTAGTAGTAACGGCGATCGTCACTAAAGACAGTCCAGCCTTCATCAAACACCTGGTCGCCACAGATATGCGCCCCAAAGAATTTATCGGTGTAGAGAATTTGGGTTTTGGGGTCGTAGGTGCAGAGGCTGTCGGGCCAGCGCGGGCTAGGGGTAGGGATGAATTGCAGATGGTGCCCCTGACCCAGATCTAAGGTTTCTTCTCCCCGCACCACCAGAATATTGAGGTCTTGTTCACCCAGCGCCTTGCGGAGAGCGATCGCCCCTGGATTGGAACAAACAAAGGTAATTTGGGGCGCAATGTCGAGCAAGGCTTGCAGCGTGATCGCTCGGTTAGGGTTGACGTGCCCCAGAATTACATAATCCAGTTGCTTCAGATTCAGCCGCTTCTTTAACTCGGTGAGATAGGTTTCTGCGAATGACTCACCCGGTGGATCAATCAGAGCAGTTTGGTCCCCACGAACCAGGAAAGAGTTGGCTGTGGTGCCTCGCTGTCGGGCGTACTCAATCTCAAAGCGGAGCCGAGTCCAACTGCGCGATCGCAATACGGTTGTATCAAGGGCGATCGGTAAGATTTGTACGTCTCTGGGTTTAGTTTCCACCATAGATTCTCGCTTTGGGAAAATGTTGCTTGAGAAAATTGGGACTACAGCCAAAGCGCAGCAGCATGTTCGGCAAATCTGCGCGTCTCACATCCATTAGCGCCAGAATAGCTTCCGCTTGCGCCGCGCGGGAATTTTGCTTCAGAACCACATCTAACTTTTTCTGGCGATTTGTCTTTTGCTCCGCCGTCAGCGACACATCGTTTCTAAAGTAATTTTCTAAGAAATCAACTCCATCGGTAAGGTCGGGGCAAAGATTTAAGATCCGTTCCACATCGGTCCAAAAGGCGGCGGTGCGACCTGTTTCTTTGGAAGCAATTAAGGCGTAGGCAACACGAATTAATCGGGCGTAGATAATCTTGATGTCTAACGTAAAAAAGCCCGTGTCAGTCCTAGCGTTCATCAATGTGACAAATCCCACACCAAAACCTAGCGCTTGGCTCACCAAGGCCCAGTCGATTGTGGGTCGACTTGACATCGAAGTGGTCATCCAAAACAGGAAACAAGGAACCAAAAACTGGGCGGCTGCCCACACCCAAACTCCCCCAGTTTTGAAAGGCTCAAAAAAAGGGAGGAATTTGCAGTCATCTGCTAGCTGTTTAAATGCCACTGCAATATTGATCACCCCTGGAATTGCTAACACTGAGAGCCAGGGCAACCAATCCATCAATTCACTCACGCTTCCTGATTCAGAGACAAGATAGGGTGTAAATGTAAATGTCCTTTCGAGGTCAGGATGAAGTAGGTTTTAGAGTTAGAGTGAATTGCCACTGGAGCTTGCGGGTGTCCCCAAGGCAGCAACTGACTCATGAGCCACTGACCATGACCGTGATGGTTTTCAGCGGTCGCTCGGCTGGTGTCAATGTAGCCTTTCTGCCAGAGCTGCTGCACAACTTCGTGCATTTCGCTGATCGGGCAACCCAAGGCATGAGCTAAGTTTTCTACGGTGAGCGGTCTCCGTTCTAGCGCGCTCAAAACCCGCGTTTCATCGACGTTCATAGTCCACCTGTCCGAGTGCTCTTATCGTAGCATCACTCTCTTTGCCTCACTTTAATGTTTTTGTCAACCTGGCGAAACCTCCTTTCGGGTCATTCGAGTTGACCTCTCCCCAACCCCTCTCCCTACAGGAGAGGGGCTTCAAGTTCCCTACTCAGTAAGAGCGAGGGTTTTGACTTTTGCTCCCCTTCCCTGGCAGGGAAGGGGAGAGGGGTTAGGTCTTTAGTAGTGATTGCCCACTTTGCGGTGGTGCACCGCAGTCAGCGCATCAGGGTTAGAAACTCGGCCCTCTTGCACGGTGCTGTAAACAATCCAGTGATCGTTGCACTCCATGCGGCTGCTCACTTCGCACTCTAGATAAGCTAAAGCCTCAGTGAGAATCGGGGAGCCATTCACCGCAGGCTGTGTTTTCACCCCAGCAAAACGATCGGCCCCTGGTGGGAATCGCTTCAGGAAGTGTTTCATTAAGCCCAGATGGTTGCCTTCTTCCAGCACATTCAGGACAAAACGATCGCCTACTTGCATCAGAGATTCGATCGCCCGATCTTTCGCAACTGCGATCGTGAAGCCAAGCGGAGTAAAGCTGGCCTGGGCTACCCAGGAGGCTAACATCGCCCCGCCGACATTACCTTTTTTCGCGGTGATGATGTACAGACCGCCGCTGATCCGTCCCAAAGCTTTGTCAAGGTCGCTGTTGAGCGACTTCATCTGTTGGATAGCGCGATCGCGAGTCAGCCACTGGCCTAAGTCGGTGCCCGCTTCTTCACAGAGCTGATAAACCGATTCGTTGGGCGTGTCTTTGATCCGCACCGCTGGAAAGGCTACGGTCAAGCCCGACTCTCTAAACCGTGTCAAGAGGGGGTCAACGGGTTCATCTTCGCCCCCATAGGATTCAAAAATTCCTACGGCTTGCTTGTCTTTCGCGGCGGCTAACACCGTACCTAGAGCAGCTTGAGCGGTGGCTGCGGCTGGCCCCGATACAGGCGGTGTGGCGATCGCTAAACCTGCCGAGCGACCCACGAGCTCTTGTACTTCTTGGGGGTCTGCGGATTTCAGGTCCATCATCTCGACGGCAACACCTGTTTTGGTGATACCTTTTGCTAAAGCTTGCGACAGGCGATCGCTGTAACCGTAGTCAGAGACGTAGAACACCGCTACCGTTTTCTCAGACTTAGCTTTGGCTTGGCTCCAGTTGCGGTAGCGATCGACCCACTCCGCCACGTTGTAGTACAGCAGCGGCCCGTGTCCAGTGGCAATCTGCTTCACTTCTGGTAGTTCACCCATACGCTTCAGAGCAGACAGCACCGAGCGAGCATTGGGAGCCATCAAGCATTCGTAATAGAAACGAAAATCCGCTTCAATTTCGCTCAAGTCTTCGTCAAAAGTGCGATCGTCGCAGAAGTGCATCCCGAACGCATCGCAGGTAAAGAGAATCTGCGTCTTAGTGTCGTAACTGAAGATGGTGTCAGGCCAGTGTAGATTCGGCGCGATCACAAACTCCAATTCGTGACCATTGCCCAAGTCAAGGCGATCGCCATTTTTGACAATCTGCCGCTTAAACGGTTGGTGTACCAAATCTTCAAGAAACTGAATCGCCACCTTGGAACCCACTACCGTTGCTTGGGGAGCTAAGGCCAAGACATCGCGAACTAAGCCACTGTGGTCTGGTTCAGTATGACTAATCACCAAATAATCGATTTTGGCTGGGTCTACGACTTGGGTTAGCGTCTCCAAGTACAGTTGACGGAACTTCTCGTGAGACGTGTCGACCAGCGCAATCTTTTCGCCTTTAATGACAAAGGAGTTGTAGGTCGTGCCATTCTTCAGACCAAACTCGATGTCAAAGCGATCGCGGTCCCAATCTAATGAGCGAATCGTGGTGGTTTCCGCAGCAATTTCGCTCGTTTGTATCGTCAGTCTACGTTGAGCCCGGTCAGTCAGCACTACCATGTAAAATCTCCTCGTCAAACCTGGCTGAGGCGATCGCCTTTCCCTATTGTCACACGTTGATTTAAAAACCTGGGTTGAAAGACCTGATAGGTAAGTTAAGCAATTCTATATGTATTTATACCTAATTACCTGTGGATAAAAGCTGGTTCGCTTTGATGATTGGCAATTCTCGGCTGCATTGGGCTTGGTTTGTCGGTGACCAGTTGCAATCAGCTTGGGATAGTGAGCATTTGGTAAGTTCTGGCCCCCCTAGCCCCTCAATACTGGGGGGAACTTTGAAAACAGCTTCTCCTAAAATTGAAGGACGAGAGGGGGAAGAGCGATCGCGCGAAGACAATCTCAACAACTCACCAATTGTCTTAGCCTCTGTTGTCCCAGCTCAAACTACTATTTGGCAAGATTATCCTCTTCTGCAAATTCTCACGCTTGAACAGATTCTCCTAGAGCACAGCTACCCCACTCTAGGAATCGATCGCGCTTTGGCTTTGTGGGGAGCAGGAGAAGTATATGGTTGGCCTGCCTTGGTGATTGATGCAGGCACAGCCTTAACCTTTACAGGTGGCAATGCTGAGCGACAGCTAGTTGGTGGAGCGATTCTGCCAGGGCTAAGTTTGCAAGTGCGATCGCTGGCTCAAAAAACCGCTGCTCTCCCTGCGATCACCTTACCCGAAACGTTACCAACGCGTTGGGCTAATGATACGCAGGAAGCGATCGCCAGTGGCATTATCTATACAGTTTTAGCGGGAGTCATGGACTTTATCCAAGCTTGGTGGCAAGAGTTTCCGGGTAGTGCTGTGGTGATGACGGGAGGCGATCGCGTCCTGCTACACCAGTATTTGCAAAGCCAACATCCTCAACTAGCCGTTCAGATCACCGTTGACTCCAACCTCATTTTTTGGGGTATGAGAGCTTGTCGAGCTGAGTCAGCTTCAGCTTGAAAAGGATGAGATGAAATCTCGGATTTCCTGAGCGACGGCTGCTGAGGCTGTGAGTGGTAGTTCTACACCACCTTGCGGCACAATTCGCCAGTTTGCAGTGGGTGTTAGCTCCGTATAAGTTTGGCTGAGTAGTTTGGCTGCAAACGTATCTTGTTCACTTTGCAATACTATGACCGGAACCTTGAGCCAATCAAGCCTCCCCTGTAACTGCTCTGCTTGGATCTCACCTCGTCGGCGTTGAAATAGTAAGCGACAAGCAACAGGAGATTTCAGCAGTTGTTTTCGCCATTGGAGAGCACGTTCAACCCGTTTTTGCAGACCTAATAGAGGTGCGATGGGATACAGCGATCGCAGCAACCAAAACGGCAGGGGGGGTTGAGAGATTAACCACCTAGCCCACCACCAACGCCGCCCCAGCTTTTGCACCTGAATCCCTTCCGGAGCCAACAGCACCAAGCCACGTACCTGCTCTAGATACTTCAGGGCATAACTCGCCGCCACCCAAGCCCCTAGAGAATGGCCGACTAGATACACTTGCCGCAAGCGCAAACTTTCCAGATACTCTGCCAGCATCTCTACTTGCAGCTCAATCGAATAATGGACTTTTGGTCGCTCCGAATCACCAAATCCCAATAAGTCAGGCACAAAACAGTGGTACTCTCTTCCCAACTGCTCAATCACTGGCACCCATTGACTGCTATCACTCCAAGAGCCATGCAGAAATACCAGCGCTGCTCCCTGACCAATTTCACGCCAGAAAATTTGCCCTTGAGACAGCTTCAATCGAGAATTACGCAGCGGTAGAGACATCTTAATCAAGAAGGATGAGGGATGAGGGATGAAGGATGAAACAGGAAGGATGAGGGATGAATGGGCCTAACTTTCATCCTTAGATTACGGCAGTGTCGTAAGTCAATTCAATTTCATTCTTCATGGCAATTGAGAGGAATAACAAAGGCGTTGCAAACAATTTCATCCTTCCTCCTTCATCCCTCATCCTTTCCACTTTTTCCCTCCTTCCTCATCCTTCCACTACGCCAGTGTGGTTAGCCCATTCAAATAGTCTTGTAGTTGGCGATCGTGATCGTGGGATAGGTTACCCAAGGGCAGAGCGTCGGCGGCAAAAGCCTGTACTTCCATCACTTCTAAAGTGTCTTGTGCCTGCATTGTTCCTTGCACTTCAGCTTCAACAACTATGCAGACTGAGTGGATTCTGGGATCGCGATCGGGTGCAGAATAAACTCCCACTAACCGTCGAATTTTGACTAGTTCCAGACCTGTTTCTTCCGCCAACTCCCGCCCAACTGTAGTAGGGATATCTTCTCCCCAGTCCACCATGCCACCAGGTAATCCCCATTTCCCATTGTCCTGCCGTCGAATCAGGACAATTCGACCGTCAGGCAGGAGCGGGATAATACTCGTACCAATAATGGGGTGTTGGAAGATCAATCCCAGTACGGTTTGAATCAAATGCCAGAACCGACGCATAAAGCAGGGCTGTCATACGAGCAGAACAATGGAAGCCGAAAGCCGATGCAATTAAACCACGCACCCATTCTTGCAGTCTTCACCCAAGCAAGTGAGCCAGAATTTCTGTGGCATGAGATTCTGGTTTCACCTTGCGGTAAATTTTCTCAATCGTACCATCTGAGCCGATCACAAACGTGTGACGATGTACGCCCATGAATTCTTTGCCCATAAACTTTTTCAACCCATAGCTGCCGTACGCTTGGGCTACTGTGGCATCTTCATCGCACAGTAAAGGAAAGGGCAACTGATATTTCGTCGTAAATTTGGCGTGGGCCTTAGCATGATCGGTACTAATGCCCAAAATCACTACACCTTGGGACTCGTAATCCAAGTAGGCATCCCGAAAGCCGCAAGCTTCCTTGGTGCAGCCAGGAGTGTTGTCTCGTGGGTAAAAGTACAACACAACTCGCTGACCTCTCAAGTCTGACAAGCGGACTAAATTGCCGTGCGTATCCAGCAAACTGAAGTCTGGTGCGAGATCACCAACCTGGAGAGACATAGACACTATTTACGAGGTGAAACTGGATAAGGGGAGGGCATTAATCTTGACGCAGCCGTTGTCGGGCATTTTCGATCGCTTGTCTTACTTGCTCAAACCCAGTGCCGCCGTAGCTGTTACGGGCTGCGACGACTTGACGAGGTGCGATCGCCTGATATATGTCTGATTCAAAGGCAGGATGCAGAGTTTGCCACTCGTCTAAACTCAAGTCCTTGAGCAGCTTGTTGGCGGCTAAGCAAGTCCGCACCACTTTGCCCACCAAGTTATAAGCTTCACGGAAAGGCACGCCTTTAGTTGCCAGATAATCGGCAACATCTGTGGCATTAGAGAAATCTTCGGCCACTGCTTCTGCTAGGCGAGAAGTGCGGAATTCTATCCCTTCTTGCAGCAAAATGGTCATAGCTTCTAGACAGCCTCGGACAGTCTTGACCGCATCAAACAAAGCTTCTTTATCTTCTTGCAAGTCTTTGTTGTAGGCCAAAGGTAAGCCTTTCATCAGTACTAGCATGGCCTGTAAATGTCCAAAGACTCGCCCAGTTTTGCCCCGCACCAGTTCTGGTACGTCGGGGTTCTTTTTCTGGGGCATGATGCTGGAGCCTGTGGCACAGCTATCTTTGAGGGTGACGAAGCTAAACTCTTGCGAAGCCCAAAGAATCACTTCTTCCGACAGGCGGCTCAGGTGCATCATGATCAAGCTGGCAGTCGAGAGAAATTCGATCGCAAAGTCGCGATCGCTGACTCCATCCAAACTATTAACGTAAACGCCATCGAAGTTGAGTAATTCAGCGGTGTAGTGGCGATCGATCGGGAAGGTGGTTCCTGCCAATGCCCCACATCCTAAGGGCGACACATTTACCCGGCGATACACTTCTCCAAGCCGCTCCCAATCGCGCTGCGCCATTTCGAAGTACGCCATTAGGTGATGTGCCAAACTAATCGGTTGAGCCCGCTGCAAATGGGTGTAACCAGGAATCAAAGTTTCTACATGCTGCTCAGCCAGGTGAAACAAAGCCGCTTGAAACTCCCGCACTTGAGCGCGAATCTCCTGCATTTGGTCCCGTAAGTAAAGCCGAGTATCCGTGCCAACCTGGTCGTTTCGCGATCGCGCAGTGTGCAGCTTTTTGCCCAAATCCCCCAGAATTTGGGTTAGGCGACGTTCGACCGCAAAATGTACATCTTCGGCATCAATACCAGGGCTAAAAAAACCTTGGCGATACTCTTGCCGAATTTGATCCAGCCCTTTTACGAGTTGATCCCCTTCGTCTGGGGTAATTATGCCTGTGTGAGCCAGCATTTGGGCGTGAGCCTGAGATCCGGTTAAGTCATATTCCACCAACTCGATATCAAAGCCGATGCTGGCATTGAATTGAGCGATCGCTGGGTGTAGCGCAGTTTCAAATCGCTGACTCCAAGTTTGGGAGCTAGCAGCAGGCTGGGGCGGCAGTTCCGTATCCAAGGTTGTTTTCCTGAATTCAATCAACAGCGTCGAAAACTCATCTTGACATGAGCGATGCCTCCTAAAATGCAGTCCGAGCTACCAGCATCGAAGGCCAATCTAGGAGGCAAAAATTTATCTAAATCACGACTTAGAGGTGAGTTTAATAGGAAGTCATACTGCGAATCATGTAGCCCAAAATGACTCCGATTAATAAGGCCCACACTTGGCCTGTTTTTACAAAGTTGTTAAATCCCTTTTGGATATCTGCCAAAATGTCTTGATTATATTGTTTGGCCAATATTGTCCAGTCATGAGGGACATGCCAAGCTAAACCTTGCTGGAGCCAGTCACCCCAATGTGTGGTTTGATTCAACCAAGTTGTCATATCCTGCATTACGTGGATGACCATTGCTACCATCTCCTCATCAAATGTTGGGACTACTAAAAGGTTTAAGACTAAAAGGCTAATCCGTAGCAAGCGATCGCAGTCTTTTGGTGCATCCCAGCAGCTTTACTACTGCAATTAGCACGTAACAATAGAGTCGCAGATTTTTGGCACTTGTAAAGTAAAAATCGAGATTAATCTGGCGAGTTGATTTGCATAACAATCAAAGTCATGTCATCACCGTTGCGATTACCTGCTCCAATAAACTGCTGCACTTGGGCAAACAAATGCTCCAGAATCTCTTGGGGGCTTTCGCAATGACCACAAGCCCAGTGGAAGGCACGAGTTAGATTATCTTCATCGAAGCGATCGCCACTACGGTTGGCTGCGTCGGTAAAACCATCGGTGTAGTAAATCAGGGTATCCCCCGGCTGTAGCTGGATTTGACCATCTTGGTAATGGGTATCTGCATCTAAGCCGATCAGCATACCCAGAGTATCTAAACGCTTAATTGAGTCCGTTGAAGCTTGCCAAAGCAACGGTGGGTTATGCGCGGCATTGCTATAGGACAACATCTGCGTTTGCGGGTCGTACTCCGAGTAAAACAGAGTCACGAACCGATTGGAATTTTCTAAATCGGCATACATCACCTGGTTCAGGTGTTGCAGAATCCGAGCGGGGGAGTGCCTGTTCAATACTTCGGCTCGCAGCATGCCCCGTAGCATGGTCATGATCAGACCAGCGGGCACACCCTTCCCCATGACATCGCCGATGGAGACGCTCCAACGCCCCGCTTCGCCACTACCTGTTTTGGCCGAACGTAAACGAGCGTGAGGAATGGGGATGAAATCGTAATAATCACCCCCAACTCGATTCGCCGTTTGACAACGAGCGGCCAGTTCTGCGCCTCGAATTTTGGGACACTGGCGCGGCAAGAGCTGTAATTGAATTTCTGCCCCAATTTCTAGTTCGCGATCGAGCCTTTCTTTTTTGCGTAGCTCTACCGTAAGTTCGTCATTTTCGATCGCCACAGCGGTTTGGTCAGCCACCAAGCGCACCAATTTTTGCCGCGTTTCTGTCCAGGCATAATCCACGGCTCGGCTAAACACGTAAAGTCTACCCCGCTCAGCATTTTTGACCAGAATTGCGGTGCCAAACAAATGCACATCTGGCCCCAAGTAATGACTAACCTGATGATCGAGGGCGGCAGTCATTTTAGCAGGGGCGATCGCGCCTCCAGGTGTGGCAGCGGCAGCGGCTAACTGACGGGTCGCGGTTTCTAGTGCTTTACGAATATCGTGGCACTGGCGGCTGTCCTGGCAATGCAGCCGCTCTAGCCGCATCTGTCCATTGGGTTTGAACAGTACTAAAGCTCCACCATCCGCATCGGTCACCCGACTTGCCATCAGCGGAATTAGCTCTAGAAACTGGTTTAAGTTATTGAAGCTCCGCAAGGCAAAGCTGAGCGAGCTTAACAAGTCTTGGATTTTGTGCTGTTCCCGATGCAACCGCGCCACCAGTTCCTTCAGAGCGAAAACTGGCGTCATATCGGGGGAGGTGCCGCCACTGGTGCGGTCAGAGGGTTGGGAGGGCTGTCGAGGAACAGGCACAGCAGTCATTAGCGCAATGTTAAGTTGTCATTGAGAACCGAAAAGTTGAACGTCAACAGGTGAAAGAAGATAAATTCTCTACCTGCAATTTGAACAAATTACTGGAGAGACAGCTTATCACTATTTACAGAATTTGCGCTCTAGTTTTACTGGTTTAAAGTCGGCAAACTGATGAGAATTTGTAAAGCATTTAGTTCACTACAAATCTGGTTTGCTACAAAATAGTGTGATGTTTAACCAAGGTTAAGTGCTTGGTACAAGAATCAACTCAATACTAGTAAGTTCCGCCAACAGGATTAAAGTTGGCGCAGAGTTGGCATAAATTCTAACGAATCTGTTGATACTAGCAGAATTGTTCCTGAGCAGCGCCAATCTCTTTGAGGTGACTTGCGAGTGAATCAACCTGCTAGAAGCGCTTCCACAAACTCATAGCTAGAGAACGGTCTGAGATCTTCAATCCCCTCACCCGCCCCAATAAAGCGAATGGGTAGCCCTAACTGCTGCACCACCGCCAGAGCAATTCCACCTTTAGCGGTGCCATCCAACTTGGTCAGAACAACCCCACTCAGTTGAGCAGCTTCTAGAAATACTTCGGCTTGGCGTAGCCCATTTTGGCCCAACGTAGCATCCAAGACCAACAAAGATTCAATCTTGGCATCGCCTGCTTTCTTGTCAATAATGCGCCGAACCTTGCTCAATTCGTCCATCAAGTTTTTCTTGTTTTGCAAGCGCCCAGCCGTATCCACTAATAACAGCTCGGTCCCTCTAGATTGAGCCGAGCCGATGGCATCGAAAACGACCGCTGCTGGGTCTGTATTTTGTCCAGGGTTGGAAATGACTTCGACCCCGCTACGCTGTCCCCAAACCTTGACTTGTTCGACCGCGGCAGCCCGAAAAGTGTCGGCGGCGGCAATTAAACAGTTGTACTCCGACTTCTGGGCTAAGTGGGCTAGCTTGCCAATGGTGGTCGTTTTACCAGCACCATTCACGCCTGTAATCAACCAAATGTTTAAGGTATCTTTTTCGGGCGCAAAAGTAGGGTTGTAGGACTTGCCCAATGGCCGATCCAGCATATCGCGGAGGATCGACTTCAGGTAAGCGATCGCCTGATCCGGAGGCAGTGCTTCTTCCCGCAGTTTCTTCTGGAGGGAGTCAATAATGCGGTCTGTGGCTGCTACGCCCACATCGGCTTGCAGTAATAGCGCCTCAATTTCTTCGACAGCGTCTTGGTTAAGCGGCCCTTGTCCGACGATCGCCTTGAGTTGGTTGACCAAGCTCCGGCGAGTCTTGTCTAGCCCTTGGCGTAATCGCTTCAGCCAAGTGATTTCTTCAATCGAAATTTGGTCTGGGCGGCGACCTTGAGCAGCTAACACCTCAGCAGACCACAAGAAGCCTTCATCAAAGGCAATTTCAGGCACAGCCTCTTGAACTGTGGCACTTGGTTGAGCAACTTCTGGTTCGGGTTCTTCGATGGCGGTGGCTTTGAGGCGCTCTAATCTCGCTTGCCGATCCGTTTCCGCTTGTGCCCAGAAGGGTAACGGAGCTGCTTCGGTAGATTCTGATGTTTCTGTAGGGGCTGCTGGAGCTACTTCTGAGGTTTCTATTGCCAGAGGTTCTACAGGGGTAGTTTCTGAGGCGATCGCAGGGGCTTCTATTTTTTCCGATGCTAATGCTGCGATTGGCTCCGCGATCGCTTCCTCAGGAGTTTCAGGTTGCTCAGTTGGTGTAGATTCGCTGACTTCGGCGGTAAGTTCAGCAGCAGTTGGAGCGATCGCGGGTTCAGCTATAGGATCTTCAGCAGTGGCTTCCTCTAAGGTCTCTGCGACTTCTGGTACTTCTAGCTCTTCAGCTACAGGCTTTTCAGTAGCAAATTCCTCGGGTGCTTCAGCTACAAATTCTTCAGCTGCTGCAGGTTCCTCAGTGGCGGGTTCTTCGATAGCGACTTCGTCGGGTGCTGCTTCTGGCTCAACCTGCTGTCGCTTTTGAATATTTTGGTAAGCTGCTTTGGCCCAGTTGAGATAATCTTCCGCCACTTCTTCGGTGGCAGTTGCGGCTGCTTCTGGCTCACTCGGCTCTGACTCAGCCTGATTCGCTTCAGATGGCTCTGATATTGTTTCTGTCTGGTCAACCTGAGAATTTTCCGAGCGATCGTCAAACTGCCGACGGAACCAATTGAAAACCATTGCAATTTACCTAAAACTGCTACCTAAGGAAATATCGAGATCTCAATAGATCTACCCAATACATCTAACTGTAAAGAAAAATGTTTGTGCTTAAAACTAATCTGAACACTCAGTTGAGTTCGCAGCAACTCAATCTGACCAGGTTTTTGCTATGGAGTTTAGACAGATTTGGTTTTGATTTGCTCTGTCACGCGCCGTAGCACACCATTGATGAAGCGGTGTCCTTCGCTTCCACTGTAGCGTTTTGCTAATTCTACAGCTTCGTTAATCGCAACTTTGTCTGGCACGCCCAAATACATGATTTCTGTGACAGCGATGCGAAGAATATCGCGATCGATCCGCGCTAAGCGATTGAGTTGCCAATCGACTAAAGACTGGGTTAGCAATTCATCAACTGCTCCCGTATTGGCATTTAAAGTGCTAATCACTTGCAGAGCATAAGCTCGAACTTCTTTCTGATTCGTCAACTGAATCAGTTCTGGTAACTCAACTGCCATTCCGACGCGATTAATTGCAGTTTGAGCTAAATCCAGCGCTTCTTGGACCATCGCTCTGGCACTCTGGACATCACTGGCTCGCGTTTCGCTACTCAGCAAGCGATCGCTGCCCCGCTTCACTTCTGCTGCTGCGGTTTCTAGAGTTTCCTGAACTTCAGTAGTTAGCGTACGAACAGCGGCCAGCATGATGTTTTGGAGTTGCTGGTCGTCCAGTCGGCTCTGGTTGGCAGGCAACTGGCTAATGCTGAGCAGGGAAAGTTCACGAGCGATTCGGCGAGCTTGCATGGAGAGTTAATTGTCCAGGTTCAGAAGCAGCTTGACTATCTTAGCGCTTTAACGCTTGCTTCACTCCTCTTCGAGCGGCAGCGTTAAGGCTTGCCATTGGGGTTCGGGCAGAGGCGTTTCTAGTTGGCGATCGCTGGTGGGTTTCAAGGCCAATGTCGCTTGGGAGGTAGGACTGACAATGCCACCCGACACAATCACCTTAAAGGCATCTTCTACCGACATCGACAGGTTGACTACTTCGTTTTCTGGTACTACGGCATACCAACCCGTCGTCGGATTGGGAGTGGTGGGAATAAACACCCCTAGCATCGAGCCAGGCAAGTGCGCCTGAATGTCTCCACTGATCACTCCGGTGACAAAGGCGATCGCCCAAACCCCGCGACGGGGATACTCCACCAACACGACTCGGCGGAAGCGATTGTTAGAATCTTTCAGCAACGTTTCTAGCAGTTGCTTCAGCGTTTTGTAAACTGCCCCCGCTAACGGAATCGCCTGCAACAACCGCTCCCCAAAATCTAGCAGCCACCGTCCTGCAATATTTCGAGCCATTAAGCCAATTACCAAAATCAAGAGCAATGGCACCGTTAGGCCCACAGCAAAATTGAGGAAGTTGACTAGGATGGGGTGAAAGCCATCAAAAGGGTTGAGTTGCTTCGGGACGCGCGTCAAAAAGTTAATCACCCAATTAGCAACAGTAATCGTCAACCAGATGGTTGTGGCTAAGGGAATGACAACGAGCAGCCCCGCAATCAGATCATTTTTTAAGTCCTGCTTTAGGCGTTGGAACACAGACAACCCACTCTCCTTCAATCGGCTGGAAAATTTGGCTGCTATCACTAAAGTTGTGAATAAGACTGAGCGGCAAGGAGTTTAGACTGAAACCGTCTATTGAGCTTGGTTTCTCAGGAAGGATTACTTCCATTGTGCCCTGTCTATTTGAATCCCTGATTAGCTACCTCAAGGGAACGGTGACAACTCAGCGTCTTCTCTTAATTTGCCAACCTTGTAAAGATTTATTTCAATTTTAATGTTTATTCCAAAAATTACCGGAGCAGCAGGACTGCATCCGATAACCAAAGGCATATCTTAGAGCAATTATTACCTGTTTGCGGCCTGCTATGTATCCGAGAATACTGCTTTTATGGATTTGATATTTATGGAATCAAGAATACAGTTGTCAATTGACCGTCACAGAACCTATTTCAGTTTCAGTAGGTTCAGCGATCGCCAAAACATCATCTTCTGACACCACGGGCGGCGGTAAGTGCTTGATTTCCCAAACTTTGAGCAGAATTAGGTATTCATAAAAAGCTTGCAAGGTACACCAAGCAAACCCCGCTCGGCCATCCAGAATGCCGCCCAGCAAGAAATACATGTAGAAAAAGCGAATCAGCGGTCTGAAGGGCAACCGTAAAGATAGATCTTTGAGCGCCCGCCGTCGTTTTACTTCGGACGAGCCAAAAAATAGATCCTGCCACTTGACGGTGCCCGTTTCTAGCTGCTTTAGGGTTTCTTGGGCTTCGTCGCTGGAGTAGCGGTTGTGCTTATCAATCCACCGACTCAAGCCTTTCCCGCAGGTGTAGTGGGGATAGGTTTCTTTCAGAAATCCGGTGGGGCCATTACACACCTCGCGCTCGGTGTGGCCGTAGTCATCGAACCAAACCTGATCGCGGCGGAAGAGCCGCATTTGATAGCGGGGGTACTGTGTGCTGCGCCGAATCCACTGACCTAGGAACATCACTCGCTCAGCTACGTAGTAGCCGATGTAGTCCTGGCTTTGCATCGCTGTGAGGCATTCTTGAAACAGCTCTGGCGTCATCCGCTCATCTGCCTCTAGAATATAAACCCACTCATGCTTGACCGGAACTGATTGGAGCATCCAAGTTCGTTGCTGTCCGTGGCTTTCGAACTGATGCTGCACAACTCGGACAGGATAGCGCTGGGCCACCTCTACTGTGCGATCGCTGCTCAAGGAATCAACCACAACCACATCATCTGAGAGCAAAGCTGACTCAATACAAGCCGCAATCTCAGTTTCTTCGTTATAGGTGAGGATGTAAATCGAGAACATAGCTCAGCTTTTTGGGTGAGGGGAGGTTAGTGCAGCAGAAGCATTGCGTTGGTAGAGAGGCACCCCCCAGCCTTAGGCATATCAGCAGGCATGTCAGTGCTCTTAGGCTCGTGCAGCCAGAGATACTCTTGAAGAACTACTTAGCGAGCCGCTTTCCGAGACCCGGCTCCCAATTGCCGCAATCCAGTCCAACCAACCGTAATGTACCCAATTGCTAGGAGCAAACTGCTGAGTCCTACCCGCAATCCAGACTTGAGAAACTCAGCATTGGCACGTTTTTCTAAATCAAGGCGGCGAGTGCGGATTTGAGTTTGGGCATCTTTCGCTTTTTTATCGAGTGCTTGTGGATCAGATTGGAGTTGTTGCTGAATCTGGCTCTTTAGAGCTTGGACTTGGGCTAACTGTTCCCCTTTGATCTGTCCACTCTCGATCGCTTGATTTAGTTGCGAGTCGCTTTTGACCAAGCTGTTAATTTGTTGCAGTTGTTGATTGAGTTGTCCCTCTGCTTGTCCCGCTTCTTGAGAAATCTGTGTCCGGGTTTGCTGGTTCGCTCGGTAGGTGTTGCTGAAATGCAAAGGAGACAACACTAAGAAGACAAAACCCAACAGGCTGGCTAGCAAGAGAGAAGCAAAGCTGATGTTTTGCCAAGCTTTTTGTCGCTCTGGAGGTGCACCCGAAACACTATCAACCCAAACTCCAGTAAATAGGAGGACAAAACCCAGCAGTGGCACAACTCCGCGATCGACAAATTGGCTAAATAGGGCGATTTGCCATTTCAGTCCTTCTAAGCTGCTGAGTTTGGCGGGTACATCGGAGGGTACCAGCAACACGGCATAGTCAATCAGAGCAGCCAGAATCAAAATGATTCCCACGTATTTGAGCGTTTGGGAGGCGATCGCAGAGAGTTGACGGCTATCAGTTGCTTTCATTGGGCTTCAGAGTGGTTTAGTGATTGTCTGCTTCAAGCTGAGCTAGATTCAGCATACTCGTTTGTTATCCCTGTTCACTTGCGAGCAAACAGGACAATGTGTCAAGTACAACCGCTAGTAAATTCTTTCAGTCTAGACAAGTCAAGGTTAGCGGGTCAGAGGAAATTATAAATACGTAACAGGTTAAATTCCAAATCAATTTACTTCTTTCAGGTAACTTTTAGTTCCTCTTAAAATTGCCTTTAAGCAATCATTAATAATTCATTTTTTAATTTATCTAAGTATTGACAGGGGCGCGATCGTTGTTATAAATGCAACTAGGAAGTTTCTAGTTACAGTATTTCCCTCCTGCGATCGCGCCATAACTGGCAACCATTTATCTAAATTCAACCTAACTAGTCAGTGATAAATCGTGCCATATCACTGAAAGCTAGATTGATTTAAAGCGGTCAATATATTAGTTACACAGAAAATTAATTAGCAGTTTTAAGTTAGGTAGATTTGGGAGCTGTTTAAAGGTGATGCTTACGACTCGGATGGTCCCTAGCCTGCAAATCTGAAAAAACAGTTACGCAACTCTAAGCTCTGTATCTACCCAACAAGGCTGATTTAGGTTAAAGCTCAATTATTTATACATAAGGAATATTTGAGAAATCCTTGATGCCAGCATGATAGAACTGCATCACCCCTACCATGCCTATAGACCTGCTTCATCAAAAACCAATGAACAAAATTGTAGAAGTTTTGCCAGACACCACAGCTCTGATTCAGCGATCGCTGGAAGTGGTTGTAGAAAAAATTCAAGCGGCGATCGCAGAGCGAGGACAATGCACTATCGCCCTGTCCGGTGGGAGTACGCCTAAGCCGCTATACGAAGCTCTCGCGACTCAAGATTTGCCTTGGGGCCAAATCCATGTGTTTTGGGGCGATGAGCGCTACGTTCCTGCCGATCACCCAGACAGCAACCAGGGGATGGCTCGTAAAGCTTGGCTCGATCGCGTCCAGATTCCGGCTGAGAATATCCACCCGATGCCAACTGAGGCTGCTGATCCAGCGATCGCGGCTCAAGACTACGAATCTCACCTGCGAGAAGTGTTACAGGTACAGGGTCAAGCCTTGCCTGCTTTGGATGTGATTCTCTTGGGCTTAGGGGATGATGGACATACGGCATCTTTGTTTCCACATACAGCAGCCCTACAAGTGCAAGATCGGCTGATTACTGTGGGAAATAAAGATGGTCAGCCACGCCTCACCTTTACTGCTCCCCTGATTAATGCCGCCAGATACGTTGTATTTGTAGTGGCTGGTGCCAACAAGCAAGCCGCTCTCAAAGAAATTTTTGCCCCTACAGCCGATGCCATGACCTATCCAGCTCGCTTAGTCCAACCGCAAGGAGAACTTTGGTGGTTATTTGACGCTGCCGCTGGACAAGCCATAAATGGTTAAGATTGAGTACTAGCTGTCTGGTTATCCCCTGGCATGATTTCGGCAGAAGAGAAACTTTCATGATTGTCTGTCCCAATTGCAACCACCAAAATCCTGAAGGCGCAGTGCAGTGCGAGGCTTGCTACACCCCGTTACCTGCCACTACCAACTGCTCCAACTGTGGTGCAACTGTACAGACCGATGCTAATTTCTGCGGTCAATGTGGCTTTAACCTACGCACCAATACCCCGCTACCGAGTGTTGAGGAAACCTCCATGCCCTCCTTTGTAGAATTTGTAGGAGCAGCGACACCCGGTAACTCTAGTTCAGCCAGTCAGCCAGATCTATTTACTACTAATTCTTTGGGGCCAGAGGGCAATGAATTAGGCAACAGTCTGCCTGATGTTGCGCCTCTCCCTGGATCACTAGGCAAGGAATTACTCCCGCCACCCCTTGCAAGTGACTTTCCCGTGCCATCTCCGGTCGTCTCTAGCGACTCCCACACGCGGCTGCAACAACAGACGGCCAAACTACTGCATTTACGCACCGATACGCCTCTGGAATTGCCCCCCCAGTTGTCTCTCATCCACATCGGCAAGTGGAACGATCGCATTCCTCCAGATATTGATGTGTCTGGGTTTCCTGACTCAGAAATCGTCTCTCGTATCCATGCGGATATTCGGGTGGAGGGAGATGCGTTTTACATTGAGGATGTGGGTAGCTCCAATGGCACCTACATCAACAACATGCTGATCCCCTTGGGCAATCGCCATCGCTTGCGCTCAGGCGATCGCATTTCTTTAGGGAAGGGCGATCGCGTTACCTTTTTATTCCAGATTTCTTAATAACTTCTTAACAATTTTATCGAATTAAAATTACTAGAGAGCTAGCGACGTAAGACCTCTAGCCTCTAGGCTGCGTTTGCAAATAAAAAACAAATAATTGCTCACTTTGCCAACTCTGAACTACCATCAATTGATGGAAAATTGCTCAACGAAATTGAGTTAAAGCCGCCTAGGATTAGGATATAGAAAAGCTCTAAAGTTATTGCTGCTCCGGCTGCGATACTTCTGTTATTTCAGACTTAGCATCGCCAGTGTGATTACTCTGACTCTCCTCCATCCTCTCCAGCATATTCCGGTGCAAACCTGGGTCTTCGATCAAGAGCCAGTGATTCGAATTGGGCGGTCAACGGACAATCATGTCGTGCTCTACAGTGCAGTAGTGTCGCGTCACCATGTTGAAGTGCGGCGCAATGGTTCTAGTTGGGAAATTGTCAGCATCGGAACCAATGGTACTTACTTAGAGGGCAAGCGCATCACGCACGCGCCTGTCATTGATGGGGTAATTATTCGGCTTGCCCGCTCTGGGCCGAATATTCAGATTCGCATTGGAGCGGAGGCAATGAAAGAACTGCCTAAAACGCTGTCTGGAGAGCGTACCTTGGCTCAACAAGCACGAACCAAACTAGACGAAGACGCTAGCGATGTTTTAGAAGAGACTAGCGCTCAAGTCAGCACGATTCCTGTGCCTCCGCATTTGCGACTACCCGCTCCCCTAGAAGAGTCCGATTCCACTCAAACCACGGGCGCAAGAAAGGTTGTCACCGTTGCTGGAGAGCGGCAACTTCAACCTACTAAAATCTCTCCAGTTCCAGCCACCAAGCTAAGTTGTCAACATCAGCGCGCTAGCCCGGAACTACGCTTTTGCCTAGATTGTGGCGAACCGCTTCAGATTCAGCAGCTTTTGGGCAAGTACCAGGTCTTGCAGACGCTGAATCACGGCGAAATGGGCATTACTTACTGGGCTTGGCGAGACGGGCAGAGCGTCGTGCTCAAAACCTTAAATTCAGAATGGTCGGACCATCCGCAAGCTAAAGACTTATTGGCGCAGGAAGTCAATTTACTCAAGCAATTTGATCATCCTGGGTTGCCACGGTTAATCAATACTTTTGCCGTATCGGGGCAGCCGTATTTGGCGATGGAGTTGATCTACGGGCACAGCTTAGCCCAAGACGTCGCCGCGAGTGGTCCCATACCTCTGGCCCAGGCGATCGCTTGGATGACAGAAATTTGTGAAGCGCTCGACTATCTCCACAACCTCACGCCTCCAGTTCTGCATCGAGACTTACAGCCACAGCACTTAATTAGACGAGCGGTTCCAGGCGACGGACATGAAATTGCTTTAATTGGGTTTGGATCAGTCAAGGTTGCGGCAGTCGAACCTGGCAAACCCATTGGCACACCAGGGTATATGGCCCCTGAGCAAGAAGTGGGTGAAACCTCGATCGCATCTGATTTATACGCTCTCGGCCCGCTCCTGATTTATCTGCTCACTGGGGAAGACCCTAGCTTGTTTTACGGCCATCGGGACCAAGGCGCGAGGCTCTACGCTGAGTATGTTCCTGACTTGCCGCCTGCTTTAATTCCCATCATTCGCACGCTTACCAATCCTCAGCCAGAAGAGCGCTACACAACTGCGCGTGAGGTAGCAACGGCGATCGCCCAAATTGCAGTCTAGGATCGAGTTGGCAGATCAGCAGTTCTAGACAGGATATTTATTTCATGGCACGAGGAGATCAGATCTACGTGATGCGCGAGTTCATGGGGCTACCGGGTCTCTATGAGCATCACGGCATCGACTGTGGTGACGGCACAGTGATTCACTACCGCAAAACCGAAGTTGCTCGGATTTCGCGCACCTCAATGGCGGAGTTTGCGATGGGGCAACCCGTCTATGTGAAGCGCTACACCACTTCCTATCTTCCCGATGTGGTAATACAACGAGCCGAGAGCCGCATTGGGGAATCAGCTTACAATCTCACGACCAACAATTGTGAGCACTTTACCACTTGGTGCAAAACCGGAGTGAATGAAAGTGCTCAACTTCGCAACTTTGGCTTAGATGCGGTCAGAATTAGCTTGCCTGGAACTGACAAGTTGATCAATGAGGCGATCGACAGTTCATCTCCAGCTAAGTCTATGGAGTTGTACCGCCAAGCGCTAGACAATATTGCTTCGGCAGAAAGTACGCTCCGACCGCAGTATCAACACGCGCAAAAAGAAGAGAACACTTGGCACCGTGTGGCTCTAGCGGCTCTGAAACAAGGCCGAGAGGAGTTAGCCCGCGCTGCTCTCTACCGTAAAGTCCAATGGAAAAAAACTGCCGCTGATTTCAAATCTCAAATCGACTATCTAGAAACCCTCAAAGCCCAACTCAATCGCGATAGTTTGCCCTTAAGACAAACAATTAGTAGCGGTTAGATAAGTTTGGGGAAGGGCGATCGCTTTTTGTTGCCAAAGTTGATAGGAACCGAATTAATATCCTAAAGTTAGAAGCACAACCTCTTCTAAGAGATTGAAGCTCTGAGGTGTGAGATCGCTAAGCTTTCGTTGTAATCGAGTTTTATCTAGAACTCGTATTTGGTGGCATAAAACAACTGAATCTTGAGCTAAACCTCCTTCACCCTGACTGATTAGCAAACAAGTTGGTAGAGAAGCATGGCGGAAGTTGGTTGTTAATGGAATTGCGATCGCTGTAGTGCTAAATCTGGAAATCAAATCATTTTGAAAAACAATGACTGGCCGCATACCAGACTGCTCAGAACCTTGAGTTGGGTTTAAGTCCGCTAGCCAAACTTCGCCTCGCTTAACGTTCATCTGATGTCTTCTTGTTGCAGCATTTCTCCGAAACCGTTCATTTCGACTTCAGCGAATTCTCGATCTTCTGCAGCGGATTCATTATACAAATCAGCAAGCTGTTTATCATTGAAAGCACTCATTGCTCGTCTATTTTGGAATTTGATAAAAGCGATAAAATCCTGTACTTGATTAAGCTGTTCTTCATTGAGGCGATCGATTTCTTGCTTAATTTGCTCGCGAGCGGTCATTTAAAGAACCTTGTCAAAAATAAAGGGGATAACCTTAATGGCTACCCCCAGAATAACTAAAAGCTAATAGCTAACTACTAATTGCTAAGCACCAACCGCTTCTTTGGCTGCGTAGAGAACTTCAGCGGTGATTTCGCCGATGCCACGTTCGCGGGCAAATTTTTCGGTGTTACGCTTCACCTTGCCACGGACAAAACCAGGGATTTTGTTCAGTTCAGCTAGGCCATCGCGGCTCCAACCGAGGTCAGAGTCGGCAGAGATGCCCTTGGTAATCACTTCCTTGGTGTCGTGGCCGCCGAAGATTTCTAGCAAGTGGTCTTCCATGCCAAGCGTGAAGGAGTTGTAGACCAAATCTACGACTTGGTTGGTGCCTTCGTAGCCAAGGAATGGCTTGTAGCCGATGGGGAAGTTTTGGATGTGGATGGGGGCGGCAATCACACCACAGGGAATGTCAAGCCGTTTGCCGACGTGCCGTTCCATTTGGGTGCCAAAGATGGCCGAGGGTTCTAGGCGAGCGATCGCATCTCCAATTGCGCCATTGTCATCACTAATCAAGATTTCGTCGCAGTACTCGCTGACCTGCTCGCGGAACCAATCAGCATCGTACTTGCAATAGGTGCCTGCTAAGACTACCTGAATCCCCATCTCACGGGCCAGAATCTTGGTCATGGCGGCGGCGTGGGTGTTGTCGCCAAAGACTACGGCCTTTTTACCTGTGAGGTTTTGGCAGTCGATGGAGCGAGAGAACCAGGCTGCTTGCGAGACATGCAGGGTTTGCTCGTTGATAAAGTTTTCGTAGTCAACGTTTGCACCTTGGGCGTTGATGACTTGTTGAATCTTGCGAATACAACGCGCCGTCTCTACTACACCCATCGGCGTGATGTCTACATAAGGAGTGCCAAACTCTTTTTCGAGGTAGCGAGCTGTCATCAAGCCGAGTTCGCGATAAGGCACCAAGTTAAACCAAGCTTTGGGCAGGTTCTTGAGATTGAGAACAGATGCTCCTTCTGGAATGATCTCGTTGATCTCAATGCCCAAGTCAGCCATCAACCGCTTCAGCTCGGTGCAGTCGTGGTGGCTATGAAACGCCAGGGTGGAGATGCCAATGATGTTAACGGAGGGCTTGGCGGTTTTGCCTTCCGGGAGGTCGCCTTTTTTGCGGGCCTTCGCGATGTAGTACTGCACGATTTGCTCTAAGGTGCGATCGGCAGCCTGCATTTCGTTGAAGCGGTAATGGTTCACGTCAGCTAGCAGGACATCAGCGACGGAAGCTTCTTGGGCACGATCGACGAAGTTTTGCAGATCTTCTTGCAGAATGCTGGAGGTGCAGGTGGGAGTCAGCACGATCAGGTCAGGATGCTCTTCTGCGTCTTTGCGAGTGATATTATCTACTACTTTTTCTTGAGAGCCACGGGCCAAGACGTTGCGGTCTACGATGCTGGCGGTTACTGGGGTAAAGTCTCGCTCCCGCTCTAGCATTGATCGCATGACGTTGAAGTAGTCATCTCCTAGGGGAGCATGCATGATGCCATGCACATTTTTGAAAGAGCTGGCAATGCGGAGGGTGCCAATGTGGGCGGGGCCTGCATACATCCAGTAAGCCAATTTCATATCCGGTGTCCCTTAATCTCGGTTGTCATCGACCACTCCGCTGAGGGAAATTGCAGAAGTCAAAACCTTTAGCAAAAAGTTCTTACACCTTCTGGCACCAAGGAAGTAACGGCTCAGCGATCGCAATCGTGGGGTGTGATGGGTTTATAGTGTGAGTCGCTTTTGATTGTCTCAAAGATGGCGGGAAGGTGAGTGTAGGCACATTGGGCTTAGGGAGAGGGGGCGATCGCGTCAAACCCTTGGCTGTCCTGGGATATAGCAATTTAGTATGTGGTTTAATGGCTGGGGGAACCGCAATGATTTTTAACTGTTTGTGATTTGGCTTAAAACGACTAGCAGGCGGGGTTTCTAGATTTGGCATTGTGAAATCCGAGCCTTGGGGGCACTCGCCCCCAAACCCCCGCTGAAGGACGGCTGCGTCCTCCAGACCTCCTCCAGAAGGGCTTTAGTTATCAGTGGCAAGTCTTATCAGTGGCAAGTTATAGACACTTAGTTTCTAATTCCCTCCAGAATTGGGGCTAGGGGAGCAGATCAATCCACTAACGCCTGACGTTGGGCTTCAAATAACTCTTGGATACCTTTTTCGGCTAGATCTAGCATCTGATTCAGGTGGGTGCGGCTGAAGGCTCCTTCTTCGGCGGTGCCTTGGACTTCAATCACGCCTAGTTGGTCGTTGAGGACGACGTTGAGGTCTACTTTGGCGGCTACGTCTTCTACATAGTTAAGGTCGAGGATGGGTTGGTCTTCTAGCCAGCCGACTGAAACTGCGGCGATTTGGTGGCGGATGGGCGATCGCTCTAGGTCTCCTTTTTGGATCAGTTGGGCGATCGCGTCTTGGAGGGCGACAAAGCCTCCGGTGATGGCGGTGGTGCGGGTGCCAGCGTCGGCTTGCAAGACATCTGCATCAATCGTGATTGTGCGTTCACCTAGGGCTTCCATATCGAGGGCAGCCCGTAAGCTACGGCCAACTAAGCGCTGGATTTCTTGGGTGCGCCCAGACAGCTTAAGAAATTCTCGTTCGTGACGTTGGGGAGTGGCACCGGGCAGCATGCGGTATTCTGCGGTCAGCCAACCTTGACCTTTGCCTTCCAAAAATCTGGGTACTTTGGGTTGAATGGTGACCGTACAAAGAACTTGGGTATCGCCACAACGGGTCAACACGGAGCCAGCAGCAAACCGGGTGAAGTGACGCTCGAAGCTGATGGGACGCAGTTGGTCAGGTTGGCGACCGTCGGTACGCTGGAATGCCATTTTTGTAAGGAGCCCTTCTGAATTCACGCCTTTGCCTCAAACGCATCAGTTAGGATACAGCAGTTGTGGTTTGCAGCATCCTGCCGATCATTGTAGGTGCTGCAAAATTTCCTGATGCACTTGTTCGATAGATTGGTTGCTGTTGATTTTGAGTAAGCGATCGCGATGTTCGTAATAGTCCAGCATGGGCATGGTGTAGTCGCGGAATGACTCAATTCGGTGCTGGATCACCTCTGGCGTGTCGTCGCTGCGTTGTCGAGCGATCGAGCGGCTCATCAACACATCATCCGGCGCGTCTAGCCAGATTGCTCGGTTCAGGTGCTGATTTAAGTCTTCTAAGAGAAAATCTAATTCTTCGGCTTGAAAAGCGGTGCGGGGATGCCCTTCTAAGAGCCAACCTCGACTGGTATCGGCTTGCAGCAGTCGCTGCCGCATCAGTTGAATCATGGTTTCGTCAGGGACCAATTCGCCTTTTTCAACAAAAGCTTGGACTTGCTGACCGAGGGGAGTCTGAGCCGCGATCGCCTGTCGCAACATCTCTCCTGTGGAAATTAAGGGAATCTCAAAATGACGGCAGAGGTGCTGAGCTTGAGTTCCTTTGCCTGCGCCTGGCCCACCCAGAATCACCAATCTCACGGCCCTATGCTCCTACCTGCTGCCAGTTTTTCTCATTATTAGCTGAAGTTCGTGAGAAACGATAAATTTCGGCAGCAATCCCCAAGATTCATGGAGCTTCATTAAGCTTCTCTAGCTCTGTCCTGCTCTAGATGTTTTCTAGGCTTAGACTTGGCTTAATAGAAATGCATCCAAAAACGACTATTGACGGACTCACACATCTAGTGTTTGATGGGGGGAGTTCGGAGCAATCTACGCTATATTTCGCTTTCTACGCTGCATCTACTGCCTGAACTGCTCGCCTTAAAGTCCTGACTGGATCGTGACCTGCCTTATGGTTTCCCAAATTGAAACCCCAGCCCTGAATTCACTCAAAACGCAAGGTCTTGGAGAACGTCGAACTGTTGCAGAAGTCAGTCGCCGCTTCCCCCACGCGATCGAAGGATTGGTACAGGTTTTTACTTGTTCGCATCGCAGCTTTTTCACAAGTGTGATGGCACAAGCGCTCCGCATCGCCGGGCAAGGCACTTCAGTTTTAGTGGTGCAGTTTCTCAAAGGTGGTATTGGGCAGGGGCACGAGCATCCGGTACGGCTAGGGCAAAACCTCGACTGGATTCGCTGCGATTTACCCCGCTGCATCGATACACCTCATCTAGACGAAACTGAAATGCGATCGCTTCTAGATTTGTGGCATCATACCCAATCAGTGGTGATGCAGGGCAACTACGATCTGGTTGTCTTGGATGAATTAAGTTTGGCGATCAACTTTGGCTTAATTCCAGAAACAGAAGTGTTGGCTTTCTTACAGAAGCGGCCTAGTCATGTAGATGTGATTTTGACGGGGCCAGAAATGCCTCCAGCCATCTTAGATGTTGCTGATCAAATCACAGAACTCCGCCGCAGCCACCAACCTTAGGCTCACAACTATTAGTTAGAAGTCAGTGAGAAGTCACAAATTAGCACAGAATATTGCCCTAGTGACTGCGATGGGTGTAATTTAACTCTGCTTTGGGAAACATGGGATTCGGATTTGGGGGAAGCGGGATGATTAAGAACGACACATGGATTACAGAAATGGCTGCAAAGGGCATGATTACGCCTTTTGAGCCGCAGTTGATTCGGGAAGTCTCTGGAGATGCCAACTTAGCGATTCGCCCTGTGATTAGCTATGGCCTCTCAAGCTACGGCTACGACATTCGCTTATCACCTGCTGAGTTTCGCATCTTCCGCCACATTCCGGGCACGGTGATTGATCCAAAGAATTTCAACCCAGAAAATTTAGAGCCAACTAAGCTCCATACAGACAGCAATGGCAGCTATTTTGTGTTGCCTGCTCACTCCTATGCCTTGGGGGTAGCGCTAGAACGACTGGAAGTTCCTACCAATGCCACGGTAATCTGCATTGGCAAGTCAACCTATGCCAGAGCAGGCATCATCGCTAACCTGACCCCTGCGGAGGCTTTATAAAGGGGTACAAAATTTATGTCATCAACGTCAACAACGTCCCTCTCAGGGACGTTTTTTAGTCCTTGTGTAAACCTTATTAAGCGTGTTTTCTATACGTCATCAAAGTAAACAACGTGAAGACGTTCTATCTGTAATAGACTCATACATCAATAACAACCGTGACCGGTATGCAAGTACAGCGCATTAAATACCCGAATGGACAACTGAGCTGGATAGTCATAGGAGATGACTATCTTCCTATTCAACCTATTCGGCGCTATTTACAGTATTGTGAAGCTTTGGAATTTTCCCCAAATACAATTCAAGCGTATGCAAGGCACTTAAAACTTTACTGGGAGTTTCTATCGAACAATCAGCTAAATTGGAAAACTATTAAAGTAGACGAATTAAGTAATTTCATTACTTGGTTGCGGCATCGTGACTTTAACAATCTAGCAGTACAGCCTTGTAGAGCAAAACGAACAGAACGTACAATCAACACAATTTTGTCGGCTGTTTATAGCTTTTACACCTTTCAAGGTCGCTCTGGTGAAGTAGAAAACCTCCAGCTTTATACTAACTTTTCATCTTTCGGAAGCAAGCGTTTCAAGCCATTTTTACATCATATTACAAAGCATAAACCGGCTCAAAAGAAGCTACTTAAACTCAAAGAAGCTCGGAAAGGCGTAAAAACTTTCACAAGAGAGCAAGTTGAAGCTCTAATCACTGCCTGTAACAATCGTAGAGATAAATTACTGCTCAGTTTGCTTCATGAAACTGGAATGAGGATTGGGCAGGCGTTAGGGCTTAGGCATGAAGACTTCAAACCTTGGGATAATCAGATTCATATAGTGCCTAGAGAAAACGTTAATCAGGCCAGAACTAAAAGAAAAGAGTCTTACAAAATTGACGTGTCAATAGAGTTAATGAATCTCTATTCCGACTACTTTATGTATGACTATCCAGAAGAACTTATTACTGACTACGTATTTGTCAATATTTGGGAAGGGAAGATAGGACATCCTATCAGCTATTCAACAGTAGCTGATTTATTTGAGCGGCTCAGAAAGAAAACGGGCATTATAGAAGCTCATCCACATATGTTTAGGCACACACATGCAACTGAACTCATTGAAGCTGGTGTAGATGCGTTAATTGTCAGAGAGCGGCTTGGTCACGCTTCTATACAAACAACTATCAATACTTACACACACGTCAGGCCAAAGGCGCTTAAGAATGCTTATCAAAATTATTTGGAAGCACGAGATAAATGACACTTATCAAGCCACAATCACATCTCACAGACTCAGTCCTCCAAGTAGAAACGCCAATCACTTATCCGTCTTGCCCAGATTGCAGAGGTGAGTCAGGCTCAAGAACTACATCAAGAGGCGTTCAAGAGTATGTATGTAAAAACATTAGGTGCCGTCGAGCCTTCCGAGAATCTACGAAAAATCAACCAAGAAAGGAGTTAAAAAATGCAATCTGCCCAGACTGCGGTAGTAATCAAGTGCATAAAAGGGGCAAGCATCATAAAACTGGTGAATTAAAGTACAGATGCTACGAATGCCTAAGAAGTTTTAGAGAATCAACTGCACTTATCGAAAGTACACGCTTTCTTAATGCTCAGAAGACCCAACCACAGCTCACGGAGTGTCCTGCTGAATTCCAAGTTCCAATAGTTAAGAGTTATCCATCTTGCCCGGACTGTGGTAGTGACTCAAGAGGGGGTGGCTCTGTTCAAGGACAAAAAAAATACATCTGCAAAAATAAAGTTTGTAATAGAAGATTTGGAGATTCGACGAAAGAGGTTCAGCGAGATCAAATAGCTCGGCAGAAACAAACACTAGGTCTTCCTCCTTGCCCAGATTGTAGAAGTAACTGGATTAGGAAAAAGGGTGTTTGTAAATACACTAAAGCTCAGAAGTATAATTGTAATGATTGCAAACGGACATTTACTGAACTAACGAAAGATCAACCGAGACCTATTTATCCACCGTGCCCACACTGTGACTCTGATGATGTCAAAAAGTACGGAATGAGGAAAAGTGGTCAGCTTTACCGATGTAACTCATGTGAAGAATTTTTCTCAGACTATACAAACTATCCACCCTGCCCGGACTGCCAGAGCAAAAGAATCAATAGAGTTACCTTCAGAGGAAATCAACAAAAGTACCGCTGTAAGGACTGCAATAGACACTTCTCAGACTCTACTAAAGACAAGCCTAAGAACTCTCCCAGGGTATTTGATTACAATTCAGACTACTGGGACTTAAGGGCGATGGGGATTGATTTTCCTCCCTCTGCAAACTGGTTTACTGCTAATTTTGAAGCTATTAAGCATCCTTGGCTCAAGAAAGCTGCCAAAGAATATTTAAGGTTTGATCTGAGTACAAAAGCAGCGAATACGTGCTTATCAAAACTTGACAAAATCAAGAAATTTGCAGTCTTTCTAAATGAGCAATATCCAGAAATCAGCTCACAGAATGTTAATCGAAAAGTAGTAGTTGATTTTTTAGTCTATCTTAAAAATTATTCTAGGGAGTTAGCCAGGGAAACACTCATAGTCCTTGATGATTTTATTGGCTTGGCTGATCGTTTTAATTGGTTAGACATCACCAACCCAAATTTAGTTTTCAAGGAAGATCTTCCCCGGCTTCAGAAGTCTGGAAAAACATTTGAGCAAATCATTCCAGAAGAAGTTCTTGAGCAGCTCGTTAATAACCTTGATGGTTTATGGTGGCAGCACGCGAGAATGATCATCATAATGATGGCTGCTCCAATTCGGGTGTCAGAAGTTTGTGGGATGAGGTTAGACTGCCTTCGCCAAGACTCTGAAGGAGATTGGTGGCTACATTTTTGGGACTATAAGCTCGATAAAGAACACAACCCAATTCCGCTACAAAAAGAAGTAGCAAATATGATTCAATTACAGCAAAAATTTATTAAAGATACATTCAGTAGTGATTATGAGTATCTATTTTGTTCTAGAAGTGGAGGAAGAAGAAAAGACGGAACATTTGGATATGAGCCAAGAGCACCTTATGCAGACACTTTTAGACAAGCCTTAAGAAAACTTGTTCAAGATAGGCAAATCACCTATAACGGGGAGCCCTATACAATCTCAAAAACCCATAGATTTAGACATACTGGAGCTAGTGAATTAATTAATAGAGGAATGCCTCTGGTAATGGTACAGGATATTTTGGGGCATGAGTCGCCAGAAATGACACTTGTGTATGCAAAACTGTATGATAAAACTCTCAAAGATGCATGGAAGCAATCATCATCAAACATTGTAGATATTACAGGAGCAGTCGTAAACATTGAGCGAACTAAATTAGACTCTCCAAAGCATAAGGAGATGAAGAAAAAAATGTTGGAGCAGCAGGTCCACAATGGTCATTGCACCCTGCCTGCAATTCAAAGCTGCCCAAAGTTTCATGCTTGTTATAGCTGTGCTTATTTTAGGCCATCAGTTGAGAGGCTAACCAACCTTAAAAATGATAAAGCTCAACTTTATAAAGAAATCAAGCAGTTTGAAGCTGAGGCACTAAAGTGTCAGGAAGCGGGACAAGTGAGAATGGCTGAAGGCTATAGGACTAGAGCGACTCAAGCAAAGGATAAAATAGAAGCCTTAGACAAGCTACTCAATTCATTAGAGGTACCTAATGACGCTCCGACAGCCTAACACGCAAGGAATTGAAAAAGCTGCTCAGAAAAAGCGGGAGCAAACTTTTGAGCGTGTAAATACTGCCATACATCAATTACTTAAAGAACGAAAAGAAATTAGCTTTGCAACAGTTTCAGAAGTAGCTAATGTGTCACGCACATGGCTTTACAATAATCAAGCTATTCGGGACAAGATTGAAGAATTACGCAATCAATCTAGCTCCAAAAAAACTGTTCCTCCACATTTAAAGCCATCTGATTCATCAAAAGACACTATTATCAAAACACTGAAAGAACGAGTAAAGAAGTTAGAAATTGAGAACAGAGGGTTGAGAGGTCAATTAGAAGTAGTTTACGGGTTAGCCAACCCAGAGCTGCTCAACACCATCGAAACTCAGCAGCTTGAGATTGCTGAGTTAGAGAGGCAGAATCAACATTTACAGAAAATTCTGATACAAGCTAGAGCAGAAATTGATGCTTTCAAGCAGAAGAAAATTTTCACTAAAGAAGACCATTTTTCCTAAAAACTTTTTTTAATCCTGCGCCTATGTTCTGATCCGGCTTATTCATAGGACGTAAGTAAAGGTATTGACAATCATCACTTGGATAGATAGAATTCACAATTGCTTTAACTTTCACTATTTATTAAGGCAATCTCCTATCAATTTGCTAAGGAAAATCTTTGCAAGTCAACTTGGTGTTTATAGACTTTTAGTTCTAATTCAAGACGTGGGAATGCTGAATGTTAAAGAATGATCGTTGGATTGTAGAGAGAGCTCAACAGGGAATGATTGAACCCTTTGAACCTAAGTTGGTTCGTAGTATTACGCCAGACTCTGGTGTTCCGCTTTCAGTCATTAGTTATGGCCTCTCATCTTACGGGTATGATATCCGGCTATCCCCCGTAGAATTTAAGGTTTTTCGGCATGTACCTGGTACAGTAGTCAACCCAAAAAAGTTTAATCCCGGTAACCTGGAGTCTGTACCACTCCAATCAGATGAAGACGGGGACTACTTCATTCTTCCAGCACATAGCTATGGTTTAGGAGTTGCCCTAGAAAGGTTAGTAATTCCTCCTAACATTACTTGCTTATTTATTGGAAAATCCACTTACGCGCGCTGCGGGCTTATCTGGAACCTAACCCCCGGAGAATCTGGCTGGATTGGCTGGCTGACGCTCGAGGTAAGTAATTCTTCAAGTGCTGATTGCCGAGTATATGCCAACGAAGGGGTAGTCCAAGCTTTATTCTTAGAAGGAGAGCCTTGCGAAACTACCTATGCTGCTCGTAGCGGTAAATATCAAGATCAACCACAAAGAGTAACATTAGCTAAGGTCTAGGAGTTTTTTATTACTCGTACCTGAAGAACTTGCTAAGTTCGCAGCATCCTAATATGGTGCTGCGAAGCTATTAATTTGAAATATAGTCTTAAGAAGCTGAATTCTCACCTATCAATAATTTCAGCTTCTTAAGAATAGACAGTTGCAGTTTTGAATTGTTAGCTATCCTCGCTCACTAAATACTTAAAAGTTTTGTTGCTTCGTAGAAGCGATTGCAATCTAGTTGTTTGACTTCCCATAGAGATATCAAAACGAAGTTGGTGGCGTCTGAACGCAGCACCAAGAGATTTGATTTTCTTACACCTCACAAGTTTGTATCAACGTGCTGAGCGTAGACTTGTAAACTACCCGATACTGTAGTCAGCAAAGAGCTGGGCAATCGATGTGTCAAGTGCCTTTGCTAGCCTGTCTATAGTCTCTAGGGAAGGATTTACCTCACCCCTTTCAATCTCCGAAATGTATGTTCTGTGAAGTTCAGCTAGCTCCGCTAGCTTCTCTTGAGAAATATCTAATCCTCGCCGTCGTCGCCGGATGGCTCTGCCAAAGCGTTGTCTGATAGTTGTTTGATCATTTTTCGTCACCGCATAATGCTGCTGGACGTTAGCTCCGTTTTTCTACAGGCTGGCGTCTAAGTTTTGTAGGCTATAGCCTACAAAATGTATAATCTGCTGTAGTTGAATAATGGCTTCGATAGAGTTGTGCCGAGTGCAATTGTTATTAGAAAGGTTTCTTCACCAGATGCCTCAAACAAGATTGAAGCTCGGGGAGCGTGTTCGATGGCAACTGTTACATAGCTGAGGTGGCAGTATGAACTTCAAATTTTCCTCCCGAGAAGAGGAGGTTGCCCTACAGAACTTAGTAGAGCTGATTGCAAGGGCTGTGCAGCAAGGCTCGAAAGAGTACAGCACCCCGATTGAAGGTAGCTTTATAGAGCTGGTCAAGGCGCGGATACATAGGATCACGCAAGAAGGCGAGGGCTACTGCATGGGCGCTATTTTGGATTCTGCATTCCAAGACATTAGGGAACGATTGCAAGAGCTACTGGGTGATCACGCCTATGACCTCGACCTCAGCCCCTACTTCACAAAGACCAACCCTGCCCCGAAGTTGTCAATTAGAAAAATCAGGGTTCCAAGAGGCAGACGCGCACGGTCTAGGAAGAGCGAACAGAATTAGCAAGCGGAAGAAGATTGACAGTGAAGCTCAGGCTGCATTTGAGATAACAGAAGTTGGACTGCAACATTCAATAGAGGCATTGATCGCTGCTACAGTGGGCCAGTGTACAGTTAATCTGGAAGAAGTGAGGCGATCCTACGAGGTGGAGGGGGATTGTTTTTCCTTCCAGGTTGCCGTTGAGGAGTTTAAATTTGTAGTTGATGACGACGGGACGGTTTTCATCTCTACGAGAAGTTCCCTGAAAAGTTGGTTATAGAGGCAAGAGAAAGGTCTGTAGGATTGGCGAAGCTGTTGTGTGCCCAAGTAACTAAGGCCTAAGCAATAAATTGAGTGGTAGCAGACTCTGACATAGAATCACACTGAAAGTCCAGACGCAAATTACCGATAAGATCCTCTGAATAACCGGATAATTTATATAGGCTAGAAGGGGGCAAGGCAGAAAGTGCAGCAATCACGCCCTGGCAGCTTATACTTAAAAATTGGTTCAATTATGATTATAAAGAAGCTAATGACTTAATGCTGTCAAAGTATATTGGCCTCCTGGTTGCGCTCTATGTACCATCTTAAAGCTGTCTATAGATTAGCCGAGAGAGGCAAAACATCTATTTTCCTATAGACTGCCAATAATCATTTTCTAACACCTGATTTTTTAACATAGAAACTGCCGCTCTAAGGGCTTCGGTTAGAGATTCAACGCTTGCCAATATCTGGTCTTGCATGCCAACGTTTAAAGCTATATGGCTACGCGGCCAAACGTTGCAATGAGGTGAGGGTGCATCATGGCATTCGATATGTAAATGAAGGCTTTGCTTGTATATTGCATGTTGCCCGTCATCATTTGGATCACAATGCAGAAGAAAAAACTCTTCTTCTGTGTTTTCCTTCTTCTTAGGTAAATAAAAATGTAAGTAAGCTCTATCTAAATAGAAATATTCATTAGGAGCGTTTTCTTTTTCTTCTATAGCTCTTCTCCACATTTCAAAGTAGCCAGCAACAAGGCCAGGAGCAATTGTGTTAAACCTATGACTTCTATATCCTCCTGGATACTTAACTTTGTCACGAATACTTATTATATATAAACTGGTACTCTGCTCTCGCTCTACATACAGTTCATTTGGTTTGCTTGCAAGAGGTTTTACAACCTCTTTGACAATCTCTTCTCTTTCTCTAATTAGTTGATCTAGGTTTTTCCTTTTCTTTTTAGTAGTGTTAGTTTGATTACTTGTAGAAATAACTATTTTCATAGAACTACGAATCATGCTTTATCTGATAACTCATAGCTTCATCACGAGTTAATCCATATAAATTTGAGACAATATTATCAATTTCTTCTTCGATCTCTATCATGTTCTTTCCCTTGGCTTCTAAGCGAATGTCAACTAACGAGATTAGTCTATTCAAGATTTTAGGAGCAACCAACTTTGGATCAGGCACAGGAGTGTCTTGTAATCTTTTTGGTTCAAGCATTGTGTAGCCACCTCCATAACGGTTTGCATTTTCAGAGATATATCGATAGCAAACTGTTGAGTTCAATATAGCTACAAAATATTTTAATAATTCCTTAGATATTTCTTCATCTGATACTCCCTCATTTAAGGTTTCTCCATCCAAAATATTTCGAGCGTTGATTCTTTTAGGTAAAATAACCGGGGATCTAATAACTCCATATTGACCAGTTAAATCTAGGGAAAAGCGTGGCCGAATAACTAGATGTGGAGTTAAAATCTTTGGCATTTTTATATAGTCATGCCGAGGCCTTTCAAGTTGCCACCACTCAATCTGATTCTTCTGAACAGCAGATCTCTTGTTCAAGATTTCCTGTTGTTTTGCAATCAATTTCCAAGTTTTAGGAAAGTTTTTGCTAATATAATCAGATGAAAGTCTGCGACCGTGACGGTAGGGATAAAACAGGTATTGAGAGGGAGTTTTAGGTACCGAATATGGAAGCATTTCCTTGTCAGGAAGATAAGGAATAAAAATGTCTATTTCCTCAGTAGGTACTGCTTTCTCATCAAAAATAAACACTTTGTTGCTACCCGTCTGAACACCTACTTTGATATCCATAAAGTTAGAAATCTTAGGCAGAGATTTTAACTTCTGATGAATTGACCAGACCGAAGGTGGCAGAAGGGGCCAAGTGTCTTCATTAAAAGCACTCTGATTTACCTTAAAGGTTGTATACATTTTAGTATCGGTTTCTCGGTCCTCTAGGACAGCATGAAATGCTTCACTAACTAAAGCACGGCATTGAGCAATCATCGCCTTGGGTTCAGGGTTTAGTCTAAATTTCTTTTGAAAAATCAGGAGCACAACATAAGTATCAACTTCTGGAAAAACTTTGACTCCAGACAGGTCAACAATACATCTAATCCAAGCTTCACTAATTAAAAGCTTTCTTATTCCTCCTGAGTTTGCGTTTACCAGGAAACCGTGAGGTATTATAAAAAGACCGTATCCACCCGGCTCTAAAGCGTCTAGAGCAATCTTAAGAAAAGCCAAGTAATAATCTAGTTTTCCTCTTCCGTGATTACCTATAAATTTTGATAACTGCTCTCTTACCTCTTCAGCCTGATCTCCTAACGAGATAAACGGAGGATTAGAAATGACAGCATTAAATCCAGACCGAATGTTAGCTTGCTCCTGATAGTATGTAATAGCTTCACAATTATGAATATTTAACTTTAACGGAAGCTGGTTTGTTAAAACTAAGTGAAGCAAAGATAAAGATAAAATTGTTGCATGACAGGCATTGGGATCAATATCCACGCCTACTACATTATTAAAGGCTTGTTTAATTAATTCTGTGGTAACGCCTTCCTGCGTTAGATCACATTGATACTCCAATAGAGTCCTCAGGAATATACCTGATCCAACGGACGGTTCTAAAGTTTTAAGCCTTCTAAACTGGTAATGAGATACTTGTTCTCTCAAATATCGAGAAAAGAAGCGTGCAATAAATTGAGGAGTATAGATACTACCTAATGCTCGGTTATTACTTTCTTCCGGCAAAGTAGTCAAAAGTGAAAGTTGGTCAGACTCAACTCGCTTTAGGACACTAGTATACTTCTCATAAATTCGGCTAAGAGCATGCTTGGACATTAAAGAAAAGTCGTACTCATATGGCTTTGCATGCTTAATTTTATAAAAGTCTCTTATCAAGTCGAAAAGCAACTCTCTATTAAGTGGATTAAAAGCTTCCAGAGCAGGAAAATCTATTAATTCTTGAGAGATATTATGCTGTTCAAGCATATTTAAGGCTTGTCTGATAACTCCGCTGAACGTTTCACCAGAATCCATTTCTCTGACGGCTTGCAGAAGAACTTGGTTATCGATTCTTACGTTTGAATTACTTCTCAAAAGAGCACTTCTGTAATTATCTTCTACTGCTCTAACAAAGATAATTGCGTTGAATAACGAAGAAAGTTCTTTGTTGGTTATATTTTCAGAACCCAGCTCGGCTGAGAGATTCCTTTTCCAAAATGATATTGTTTCAATCAAAGCATCATCCAAGCATGGAAGATTGGAATTTTGTCTATCCTCAATTATTTGCTGAAAAACTTCACTGGTTAAAAAGTCTAAGTTATCTTTTGATATATATTCACGCCTAGTCATCTGGAAAGGATAGAAGCGATTAAAGGTGTAGATCACTTGATCTGATTGTATTTGTACATGCCAATCAACTAAATTGTTATATGAAATACTAAGAAGTCCTCTCTGTTCTTCGGCGCTCAATTCATGGTGGGGTTTTTTAAGAAAGCTAATAACTGCCTGATTTTCAAGTCCGTGTTCAACAACCAAGTGTATGCTTGAAACTTCTTCAATAGCTGGAACTTCTAATCTGTCGCTAGGTGTCCAGCCGAATTCATATGAAAAATCATTCAATAGTCTTCTTTCGTCGGTTTCCGACAAACTAGAAGAAGAAGTCAATTGCATTACAGAATTGTATCGAACTGACATGGAAGTTCCTGGGAGTGATAGTAGGTTAAATAACTTTAAATCCCTCTATTCTAAACTTTTAGAGGGAGCTGCTGACCATCTCAGACAAAACTCAGCAATAATTTCTCCTTAGGGAATTGCAGCAAACTTGAACTATTCATCTATGACTAAGACTTAACTAATAACCTGATGACCCCTAAGTAGTCTAGTAGCAAAGCTATGCTGGGCCTTGCGTTATGAGATTCATTTGCTTACATAGTCTCACTATTAGATTTATAGTATATTTGTACTATAAATCATTCTCGGAGTTGCTTCACTGAAACATCCTGCTTACTTGGCGTTTCTTTACAGACCAATTTCTGTTGGTTACGCTCTGACTTTTCTAACCCGTCGATTCATGCTTATAAGTTTGAGGTCAGGCTTAGAGCTTTCTATTTGAGTAACTAAGGTCTCACTTTTGATACAGCTGTATAACTTCAATTCATAAGCTTCCTAAACTGTCCGGTATTTCTTAATCAACGTACTGCCCACCAGAAACTTTATCGCTTATTTACACCAGCCTTTAAACTTTTTATGTTTCTTGTGTCGCAAACTTCAGTATTGGTGGAATTCTTGTCATAAGAAGAATTTTGTACCCCCATGAGTAACCGTCACTGGCTGGAGTCTGCAGAATATGCCTCACTTGCTGCTTCGGCCATCGGCTCAGTTGCAGCTACCGTATCTCAACAAGTTGTCTTTGCTGCCGCTCCAATATCCGTATCGCTAGCTTTAGGGACACTGAATCGCAATCGCCTACAACAAACTCAGCAAGTTGCTCAGGTTGCAATTACTCAAGTTGATCAGCAGTTCAAGGGGCAAATTGAGTCCGTCCAGCAACAACTGAAAACTCTGCCTCCTCCACCAGAACCGTTTGACTCAACCGATCTCCAAACTCAGATTACAAGAACCCAGACAGCTGTTGCTAATTTGCAGCAGGATGCTGAGGCTACTGTTACTGAAGTTCGCCAGTATCTAGACGAGAAACTTGAAGTTTTACAGAGTCAGCTACAGACAGGGCTATCTCAAATTCCTCCGGTATTCAACCCTCAGTACCTAGAGGTGAAGCTGGAGCAAGTTGAAAGCGCAATCACTCAACTCTCGGAAGGATTGACAGCAGTACAAGCGTGTTTGATTCCGTTGCAAGCTATTGACCTCAACCCACTTCATCAGAATGTCAGTCAGCTTCAGAGCAATCTTCAAGCTCAAGCGGAGGGGTCTGAGTCACAAACCGCATCATTACAAGCACAACTCAAAAAACTCAGTCAGCAAATTGAACAGTTAGAACGAGTTAATAAAACGGCTGTTCAACCTCACATCTCTGAATTAACACCGAAGCTCAAGCCAACCGTAGAGGCGACTGCAATCTTAACCAAGCAACTAGCAGCTTTGAGCCACCAAGTTGGTACTAAAGCTGAACACCAAAAGGTCGCTGAACTTAGTGATGCTGTTTCACAACTACAACAGCAGCTTGAGCAGCTGCCTCCACCGCCGCAACCATTTGACCCAACTCCATTAGAAACAGATATTAAGGGCTTGCGATCTCAAGCCCATGACTTACAGCAGCAGGTGCAGGAAGTACGACTGTCAGTCACAGAGTTAGGGGTAGACGAGAGACTGGAGCAGACTAAAAACGCGATCACAACCTTGGAGAAAAAGTCACTAGAGTTTCTAACCAAGCAAGAGCTGACACCTTGGCAGCAAACTGTTGTTGATCGCTTCGATCACGGTATGACAAGCCTGAAGATTGAGCTTGAGATGTTGAACCAAGCTTTTGCTGAGCGCCCTGAACAGTCCTTAGCTCAGCGATCAGAAGAGTTACAGCAGCAGATTCAGGATTTAGAAGCTTGGCTCAAGAACTTGGATACTAGCTTTGAGGTATTGCATGATCGCACTCGAAATCTGGATGCGATGCAACAGCAACTGAAGAGCTTACTTGCTGCAAAGGAAAAGGGTAACGAACTAGAAATTGCATTAGCAACATTATCAGAAGAGTTTTCGGGTAGGGTTGATGCTGCTATCGAGGAGTGCTTGATTGACCTTAAACAGCTTCTTTTAGATGCTCAATCGACCTATAGCTATGAGTTGGTTTTTGATCGTTCTGATAGCCGTAGGTATCTTATTCAAGCTCTTGAAAGATCTCAAAAACAACTAATAATGGTGTGTCCCTGGCCTAGTACCTACAGCATTGATAATACAGTACTTCAAAAACTAAGAAATGTCCTCAGAAGGAATGTTCAAGTAGATATAGGATGGGGGCACTTGCGTGACATACGGAATGGTGATATAGGAACGGGATGGAAGTATAGTGCTCTACCAAAACTAAAAAGGCTGGCAGAAGAATATCCAAATCAACTCAGATTAAAACTTCTAGGTACCCATGAAAAGTTTCTAGTTTGTGACTCTGATTTTGCTTTGGTTGGAAGTCATAACTTTCTGTTATCAAGTGATAGCTCTTCCGAAAGAGAAGCAGGTCTATATACTACAGACCCACGTATTATTAATGGGCTTATGAAACGCTTTGAGAGTGCTAGAGATTTGGAGCAGGTATCTGAACAATCCACTGCTTGATTTGTCAGCTATTAACTGGTAACTCTACTTGTCTTGTTGAAAAATTGTAATTAAGTAACTAATGTTTTTTAAGAGAAATTTCCAGGAGAAGTAGCGGAAGACATTTGTACTAATTTGAAGGATAATACTTATAGGTGGTTTAGGCGAAGCGATGTCCTATGGTTAACGTTATTCGAGGTGATGTTAATAAGCCAGTATCATCGAAGAGGCTAGCAGATTACTTTGAAAGCAGAACTGATATTGATGGTAGCTTGTACCTCGGTTATCCAATAATAGGAACTTTTGAAGGCAGCTATCAAATTGATGCTTTGCTAATATCAAAAGAACATGGCGTTATTGTCTTCAATATTGTTGAAGGCCCTAACGTTATGACTAATATAGAAGAAGTACAAGATGAAAGCTTTAATAAGATTCAATCAAAACTACTTCAGCAGAAGGGGCTGACCAGCCGGAAGAAGTTAATGGTTGAGCTCGGCGTAGTAACATTTGCGCCTGTTTGGGTAAGTAGACCAGGCCAGATTGAGGATGATTACCCTATTGCATTAAATGAAGAAGATTTAGAAGAGTATTTATGCAGCCAAAAATGGGAGAGCAATGAATATTTTGAGCAACTTAATTCAGTCATACAAGCTATCACTTCTATCAGAAATAGAAAGCAACGAAAGTATGTTCAAAAAGAAAATTCAAGAGGCGCAAAGTTAAGAGCTTTAGAGGATTCTATTGCTAATTTGGATAGAAATCAAAGTGCAGCCGTTATTGAGACTGTTGATGGTGTCCAGAGAATTCGAGGACTAGCTGGCTCAGGAAAGACAATAGTTTTAGCACTTAAAGTTGCATATTTACATGCAGTTCATCCCGATTGGGATATTGCTGTCACTTTCAATACGCGCTCTTTAAAGAGCCAGTTCAGGCAGCTTATCAACACTTTCAGCATAGAACATACAAGTCAAGAACCAGATTGGTCAAAGATTAAGATCATTCATGCTTGGGGAAGTCCTTCAATGGATGGTGTCTATTATGAAGTTTGTAAAAAGCATGGTATTGAGTATAGGGATTTAGATGCTGCTAAGGAGATTTCCAATGTATATGGACAAGAATTTGACATAGTTTGTGAGGAGGCTCTTAACAAAATAGCTAAATTTGAACAGTACTATGATGCAATTTTAATAGATGAAGCACAAGACTTTTCTAAGCATTTTTTACAACTTTGCTATGAAATTTTAAAGGAACCGAAGAGACTAGTTTATGCGTATGATGAGTTGCAAAGCCTTAACAAAAAAATAATGGAGTCTCCAGAATCAATCTTCGGTTTTAACTCTACTGGACAACCGAAGGTTCAGCTCAGGAATGCGCCTGGCGAGCCAAAACAAGACATTGTTCTAGAGAAATGCTATAGAAACTCGCGACCTCTTTTAAGCTCTGCACATGCGTTAGGTTTCGGTATCTATAGAGCCGAAGGTTTAATTCAGATGTTTGATTATGCTGAATTATGGAGAGACATTGGCTACAGGGTCGAAGAAGGGGCCCTTAAGGACAGTAATCATGTAAAGCTTACTAGAACTAGCAGTACAAGCCCAAGATTTCTGGAAACTCACTCACCCATTGATGATTTAATCATTTTCAAATCCTTTAATAGTAATTTTGAACAATTTGAATGGCTAGCAGATCAAATAGAAATAAACCTTCGGGAAGATGAATTAAAACATGACGACATAATCGTTATTCATACTAACCCGCTTACAACTCGAAAAGTATCAGGAGAGGCGAGAGCTTTACTATATCAGAGAGGCATTAACTCTAATTTGGCTGGAGTGACTACTTCACGTGATGATTTTTTTAGTGAAGAGGCTATTACCTTTACTAGCATTAATAGAGCTAAGGGTAATGAAGCTGCTATGGTCTATGTCATTAATGCTGATGAGTGCTTCTCTGGATTAGAACTTGCTAGGAAGAGAAATATTTTATTTACAGCCATAACGAGAAGCAAAGCATGGATTAGAGTTCTAGGATGTGGCGAGAAGATGCAAAGATTAGAAGCTGAGTACGAGAGAGTTAAACGAGAGGATTTTGCCCTCACATTCATTTATCCCTCTGAAGAGGAACGCCGAAAGATGAACCTCGTTAATAGAGATATGAGCCCAGAGGAACGTGACCGTATTATTAAACAAAAGAGAGGATTAAAAGAACTTCTTGATGCTCTTGATAAAGGAGAAATCCATAAAGAAGATTTACCAGAAGAGATTTTACAGCGATTGAAAGAGAAGCTTCTTGACCAATGACTACGTATCTGAATGTTTTGAATGAAATAGAAACTATTACCAAGAAACTTATAGAACTTGGTCTTTCAGATAGCCAAAACTTTCCTAGGTGTAATCTTTTCGGACGTAACAGCCATGAAATTAATTATGATGGCATGCAGGATCTTTCTATAGTCTTGAGAAATGTTGAATATGCTGATATTTACAGAGAGCTAGATCAGAGTAGAAACTATAATATTAAAATGCTTGATGGTGCTCTAATACAGATAATGTATGTTTTTAGAGACTCAGAGCTGATTTCCCACAGACTTGCTTTTTTTCCATCACCTTTTCTGCAAGAATTCCAGAATCAACCAGAAATTTATGAACTCGACGATATATACGCAGATATAATCGCAAGAAATATATTGCCTGTACCTGTTCGATTTGACTATGATCCAGGCAATTATCAAGAACTAGATCACCCAAAGTGTCATTTAACGCTAGGGCAATTCAAGAACTGTAGAATTCCCGTTTGTTCTCCCATAATGCCAAGCATCTTCATTCATTTCATTCTTCGTAATTTTTACAACACTGCCTTTAGAAAATTTACAAATGAATTGAAACTTTCAAAAAATTATTTTCAAGAAACTATAACCTTTTTAGAAAAACAAGTACTACATATATCTATTCATTAATGGATATATGTAGTACTAGGAACTAAAGATGACTTCAACAATTTTCAGTCAGTAGTGTTTTGTCTTTAAAAGCGAGCAATGTTACGTGACTCAGCTACTTGATCAATTAGTTTAACCACTGCTCCAGTCACTAGCGTCGGAAAGTTTGTTACGTTATCGCCTACGGTTAGAAACCGGATCGCTACATCCTCCCTTAGCGCTTTTGCTAAAGCCTTTGAAACACCGTATTGCTGGTACGCCAACTCTAAACTTTGCCTTGCTTGTTGCAAACGCTCGCAAGACGGTAGGTAGTGACGTTTGACGTGAGAATTGAAGTGGGGATCAGCAGGCACTAAATTCCAAAGTTCGTTGATCGGATAAATTGACACTGGTACCAAGTGGTCGAGGTCGTAGCCTACACCACTTCGGATTCGCTTCTCTGTCCAAGGGCAAACAAATTCGTGTCCTTCCACTAGCAATAAATCAATATTGTTGCGCTCCCAAGTCAGAGGTCGGCGGTTGTCTGGGCGATCAGTCAGTAGGCGATAAATGTCACCGCGATCAACTTGTTGAGTGCTCCCCTGCTCCACACCCTCTGAAAATAGGCACCACTCATGAATACAGAGTGCTTCAACCCATAGGGATAAAGACTGGAAAGACTGCCATAGCTCAGCCTGAATGACTACACACTTGTCATTGCTCTGCGTTCCAGGTGTGGAAACAGCCAGCCCATCAAGTTCCTCGTACCTAACAGGCCGTGCAAAAACTGTCCAATTGCCAGGGCCAGCATAGCGAATCGGCATTTCCAAGGCGTTGCTAATTTTCCTAATAGCTTGCTGGTAGGTTTTTAAGAAATCTTGAGAATACAAAGCCCGCTTACGAGCAACTCGCATCTCATTGATGACAAAGAACCCATCCGAGGGACGTGAAACTGTTTCTAATTCTAGTTCCCACCGTAAGCGAAGTGCTGCTAGGACTGGTCGAAACGCTATATCGTTTCTTGTTTCACTATGCAGGTTTGCCCGTTGTCCCTGAAAAACTGGCTTGTTGAGATCAACGAACGGCCAGTAGTAAGCAACCCAGTACTCTGCTAAAACCCTGAGAGGAACTGCAACATCTTGGTTGTAGTTCCTTAAGTCTGGAAAAGACAGCACGACATCATTGATCGCCCTCAGCAATGCGATCTTGTAGCTTGTGACCTTGGCATCATGCTTGAGAATGGTGCTGATGGCTTTGCCTGATCCAATTCGATTCATTTGTCGAATCTAGCTGCTAAGAGTGAGCTAAAGCTGATGTAGCCAACTTCAAGAGGTGAAATCGACACGAAGTTTTTCAAGTGGCGCTACTTAGTTCATCGCTTTTATAGGTCAGTTCCTCTGCAACCTATTCCAGAGGACTTCACCACATCACCGTTGGGTGCTTGCAAAACACAACGTTCAGTTGCAAACATCTGAGGCCAGAGGTACTGTGCCCAGATTGGGAAGGTAGCGATCCTAGTCAAGATGGCAAAGGTGATCACACTCAACGCTTTGGAATTAACTTTCACAACCCACCCCATCACTATCACCATCAAATCTATGTGGGTCGGGTGCTACCACTTGGAAGCGCCGTTCTGAAATATCACCACAATCTAGGTCAGGTGGCCCTGGTGGAATACACACGCCTGGGTAGGCCGGGGAGCAGTTAGAAGTCTGAGCGGCAGGTGATGGAGCAGTAGGGCGAATGACAGCGGGAGCTGGGTTTGAAGTACCTCGCTTGCCTGCTCTAAAATCCCACGGCATTACTGGATTGGCTTGGCTCCAAAAGGCTAGCTTTCGTTGTTTAGCCTTAACTTCCGCTTGAAGATAGCGATCCTTGGTGACAGCACAACCGCTCAGGTACTGCCGATAAACTACGGCCCGACCTTCTTGCACCATCTGCAAGTTAACTGACTGCCCATTTTTGAATACCTCAGCTACGGTGCGACCATAGCGATCCTGCTCTACTACTCGCAACTGGACACTTTGGTTCTTGGGTAGGAATTGGCTGAGGCGAGTTGCTGCTTCTTTCCCGCCCGTTTGGGTGGCTTCCGGAGCATCCACACAGACAAGCCTCACAGTGACAGGCTTCCCGTTCATCTCAACACGCAAGGTGTCTCCATCGCCAGTACTAAGAACAGTTCCCGATACATTAGTCTGAGCCAGAAGTGGAGTGGAGGAAATTAGAGTAATTGCTGCTGCCAATGCAAAGAGTCGATTCATGCTTTTACCGTCAGGAGGTAGGCTTAGAATTCCCTATGGTTTAGTCATGTCAGACAAACTAGCTGGTCACAGGAGCACAAAGAACTTCTGTGTCGCATTGAGCTGATTCAGCGTTATCCAGACTTTCATAGACTGGAAGGTAATACCCTCAGGATTGTGAATTAAATAACCTGTAATTCTGGTTTAGCTCGAAGCAGGTTTCGATTCGCACTTGGTCAAGCCCGTCGATCTTGATGAGCTAAGTGCAGCTTTGCTCGGAGAGCATCTTGAGATGATGAGCGATCCCTAACAACTTACTCAACCTCACCTTAGCCATCCCTCTCCTTCAAACTGCCTTACCCCCTCCCCTGCCTTCAGCAATCTGCCCCTGAAAGCTACCCTCGGATGACTACCCCTGAATGGCTGAAAAGGGATATAAGCTTATAGATCATATTTAAAGCTTTACTCTGCCAGGCTTTAAAGCCACTTTAAAACATAAGTTAAAATGTTTAGCAAGAATTTCTACTCAAACACTTAAGTTCTGCGGGAAAGCTAACCCGAAGAGCCTTGTGAGAATGACGCATCGTACTGGAGCACTATCCCTAGCAAGCTGAACAAAGCCAAGCGTGTAAATATAGAACTCACCTCTTCTAAAGCTTAAATACTTACTTTTACCTGAGACATTATTCATCAGTCCCAACTAAATATATGCTTGACTATATGCCAATGCACAAGAACTCAAAACTTACACCAGCACTCCTGACTAGCATAGTGAGCTATCTCAACACCCCAGCTTTTCAATTACATGTAAACGAGCTGAAAGCCTTTATAGGCAAGGGTTACGGCGTTTTAGCTAGAAATAAGAGGCTGGCTGGCGTGGGCACCTGACTCTAGAGTTTTCTAACTCTTCCAGTGCTGACTGCCGCATTTACGCCAATGAAGGTGTGGTACAACTCCTATTTTTAGAAGGTGAGCCTTGCGCGGTTAGCTACGAAACTCGTCGGGGTAAGTATCAAGACCAACCAGAAGCCGTAACGCTGGCGCGGGTCTAAAACATCGGTTAACTCAGCGCTAAGAAGACTACGATCGCCGAAAATTTAACCAAGCTTCCAAGAAGTTCTGCCACATGGAGTTGTGCTTAAAGCGGTGCAGTTGCCATGCCGTTGCCGTTTGGCTCAGGATTTCAGCAAACGTGGGAGAGGGAATGGCTAGGTCAGCGATCGCGTCAATCTTTAGATTCTGGCGCATGGCTAGAGCAATCACAGCAATCAGCTCACCCGCCTCTGACGCCAAAATATGTGCTCCCAGAATCGACCCATTGCGATGCACCACCAACTTACACAATCCGGTAGTTTCGCCCCGAATCTGCGCCAGCGCCAAGCTTTTGAAGTCCTGCCGTAAAACCAAGACATCCTTGCCATAACGTTGTCTGGCTTCTGGCTCTGTCAAACCCACTCGGGCCAAGGCTGAATCAGTAGCTAGTGTTGTGGGAATTCCTTGATAGTTGGCGTTGTAGCGCGGGAAAAAGAGGGCATTTTTCAGGGCGATCGCCGCCTCATACTGAGCTACGTGAGGAGCCAGATAACCTGCGATCGGGTTGCCACAGACATAAACTCGTGGATTTGTCGTTTGCCGTTTTTGGTTGCACCAAACTCCCTGCGATGACCATTCGACTCCCACCGCCTCTAAATTAAGCGACTCCACATGCGGTTGCTGTCCCATTGCCACCACAATCTCATCTGCCGCGATCGCCTGGTTGCCTACTTGCACCCATTTTTTCTGCTCAATCTCTCTCACCTGAGCCACTAGCGTATTCGTTAAAATCCGGACGCCTGTTGCTTCCAACTGCGCTTGCAACAAAAACGCCAGTTCTGCATCTTCGTAGGGCAAAATGCGATCGCTTTCCAGCACCAACGTCACATGAATATTTAAGCGCGCCAGAGTTTGAGCCAATTCAATTCCGGTCGGCTCACCGCCCAAAATCACCACCGTTTCAGGCCTTGCTTGGTTAGCGATCGCCTGAGGAAAGCCAGTGGTAGTCAAAAATCCCACACTGCTCAGCCCAGGAATGTCTGGAATGAAGGGGTAGCTCTCTAAAGCCAATAGATAGGATCGAGCTCGGATCAAGCGATCGCTGACAGTGAAAGCAAACCGAGGCCGACGGCAAAACTGCCCCGCGCTAAAAATCACCTCAACTCCCAGCGCAGACAAAATTGTGGGTGAGTTTTGCTCTTCCCAGTTACTTGCAATCCGTTGCAGCCATTGCTCAACCCCAGACCACTGCACAGACCCAGGTGAAGTTCCTGCCTCAGTTGTCTGCCCCAACCACCCTAATTCTTGGCTCTGGTAGGCCTGCTCTGTCACCTTGCCTAAATGAGCTAGAGCAGCATGGGAAATCCACTCAGAGGCTAAGCCCTGATTTCCCCAGTCTTCCGGCACGACCCAAGCAACTCGCGCTTTGAACTCAGCAGCCATCCTTGCCGCATAGCCACCCGCAGGTGTGCTGCCAACCACCACCAAATCGTATTCAACTGACATGCTTTTAGTCGTTCACCAGATTGATTTGGATGAGGCGTTAGACACGCTGCCTAACACAAGCACCCCCTAAAGAATCTTAGCCAACCCTGTGATTAACCTTTGATTTTCATCCTCCGTACGAACCGCAACTCGAAAGTAGCGATCGCCCAACTCAGGAAAACTGACACAATCCCGAATCAAAATCTGCTCACACAACAACAAATTCTTTTGCACTTCTACGGTAGGCTGCTCCGACTTCACGAGTAAAAAGTTCGCAGCCCCTTGGTAAGGTTGCAATCCTGGTAATTGAGCCAAACCTTGGTAAAGCTGCGATCGCGCTACTGGCAACCAAGCCCAAGTCTGCGCCTGAAACGTTGTATCCTGAACCACCGCTGCCGCTGCTGCCGCCGCTAGTACATTCACAGGCCAAGGATCTCGCCATTGCTGCCAACGCTTTAAGCGCTCTGGGTGAGCAATGGCATAGCCTAAGCGCAAACCAGGCAAACTGTAGAACTTGGTGAGCGATCGCAAAATTACCAGATTGGGATATTTCTGCACCACCTCAATCAAGCTTTGCTGCTGCTCTGGCGGCAAGAAGTCCATAAAGGCTTCATCTACCACCACCAAAGCAAATTGCTCTAAATATGGCAGAATACTTTCTCTGGAAAATAGCTGTCCAGTCGGATTGTGAGGATTATTAATCAACAAGCCCCTGGTCTGGGAAGCAATTTTGGATGTTAGGGGTTCAATGACTGACCCAACATCCAAAACTGGCAAACCAAAATTATCGAACGGGCACTCAAGCACAGAACTGTTAAATGCTTTTAGGGCTCGCCCATAGTCGCTAAAGGCGGGGGTAATTAAGCCAGTCACCTCCAGCGCAGATAAATCTCTACAGGCCCAAGTCAACAACTCAGCAGCACCATTACCTGGCAAGAGCCAGTCTACAGGTAAGCTATGAGCCTGACCCAGAACGGCTCGAAGTTGAGCGTAGTCTGGATCAGGATAAGCCGTCAGCTCGGATAAGTGAGCTTGAATTGCCGCGATCGCAGACTCAGGGGGGCCTAAAGGATTAATGCTGGCAGAGAAATCAAGAATAGCAGCAGGGGGACAGCCCGCCAGCGCTGCTGCCCAAGCTAAATTCCCCCCGTGGATTGGACGGCTCAAAGAGCGGCCTCACTAGTGAAAAGTAGCTATTTTTCGGGAGGCGAAACCTTCTCCTTAAATAACTTACCTGCCGAGAAGGCAGGAACTTTGGTCGCTGGGATTTCCATTTTGTCACCCGTTTTGGGATTGCGTCCCTCACGAGCCTTGCGCTCCCGTGACTCAAAAGAGCCAAAGCCGACTAGCGTGACTTTATCGCCTGTAGAAACCGCTTCAACAATGGTTTCCAAAGCCGCAGTCAAGACCGCATCTGCTTGCTTTTTGGTCACACTCGCCTTATCGGCGATCGCATCAACTAATTCACCTTTATTCATGCGTTTGAATCTCCTTTTTTAAGAAGATAGATATTACTGTCCTAATCTCCAGGTGAGATTGTAGAGTGATCATCCGAGAAGAACTCAGCCAAAATGGCTGAAAGTCCCGCAGACTCGAATTTTCAATGCCTTATTCTAAGGTGTACTCGCCTAATATGGATCGTTGAAACCTTTAAGATATATAGATCTCAGGATTTTCTAGGTAATTAGACTCAAATTGGAAACTTTTTTCGCAAAAAAATCCCCTACTCAGAGGTGAATAGGGGATTGGGTACTAAGAATAGTCAGTTACAGAATCTGGTACCCTGCAACAGAAGCTATTCAGGCATTCACTACTTCTTCTCAGGATTGCGTGTGGTGCCTCGTTCCAGAATCTGACGGACATCAGGACTTGGCGTATAGTTGTAGCCAACAGTAGAGCGATCGGAATCATCCAAGATCTGCGGTGTTAACAACACAATTACTTCAGCTCGAGTATTGGCTCTTACGGTACTTCTAAATAAAGCACCAATAATGGGCAAATCACCTAAGATAGGGATTTTTTGAGCGTTGGCTCTGTCTTGATCTTGAATAATGCCAGACAGAATTAAAGTCTGTCCATCTCGCATCCGAATGGTTCCAGAAGTCAGCGATCGCTCTGATAGCAAAGCAATCGCCTGTGTTCCAGATCCAGGTAGTGTGACGTTTTGCGTTCCTGCTAAGGCAATCACCTGAGGAGCAACTGACAGCGTAACAAAGCCGTTATCATCAATTCGTTCAACATTAACTGTCAGGATGAGACCTGTATCTTCTTTGGTAATCTCTGTAGTTACCACAGGAGGAGTGCTAGTGGAAATGGTGGTTTCAACGTCTCCAATAACTTGCTGAGTGAGGTTAACAGTTGCTTGTTGCCCCTCTTGCACCACCAATGTTGGATCAGTCAAAATCTTGGCATTATTATTGGCAATAGATGCCTGCAGCTGAAGCAAAAACTGCCTAGCAAAGTTGAAGGCAAGTGGTCCACCAAAGCTAGTGGGTCCAGTCCCTACAGTTGCATTAGTGAGGCTGCCTGCTGTGACTGGGCTTGTACTACCAAAGTTCACAACTCCAATGCCACCTGCATTGATCGCTCGGCTTTGGTCAATCCCAAAGGAGAAGCTGGAGCCAAACCGTTCTTCTTTAAGCAAGTTTACGTCAATGATTTTGACATTTACGGCTACTTGGCGACGGCGTAGGTCGAGTTGCACTAACTGAGCTGATGCTACCTCAATCAGGTTTCTAGGACCTACCAGGGTTATAGAGTTAAGGCGAGTATCTACTAAGACTTGCAAACCTCTGAGCAAAGGAGTTGAGTCTTCCGTATCAATCCGTAGTGTATTTACGACCGTCTGATTCGTGGTGCTGGTTTGGGTAATTGGTGGCGCACCCTCAGCTCCTTGCACCGGAATCGCGTTAACAGTTGTTACTGGCTGAGTGACTGTAACTGCGCTCTCCGCGCCCATACTGACCAAAAAGCCAGAGGCTTGCTCCGCGCTTACCTGGTTCATCCGGAAGGTGCGAACAATCACATCTCTAGCGGCATTAGGTAACCTGGGAGCCACAAAAACGGTTTGTCCTACACGGTTCGCTTCTAAGTTGCTGAGGCGCAGCACATAATTAAATACATTCTGGACTGGCTCGTTCTCAATATCTAGTGAGATAGTTGGCCCACCTGCTCCTGCGGCTCCTGGCTGAGCTGGGGCTTGTTGACCTTGCTGTTGCCCACCTCCCTCAGCACTAAAAGCCAAATTGAGTCCTGCGGCACGAGCCAATAGAGACAGCACTTCTCGCACTGGTGCATCCCTCAACACCAAACGAGGAACACGCTCAGCACTACCCAAATCAATTGCACTTGCAGCCGCGTCCACATTAGAAACCACAATATCGCCCACCGGAGGCGCTACGGCTCTAGGCAAGAATGGAGGTGCTACATTCGGACTTTGTGGTGGTACTGGCACCCCATCTACTGTAATTTTGGGGTTAGGAACCAACACATCCTCAGCAGGAGCTGTAGGAACTGGAGCTGGGGCTGCTGGGGTAGCACTACCGGGCTGAGCCGTAGGCGCTGGAGTTGCTTGAGCTGTTTCGCTACCCGCTGGACGGGTAAGGCTAAACAGTAAGCCGCCGCGATCGCGCTGGGCTACTTGTCCTGCGGGAGCTGCGCCTTGACCCGCCACGATCACTCGCACACTATTGGTATCTAGGGGTAGCACTACGACAGAACTAATCCCAGGCGCAGGATTATCTTGACGAAAACTCTCACTTTGAGGCAAGCGCAGTTGGGTGTTGATTACATCAGCAACCCAACTATTGCCTCGACTGACAGTAAAAACTTGTGGACGTGCGCCATTACGAGTCTCTAATACAACCTCTACCCCACCGCTCGTGGGATTAATTTTTACACCAGTCACTTGCGTTGCTGGAGCAGCCCATACAGGCTGAGCAGCCATCACCATGACGGCCCCACCAATGTACAGACTGCTCAATCCGAGATGATGCTTCACAGTTCCCTCCTCTCAAAAAATGGAAATCTCAACCTTGTCTTGGCTCCACACTCAAAAGCCATCAACGTTACTGAGCAGGCGGTTTTGCCGCTGCTGCCGCTTCCTCTGAACTCAACGGCAATAATGCCTGTAGCTTAAAGGATGTTTTTAAGTTAGTCTCAGGCCGACCAACTGGAAGCAGACGACCCCGGCGATCAACGGTAATTTTCTGGGTTGACTGATCTAGTTGAGAGTTAAAGCTTTTAACTAGCAAGAGCGGCTGTAATCGCTCTACACTCCGCATAATCGACTGAGTTTGTTCGTAGTTGCCTTCTAAGTTAACCGTGATCTCTTTGCGCTTAAGCTTGCCATTGACCGCAGGCCCTAAGGAACCATCACTGACCACAGTTGCAGGTTCTGGAGCAGGTGTGAAACTACTTAACTTGGCTTTTCTGGCATTAACTAGGCGATTGAGATCAAGCAGTAGAGTGTCTAACGTTCTCTCATCAGCGAACAAAGCATAAACTTCTGTCCTACGTTGTTTCGCCTGCTCTAAATTTTTGTTTGCTGTATCAATTTTTTTCTGAATATTGCCCCGTTGTTGAATTTGGGTTTCCTTTTGCTCTGCTTCAGCTTGGAGGGTTTGGTAGGTATTCCAAGCTGGCTGAACTTGATTGAGCAATAGATATGCAGATGCCCCAATGCCTAAAACCGCCACCAAAACACCACTAATGGTGGGAGTTAAGGCAATGCCGAAGATTGTAGGATAGGCAGGCTCGGAGCCAAAGTCTCTGCCGTCGGAAGGGACAAAATCTCCACTGATAGTCATGGTTGAATGACTCCTTTTTGTTGAAGCGTTCTGATCCGAGTGACTAACCCCACAGCACCCTTGCGATCCAGTTCTCGGAGCAATTCAGAAGCAGGGACATCACTTAAGCTAGTTTGAATTTTATAAACCACCACTTGTGGCAGCTTCACTTGAACATCTGGGGTAGAAGATTGAGGTGTGCGATCTTGCCGAACCTCAATTTGAGTTGGGTTATCCCTTAAGTCAGCACCGACTAGCTGTGTTTCGCTGGCCTTGAGAAAAGGGGATTTCTGTAGGGTTAGCAAGAAATCATTAACATCATTAAAGGAGCGAGCTGCGCCTGAAATCTCAACTTTGGGAGCTGGATTTGGACTTTGAGGAGTCGCAGCAGGGGCATCAGTCTGCTGAATGTTGCTGACTTGTACACCGGCTGGAACGCGATCGCGGATATCCTGCAACATGGCAGACCAAGGCTTAATTTGATTGAAGACTGTAGCCAAGGCGTCAGTCTCAGCCTTAATTTGACCCGCCTGAGCATTAATTGCAGCTACCTTTTCATCCGCTCTTTGCAATTCACCTAGTCGTACATTGAGCTCATCAATTCGAGTCTGTAGTTCTGCATTTTTGTTTTGCAGCACTAACCACAAAACGAGAACGACAGCAGGGAGAAACACACCCGTTGCCACCCCCAGGAACAAGGGTACCAAGCTGCCAGGAGCCGCTTTAGGCCGAGATGGCCCACCTCCTACATCTGGTCGATACTCCGGTCGGTCATTGAGAAAATTAACATCAAGACTATACATGAGTTCAGATCTCCCGCAATCCTAGGCCTAGCACCACCCCTAATCCAGGTCGTTGAACTAAGGGAATTTCCTGATCAACCTCTAGTGAAAGCGCTGCAATTGGATCAACCTGGCTTGCAGGCAAACTGAGTCGTTGAGTAAAAAATTCATCTAACTGACCAATTCCACCTCCTGGTCCTGCCAAGAGCAGTTGCGCCACTTCCAAGTTCTCACCTTGATTGAGATAGAAGTCAATAGAACGACGCAGCTCATCTGCTAGTTCTCCCAGAACTCTCAGCATGGCAGCCGTACCTGGATTGGTACCCCCCATTTTAGTCGTGCCACCAATAGTATCGGTGGGAGTAATTGGGATCGTCATGCCTTGCAACAAATCAGTATTGCGGCTAGGAGGCAGGTTCATCGCTCGACTCAATGCACTCTGAATTTGGAACGTGCCAATCGGGACGGTGCGGGAAAACTGGGGGACGCCATCCACCACAATAGAAATTTCTGTACTTTCAAACTGAACGTCGGCGATCGCCACTGCTTCTTGAGGGGCAAACTGCCGCAGTTGCTCTCGAATTGTCCGAATTAAAGCGAAGCTGCTGGTTTCTAAAACGTCCAGTTGCAAGCCCGCCTGCTCAAAAGTGCTGAGGTAAGTATCTGTCACTTCCTTGCGCGTGGCGACGAGCAAAACTTGAACCTTTTCAATGCCATCCTCATCTACAAAGAAGCCCAGCTTTTGGTAATCAACATCAGCCTCTTCTCTAGGGAAGGTCAGGTAAAGACCAGCCTCTTGATTCAAGACCATTTCCCGAAGTTCGCGATCATCCAGTTCCGCTGGAACGGGGATCAATCGGGTGACTGCTTCTCGTGCCGGGATCGCTGTTGCTGCACGCTTTACTTTAATTTTATTTTCAGCCAAGGCGGATTGAATCAAGCCAGCCATCGCAGTCGGGTCAGCAATTTGGCCCTCCTGAAATATACCCTCTGGCACCTCTACAGATGACAGCGTGACTAATTTGAATGCCTGTCCCTGCTTCCGCACTTGGGCAATGTTAATTCGTTCGGGGGTGATCTCTATACCAACCCCTTTCGTACGCTTTGAAAATAGACCTTTCAATGTGTTAACCACAGCATTTATCCACTCAGTCGTATCAGTTTAGTTAGTTGGGTGAGGCCAGAGACAAGGGCTGTAGTGAGATGGATGCCGATGTATGGTAACCAATTTATTGCAGAATTACCATGCTGCTTAGAAGGATACAAACCTTAAAAAATATCATCAACAAAGAGTGAACTGCTCCTAGATTGCTGGTTGCGTCTTCGGGTGAAAACATCATTTACAGCAACACCATTCACTAAAGAAAAGAAAACGGCTGTTTTTTTCTCCTAATGTTTTTGGCTTTCATCCCCAATAAGCTCGTTTTGAACTTTCCAAAAGTTTGGTTTTTTTGGGGAACCAAGCAAGGGGACAGTTCGCTTGCGTTGATCTCAATCCAACTCAACTTACCAGCGATATTACACACAATTGTGAAAATTGCGTACACCTCTTCAAAAATTGAGTTAACTCGTACTGATGGAATAGGATTCATCCGGCTGATCAACCCATCACGATTTGAGGATAACCCATCAACCGAATAGGTATTTTCCCCTTTAGCAAACCACTAAGTGATGGCTGTCTTATGGTTAATTGTTCCCGCCAAGCTAGACAATGTCCTTTTGGGCTGTGTAAGCAGCGAAAAAGCGTAGAGCGACCCCTGAGCACCCGTCTGTTAGAACGGGATGCATGAAAGTATATATAAAAAAGAGAAAAATACAGACGGTTAAATTATGAATGCTGTGCCATCACGCCAGGAAAGCCAAGTTTGGGGAACTCCCTTAACCTCTAGTGGGCGACGCCTCATGCTGCTAGGCTCTGGAGAGTTGGGCAAGGAAGTTGCGATCGAAGCGATGCGGCTGGGGTTGGAAGTCATTGCAGTTGATTTCTATGCCCATGCTCCCGCGATGCAAGTAGCGCATCGATCCTACGAAGTGGATATGTTGGATGGCCCCAAGCTGCGGCACTTAATTGAGCGCGAAAAACCGGATTGGATTGTGCCAGAAGTGGAAGCGATCGCCACCGCTACCCTAGTAGAGCTAGAGCAAGAAGGCTGGCGGGTGATTCCTACCGCACGGGCAACCAACTTAACCATGAATCGCGAAGGCATTCGGCGGCTAGCAGCGGAAGAGTTAGGCTTGAAGACTTCGCCTTACCGTTTTGCCGACAGCGAGGCAGAATATCGGCAAGCGATCGCGGAACTGGGACTGCCTTGTGTCGTCAAGCCTGTCATGAGTTCTTCGGGAAAGGGGCAGAGTATTGTCCGAACTGAGGCTGAAATTGATGCTGCTTGGCAATACGCGCAATCGGGGGGACGCGCCCAGAATCGCCGCATCATTGTCGAAGGGTTTGTGGAGTTTCATACAGAAATCACCTTGCTGACGGTGCGGGCTATGGATGGGACTCACTTTTGTCCCCCGATTGGGCACATTCAAGTCAATGGTGATTACCGGGAATCTTGGCAACCTTGCCCGCTGAACCCAGGCACGCTAGAGCAGTGTCATGCCATCGGTCGTCAAATCACCGAAGCTTTAGGCGGTTGGGGCCTTTTTGGTGTGGAGCTATTTATCCAAGGTGATCCGGCAAGTGCGCAAACGGTTTACTTCAGTGAAGTTAGCCCTCGCCCCCACGACACAGGGATGGTGACGATGATTAGCCAAAATATGTCGGAGTTTGAGCTGCATGTGCGGGCGATCGCTGGGCTACCCATTGGTGAGATTGAGTTGATTCGACCCGGAGCTTCGGCAGTGATTTTAGCGTCCGAGACGGGAGACAACCCCCGCTATGAAGGCATTGATCTGGCCTTGCAAGTCCCCACGAGCAAAGTTCGCATTTTTGGTAAACCTTCGTGTCACCAGAAACGACGCATGGGCGTTGCTTTGGCTTTAGGAGCCACAACCGACGAAGCTAGAGAACGAGCCAAAGCTTGTGCGGCTGCCGTCAAAGTTGTGGTGTAGTAGTGGCTACTTTGAAGCAGTAGATTGGGCAATACTCGATCGTTATGAAATTATGAGAATGAGACGCTGGAGACAATTTGGCATTTTTGCCTTGCTGGGCTTGCTTTTGAGTTGGGTAGTGAGTTGTGGCACAGGCCCTTCCAACTCTGGAAACAACCAAACTGCGGGCGGTAAGCAAGAAATTGAGTTCTGGACCATGCAGTTGCAGCCTCAATTTACCGACTATTTCAACCAACTGATTGGTAAGTTTGAAACGGAAAATCCTGATATCAAAGTGCGCTGGGTGGATGTGCCTTGGACGGCGATGGAGAGCAAGATTCTCACCGCTGTCTCTGCCAAAACTGCCCCCGATGTGGTCAACCTGAATCCGGGCTTTGCCTCTCAGCTTGCGGCTCGCAATGCCTGGTTAAACTTGGATGAAAAAATTCCCGCCGAAGTGCGCCAGCAGTACCTCCCCAATATTTGGAAAGCCAGCACGCTGAATAATCAAAGCTTTGGCATTCCTTGGTATTTAACGACGCGAGTTGCGATCTATAACACCGATTTGTTGAAGCAAGCAGGAGTGAGCCAGCCACCGACCACCTACGCTGAACTAGCTACAGTCGCTAAACAAATCAAAGACAAAACAGGCAAGTACGCCTTTTTTGCCACGGTGGTCCCGGAAGACTCTGGCGAGGTGATGGAGTCGTTTGTGCAGATGGGGGTTCAGTTAGTTGATGAGCAGGGTAAAGCCGCCTTTAATACGCCTCAAGGCAAGGCTGCTTTCCAATATTGGGTGGACCTGTACAAAAGCGGTGCTTTGCCTCGTGAAGTGCTAACCCAAGGACACCGCCACGCGATCGACTTGTATCAGCAAGGTGAAACTGCCATCTTGGCTTCTGGTCCAGAATTCCTGAATACGATCGCTAAAAATGCTCCTGCTGTGGCTCAAGCTTCTGCCTCTGCTCCGCAAATCACCGGGGACAGTGGCAAGAAAAATGTGGCTGTGATGAATTTAGTCGTTCCTCGCGATACTCAGCATCCTGACGCAGCCGTGAAGTTTGCGTTGTATGTCACCAACAACGACAATCAATTGGTTTTTGCGAAGGAAGCCAATGTGCTGCCCTCGACCGTACAGGCCCTAGAGGATAGCTACTTCAAAACTCTGCCTACCAACGCCACTCCGGTAGACAAAGCTCGCTCTATCAGTGCAGGGCAGCTAAAAGATGCAGAAGTGTTGGTTCCAGCCATGAAGGATGTGAAGCAACTGCAAAAAACCATTTACGACAATTTGCAGGCGGCGATGTTGGGTGAGAAAACCATCGATCAGGCGATCGCGGATGCCGAAACAAATTGGAATCAGCGGAGAGGAGCCTAGATAGCACCCAAATTAGGACCCAAATCAGCCTGGAATCGCTTAAAGAAGTCACCCAACAAATAAAGCGAACCAGCTAACACTACTAAAGCACCGGGGGTAGGTTGATTGCCTACCCCTTTGGCATTTTGGGTAGCCGCTTGTAGCCCTAGCTCCAGATCGGGGTAAGTTTCGCAGGCGACTAACTGAGGACAAATCCGCTGCTGGGCTAAATCCGCTAACCGATCAAGATCCACAGGCTCATGGTCTGGAACTGGGACTAAATGGAGCTGGTCGTTAGGGCGCAGCAAAGCTTCGAGTACCTCTTCATGATCTTTAGTGCCGATCATGCCCACCACCCACACAACAGAGCGATCGCCATACACCTCTCCGGGTTGGTCACCATGCCGATCGATATACTGCCGCAAAGCTTGGGCTCCCGCCGGATTATGTGCCCCATCTACCAGCAAACGGTGACCGCGCCAAGTTAGCCAGTGCAATCGTCCAGGCCATTGCGTTTTAGCGATGCCACTCACAATCGCTGCATCGGGAATCTCCCAGCCTTGCTGCTGCAAAATTTGCAATGCAGCGATCGCTAAAGCGGAATTACTCAATTGCACCGCACCGGGGAGCGGCAACGAATATTCGATTTTGGCTTTTAGCTTTTGGTTTTTGGCTTCTGATTGGAACCAATTTGGGATGCTAGCGACTTCGGCCCAACCGGGTTGAGTTTCTATGGCAGGTTGCGGCCAAACAGCCGGACAGTTCAGTTCTGCAATTCGTTTTTCGACGACAGCTTGCGCCTCTGGGGGTAAGGGGCCAATTACCGCAGGGCAGCCAGCCTTGAGAATCCCTGCTTTCTCTCTGGCAATGTCGGCGAGAGTGGGGCCGAGGCGTTGCCAATGCTCGCGGCTGAGGGAAGTGATGACGCTGACCAGGGGGCGATCGCAAACATTCGTGGCATCCAAGCGCCCTCCTAAGCCCACTTCAACCACGGCAATATCCACTTGCTGTTGGGCAAAATATAGCCACATGGCCGCAGTAATCACTTCAAATTGCGTGGGAGAGGGCTGGTTTGGGGCGATCGCTGCCTCGACTTGTCGCAAAACTTGCTCCAATGCTTCCGGTGCAATGGGTTGCTCATTCAAGCAAATTCGTTCGCACCAATCGACCAAATGTGGCGAGGTATAGCGCCCCACGCGATACCCAGCTTGGGTCAACACGGCTGACAGGTAAGCACAGACAGAGCCTTTCCCATTCGACCCCGCCACATGAATAATCGGAACCTGCTGGTGCGGATCACCCAATTCCGCCAAAAGTCGCTGGATGCGTTCTAAGCCCAAATGCACCCCAAAATAACCAAAACGGTTGAGCAGAGCCTCCACATTGACTGCCTGTCTTTTGTCATTAGGTTGACCTGCATCACTCGCTTGCTTAATCGAATTCATTGCCAAACCAGGAACCGTTACTTTACAGGATGACATTAGCTGCCCAACCATCATCCTGATTTTTGCAGCTCTGTTTCCTAGCTAGTTAAGACGTTGCTTTAAAGTTAATCGCTCTAGTTTGATGAATTTTTTTGGCCTCTATCTTGCCGTCTTCTAAACTTCTAGTTAAGAGGTGTGCACTAACAAAAAACGCGCAAGGACTATCGGCTATGCTGAGTCAGCCCTCCGAGCAGAGAAAATTGCAGGAAATTAACGCTATTTACGAACAGGCTGAATCTAAGCTACAAGATGCGATCGCGTTATTACAAGAGCAGATAGAGTCTCTAACACAACAACTAGAAAATTCGTATCAAGAAACTCAAGTGCTGGAGCAAGAGCTGATTCATACTAACCGAGAGTTGTCCAACCTCAATCAGGAAAATCAAGAACTATATGCTGGGCAGCAAAAGCTGACGCTGAGTCAAGCCCGGATTCTGGCTCAGAGTTTATTAAACCAGGGAAAGCCAACTTCAGAGGCCTTAGCAAAATTGTTAAGTGAAATTTATCAAGTTCAAGTTGCACCTGAGGAGTTCGCCCAGAAGGCTCGGTCCTCTAGTCTGCTGGACCCTTCTATAAGGGTCCAGCAGGCGCGAATTTTTGCGACGCAGCATCAACTCAAAACTCAATTTAACGAACTTAAAACTCTATTTTCCAAGCTTGGAGAAACACTTGACGATATAAGTTAACAGTTCGTTCATCTACTCAATTCAGTGCCACAATGCTTTGCAGGTAGAACCCTAGCAACAGCACCATGCCGAAGCAGCCTTCTCGCAATTCCCCCTCAGCATCGCCCCCTCCCTCCGCTCGCTACTCTGGATGGTTCTTGCTCGTGGTGGTTCTATTCGTAACCTGCCTAATTGTGTCCAACATTGTCGCGACCAAGCTGGTGAGCCTGCAAGGCCAGGTCGTAACTGCGGCAATCGTGATTTTTCCGATTAGCTACATCTGTGGGGATGTGCTCACTGAAGTGTATGGGTATCGGCAGGCTCGTCTAGCAATCTGGTTGGGGTTTCTGTGCAACTTAATTGCCGTGCTTGCCATTTGGCTCGGCCAACAGCTTCCTCCTGCACCGTTTTGGGATGGACAAGCGGCTTACGAGCGGATTCTGGGCAATACACCTCGATTGCTGCTGGCTTCGTTTCTAGCCTATTTGGTGGGGGAGTTTGTCAATTCCTTCGTGTTAGCCAAGTTGAAAGTGGCGACTCAGGGAAGATGGCTTTGGATGCGAACCATTGGTTCCACGATTGTCGGGCAGGGGTTGGATTCGCTAATTTTCGTCACAGTAGCCTTTGTCGGCACGATCGCAGCTAGCCAGATGATTTCAGCGATCGTTACTCAATGGCTGATCAAAACGGCTTACGAGGCGATCGCCACCCCTTTAACCTACATAGTGGTGAACTTTCTCAAGCAGACTGAGCACATTGATGTCTACGACTACGACACTTCCTTCAACCCGCTGGCATGGTCTGAAACAACCGAGCAAAAACTCGATTAAAGCCACAGCCCTACAAAAATCCAGCGATCGCATTGCTCTAACTTATTGCCCTAGAACATAGCGCCAAAACAAAAACGACTGTGTTTCCGCAAAGGATTACAGTCGTTTGTTGCATCATGTGAACTGAAATAATTCAGCCCTATAGTGTGGTTACTTGGCCAGAAACCCCTGAATTTGAGCCAAGGCAGCCTTGGCAATATTGAACGCTGCCCAGCTTCCAGCCAAAATGACTGGCAGCAAAACCACCACCACGCGATAATCCAAGTCCATATCCCGATCTCCTCTTCTAACCAGAGATTAAAGATTTTTGAATAGCTCTCATAATTGTATTATTTATCCAAACGGGCGCTTTTTCACAGCGATCGCAATTTCTCAGGCTTTCGGCTTATTTTTAGCGATCGATTGAGGGCATCTACAAGCATGCTTAAGCGTGCGTTTGGGTGAAGCCAAGATCGGTGCCTTTGCCTGCATGAACCAAGGCTAACTTTTCGTAACGCCGGGCATGCTCAATTAAGTCTGCCACCTCTTCATCTGCGAGTTCGCGCAACCGTTTCGCCGGAACTCCCACCACAAGCGATCGCGGAGGTACATCTTTGGTTACGACCGAACCCGCCCCCACAATGCTGCCTGCCCCTACGCGCACGCCATCCAGCACGATCGCCCCGATGCCAATTAAGCAACCTTGCTCAATATGAGCGCTATGGATTACAGCTCGATGTCCAATGGTGACGTAGTCTTCTAAGATGGTGGGCTTACCTGGATCACCGTGTAATATGGCTCCATCTTGAACATTGGTACAGATGCCAATTTCAATGCGCTCGACATCAGCCCGCACCACTGCACCAAACCAAATACTGGCACCAGCGGCGATCGCCACATTACCCATGACCGTCGCCCCCGGAGCCACAAATGCAGCTTGAGAAAGATCCGGTGCAGGCCAATAAGAAGCCGAAATTAGAGGAGATGGGTTGAAATCACTCAAAATTGTGCCCAGAGTATCAGCAGAATGCCCATAGAATTGACATCGAGGGCAGAACTTCCCTAGTTATAATAAAACAACTGGCACTGACACAGAAACACCATGCAGATCCGCACTTCATGATGACTCATGGCTTACAGTATCCAATTTTTGGTCCGGAGATTCAGTGCCCGCACTGCCGCCAAACCATTCCGGCTCTAACCCTGACAGATACTTATTTGTGTCAGAGGCACGGTGCCTTTGAATCAGATCCACAAACAGGCGAACTGGTTCACTTGCAGTCAGGGCGGCATTGGCGACAATGGAACAACGAGTGGTATCGCCAGCACACGCATCCAGACGGCATTCGCTTTGAAATTCATGAAGCGCTAGATCGGCTTTACACTCAGGGCTATCGGGCGACTCGCGTCATCATTGCCCAACGCTATAAAGACTTAATCAGTGCTTATCTAGAGCGCAGCACTCCTTGGCGGGGTCAGACAGATTCAGCCAAACCTCGGCTTTACGGCCTACCTGTAGAATTTAGCCCGACGTCAGAAGAAGATCCCTGCTGGGACGTAATTAACTTCGATCTAGAAAAAGAACCGGGTGCCCCTGTTCGGTATCCGTATTTTCGTTTATTTGAGTAATCCATCCGGAGCTGTAACCTACTTTCGCTAACGGCTCTGGGCGCTGAACTTCATCATCCATGCATCACGCATCTATTCGGACTGCCAATATCCATCGGGCGATCGCGTTTTACGAGCAGTTAGGGTTTGTGGTCAATGAACGATTCACCACGGGCTACACGCTGGCTTGCTGGATGTCAGGCTTGAGCGGACGGATTGAATTGATTCAAATTCCAGAGCCGCGTCCCGTCGCTGATGCTTTTAACGACGAGCACTACACCGGGTACTATCACCTTTCTTTTGACCTCACCGATACCACTACGGATTTGCCCAAGTGGCTAGAGGATTTGCAAGCCAAATTTGCTGAGGCGGCTGAGTTCCAACCTGAGCAGATCTCACCCCTGAAGGTGCTACTGGAACCCAACCAACAAATGATTGGCGATCGCGTTTATGAGGTTGCTTTCATTGCCGATGCCGATGGTTTACCCCTGGAATTCATCCGGGTGATGAAGCATGAGTGATCCAGCAGAGGTGTTTCAGAATAACTGGGCCTACCTGAAAGCAGAACTGACTTGGCTCGATCGCACCTTGAGTGTGGCGATCGCTCGACAGCGTCAAGAGCAAAAAACAGTAGATCGAGTGGCGCAGTCACGGGCTGATCGAGCCACAAGCCACTGGTGGAAAGGTTTAGTCGCCTTAGACGGTACGACTGGTTATGATGAAACTCGTCTGCGTCCTACCCATCGCAGTGGTACTGCAACCAGCTATCAGCAGCAGATGGAGGCGCGAATTCAGGCTAGTTTACAGCAGGGTGTGGCCCTAGGTTTACCTCAGTTGCGCGATCGCCTCAAGCTCACCGCCTTTGAAAAGAACTTAGTTCTGTTTAGCTTGGCTCCAGAAATTAATCGTCGCTACGCTAAGCTCTACAGCTATCTCCAAAGCCACGAATCCAGCTCAGCAGCACGAGTTTCGGTTGAGTTTTCGAGCACCTGTGGCTGCCCTGATTTACCCACCGTCGATTTGGTGTTGCGGTTGCTGTGTCGTAATGACCAGGAATGGCAAACGGGTCGGGCTTACCTGACTGCAAACTCTGGCTTAATTCAGCAGGGTTTGCTGCAAATGGTGGCTTGTGGCGAGGAAACCTTCCTCACTCGGCGGCTGAAGTTGAGTGACGACTTGGTGAATTATTTATTGGCTGAGCAACCCCAGCCGCAAACTTTAGAGGTTTTAGTTCAACCTGCTCAGCTTCCTCAGCTGCACCCTCTTCCTCATACTCACGTTCTCCTGCCCCGTTACCTGCGTGAAGAAAAAGCCACACCTGACTGGACGCAACTGATTTTGCCGCGATCGCTTTTGGCAACCTTGCAGCATTTAGGGCAACGGGTAGAGCTGTGGTCCGAGGTGCAAGCAGTTTGGAGCGATTTAAAACCTAGCTGCTCTACCCCTCCCCCGCTACCTGGAACCGTGGCGATTTTGGTAGGAGCGGCGGGTACAGGCAAAACTATGGCAGCAGCGGCGATCGCTCAACAATTAAAAACTTCTCTGTTCTGGACTGACCTAGCCTTGGTGCCGCCCGCCGAGTTTCCCAGGTTGCTTCAGGAAATTCATGAACACAGCCCCACGGTATTGCTGATTAAGTCGGCACCGCTCTGGCTGGGACGTTCTGCTTCCTTAGCGACCACAGACCTGCATCAACTGATTCATCAACGTCAGCAGCAGCGAGGCATCACCTTATTCAGTGTGCCGCTGTTGCAATCGGTGCGTTGGCACTGGCGACAGGAAATTGACCAAATTTTAGAATTCCCGCTCCCCACGCCAGGCGATCGCTTGAAGTTATGGCATCAAGTTTTTCCAGGCACGATCGGCCTCGACTCCAGCATTGATTGGGAGTTTCTAGCTCACAAGCTGCCTCTAAATGGAGGTGAAATTCGCGCGATCGCCCAAGCTGCGACTTTTTACGCAGCCGCAGATTCGTTGGAGATTAAGGTAACGATGGCCCATATTCTACGAGCTTGGGAACAGAGGCAACAAAAACTGAAAACTCGTAACTAAAAAAATAAGCCCCTGATTGAGGAGCTTGGTGTCTGTTGGGTCATGGGAAAGATTGTGGTCAAGATCGGATAAAAATTCTGTTTTGATTTAGATCAAAATTAGGATTGCTTAGTCGTCCAATAGCAGTTTAATCCTATGAATTTTAGGTTCATGAATCCCTAAGCCAGAGTCTTCTTCACCATAACTTTAGCCACAAATTAAAACTTTATTCCCTACTAGCTCGTGTCTCAGTCGAGAGTTATCTCCGTTGTGCCACAGATCGCAGACGTTGCAATGGCATCTCAACGGCTCCAGGAGCTTCTCGCTTAATGACTCCAGCATCCACGGCACTGTATAACTTTTCTAACACCTCTAAATCGGCAGCTTTATAGCCTCCAATTGACAATACTTGGCGGATTAACCCCTCAGATGCCACGCTGAGACAGCCTGTCTGGAAAGCAGATTGTACGAGCGTATGGATCATAGCTACGAATTATCCTGACTGTTTTACTGCCACCCTTACTATCAGGTATTTTCGAGTTCTAACAGTTGATTGAGATCGACTATAACCTGTGACCCTAAACGTTATAAGCTTGTGATTGCTATCACTGACAACTAACATTAACTAGGAAGTGCAGGCTGCATCTATGAAGCCAAAATAGCGTGAACCATATGTTCTATCGGGGCTAACTATTCTGGATTAAAGGTATAAATAGGTTTCCCGTCCGAGTAATTAATGATTTAATGCCGATAAGATAGGGTCAATCATCTGCCAATTTGTGGGTGCAACGGGAAGTAACGGTGGCAGTTGATGTTGAGGAGTGAAGAGGATGGCTTATTCTAATCGTGTATCTCAACCTTCCGTGCTGGAGTTAGCACGAGAAGGTAATGTTCGAGCGATCGCCTATTGGCTGAATAGCTACTTAGTTCCTCAAGGGGTCTACGCCTCCATTCGACCCACTCGCTCCAACTGCCTACACATTACCGTCGAGTTCGATCGCATTCCAGAGCGCGATCGCTTAGTCCGCTTCATTTGCCATCGTCTCTGCCAGCTCAACTTAGACTTTATCGAAGGAGTCAGGATTGCGGCTCGCTTCGCAGATGAAAGTCAAACTCTCTGGCAGCAATCTGTTCGCTTAGCCACATCCAGCAGACGCCAAAAGCGCCCCCGTCAGCCCCCCAACCGCTCTCAAGCAGCGACTCAATCCATATCTGTCAAACAACTGCTAGACCAGCGTGTTTATCTGAAACTAGCTCGTTCTCTCTTGCTCAGTGGTTCTGCTGTAGCAGCGTTTGTCTTGGGTTGTCTGCTCAGCTATAACGAAACTCCTACCGAGCCAACGATCGCCTCTGCCAACGGTCGCACCCCCGAAGCCACACTCACGAGGTCTGAACCCAACCGACCGAATGCGATCCGTGCTGCCTTGGAAACAGTTCCAGTGGTGCAGCACCAAAACCTACTCAATCCTGATGACCCAGCCGTCACCTTGATGTTTGGGGGGGATGTCACCCTATCTGATGCCTTCGAGGATTTAGTTGGTCAAGACTACAATTGGGCCTTCGCCGACATGAAGGAGTATCGCCAAGCAGACGTAGCGATGGTGAATCTCGAAAATCCTTTAACTCGCGCCACCACGCCACTGCCAGATAAGCAATTTAACTTCAAGGCTGACCCAGAGTCGGTAGAAGTATTGACGGATGGCGGCATCGACATTGTGACTCTGGCTAACAATCACGCGATGGACTACGAAGCATCGGGGTTGATAGAAACGCTAGAAACGCTAGAGCAGGCGGGCATTCATCACATTGGGGCGGGTCGAGATATTAAAGAAGCTCGTCGTCCAGAAATCTTAGAAGTGAAGGGGCAGCGCATTGCTTATCTCGGCTATTACGATGCAGACCTTCATGCGGCAGATATAGATGTTGCTGGCACCAATCCTACTCGCAACGATCGCATCGCCGAGGATATTCGAGCCATTCGTAAGCAGGTTGATTGGATCGTCGTGAATTATCACTGGGGCGAGGAATTAGCTGAGTATCCCGTGGATATGCAGATTCAGCTAGCACATCACACCATTGATAAAGGCGCTGATCTGGTTGTGGGGCACCATCCCCATGTCCTCCAAGGAGCAGAAATTTATAAGGGACGACCGATCGTCTATTCGCTAGGTAACTTCATTTTTGGCGGCAATTCCCGCAGCGACTACGATACGGCGGTGCTAAAAGTTGCCTTGCGAGACAAGCAAATGAAGGTAGAATTTTTGCCAGTTGAGGTGACGCAGTATCAACCCCGAATTGTGTCTGGCGATCGCGGTGAGCAAATCCTTAATCAAATTCGTGAGCGATCGAGCCTCTTTGCTCAACCGATGCCGTCCTCCGTTATTCTTGATGCCCGTAGTTCTGAAGTGGTTGAGCCAGGAGAGTCAGAGGTTTTCAGCGAACCATCTCCCAACCCAGATACGACAAATCTTGCTCCGTCGCCACAATCTACACCTGAGACAACGTCACCTGACTCTTTTATTACTGCACCAGACTCAGCTCCTGACGACCTACCTGCTTCACCAGATGAGCGACCCAGCAACCCTGCTACTCCACTCAACTCACAACCTTTCGCACCCGATACTGCACCCAGTAATAGCGCTCCTGCTTTCCCCGGCTCAGAGCCAAGCCCTAGCTTCTCTAATCCAGAACCCGCCGACAACTGGCAATCCTTACCCTCTCAACCGACCGCTGCCCCCTCTCCAGACTCAACCGATGCTTGGCCTGATGACTCCACTGCGCCTGCACCTTTTGAGCCAGATGCTTTCGAGCCATACAGGTCCAACCCATCCCTAGATTCGGAGCCATCTGAATCTGAGCCAGCGGAGCTTGAACCGACCGAATCTGAGCCATCAGAGCTGAACTCTGAGCCTGAGGATGGCTATACTTACCCACACCGTCAGGAACCAGATGATTATTGGCAACCGCTGACACCAGACCCATCAGAACCGCCTGACGAGCTTGTCCCTAGCGATGATACATCTCCTGACCCTAGTGCTCCTCTCAACTCTCAACCCGAGCCAGAACCCTTTACAGAGCCTGAAAACAGCACTGAACCCTTTGAGTCGTCGCCCCTAGAGGGTGATCCTTCTCAGCCATTAAACGGTGATACTTCTAGTCCTCTGAATCAGACACCCGCACCTAGTCCAACCCTAAACGAGAGTTTAGAACCCTTCACTGAGCCTGTAGAGGCACCTGCGGACGATACCTCTATTCCTGAAAACGCGGAACCCTCACTCCCATCGGCTCCGCCTAACAACAATCTGGAACCCTTCACCACCTCTCCAGAAGATTCCACACCCCTGGAAGCTGAGCCATCAATTGCACCCACGACTGCACCCAGCGATCGCTTGGAGCCGTTCATTACCAATCCTGCTGAGACAGTTCCAACTGCTCCAACCGCAGCGCCAGATTCGGAGCAAGGAAATTCTTCCCCGGAACCTGTATTGCCTCAGGCAGAACCATCTGAGCCAAAACCATTCGAGCCACCCTCACATCCTAAACAGCATCCTCGCGAGCACATTGCTCTCCTAGAACATCAAGCTCCGGCGATCGCCCTCCCTACTTCTACTGCTGCTCCTTCTCAAGTTCTATCAACAGCAGCAAGTCGCCACCAGCAACCAGAAACGCCTCTAGCCAACCCATTCGCGGAGCGCTCAGAGTAGCTTTGCAGAGCTGAGCGAGATCTCATTCCAACCCAAGGAGTCAATCACTGTGTTTGCGATCGCAACTGAACAGCGGCAATACATAACCTATCTACTCTCTGACCAAGCCACCAACTCTCACTTAGAAATTGTGCCTGAGCGGGGTGGCATTGTTACCAGCTGGCAAGTGCAAGGCCAAGAGCTGCTGTATCTGGATGCTGAACGATTCGCCAATCCTGAACTGACGGTGCGGGGTGGTATCCCCATCTTGTTTCCGATTTGCGGCAATCTGCCCAACAACACCTACAACAACAACGGCCAAACCTACACGCTCAAACAGCATGGCTTCGCTCGTGACTTACCTTGGCAAGTAACAGAACAAGAAACGCAAGATTTAGCCAGCCTGACTCTGGTGTTACAGAGCAATGAGCAAACCCTAGCGGCGTATCCCTTCCAGTTTCAAGTCGCCTTCACCTACAAATTGCAAGGGCATACCCTAGAGATTCATCAGCGGTTTGAGAATCGCTCTAATGAACCCATGCCTTTCTCGGTAGGTCTACATCCTTACTTTGTAACCTCAGATAAAACTCAGCTCCAGTTCGATATTCCTGCCACCGACTTGCTCGATCAGCGATCGCAAGCCGTCGAATCCTTCAGCAACCAGTTCGATTTTGAGCGCGATGAAATTGATGTAGCGTTCCGGGAGCTCTCGCACCGCTCAGCCAGCGCCAGCGATCGCAGCCAGGGGGTGCATTTGACGCTCAGCTACGAGTCACCCTACTCCACCGTGGTCTTCTGGACAGTAAAAGGCAAAGAGTTCTATTGCCTAGAGCCCTGGACTGCGGGACGCAATGCCTTGAATACGGGCAATCGCCTGACCCAGTTAGCCCCCGGTGCGACTTTAGATACAACGGTTCAACTCACGGCTAAATTTCTGTAGTTTCAGCGCTGCATCTCAAGCTAGGCAGGCAATCTAAAAATAATCTGAAGAAATTTACGTTTTTCTTGGTAAATATCTTCTAAATTCAGGAAGGCTGTGTTATTGTTGTAAACGGCGCTGGGACAGGCGCAACTGAACGGGTCGCTAACTCAATGGTAGAGTACTCGGCTTTTAACCGATTTGTTCCGGGTTCGAGTCCCGGGCGACCCATAAAAAGAAAGATAAACAAATCTTATAGACCTAGTAAAAAGGGTTCAAGGTGAATCTTGAGATACTTCCTCTATTTACAAGCACAAAGTATCTTAAGATTAACGTAAGAATTGAGCTCGTCTAAAACTAGCTAGCTAACGACGAAGTAATTAGGAGGACTCTCTATGGCGCTCGTACCCATGCGGCTGTTGTTGGATCACGCGGCTGAAAACGGTTACGGCATTCCCGCCTACAACGTTAACAACATGGAGCAGATTCAAGCCATCATGCAGGCTGCCCATGAAACCGATAGCCCTGTGATTTTGCAAGCCTCTCGTGGCGCTCGTAAATATGCTGGAGAAGCCTTCCTACGCCACCTGATTTTGGCTGCGGTAGAGACCTATCCTGATATTCCTATCGCAATGCACCAAGATCATGGCAATAGCCCTGCGACTTGCTACTCAGCCATGAGTCATGGTTTTACTAGCGTCATGATGGACGGCTCTCTGGAAGCTGATGCTAAAACCCCTTCCAGCTACGAGTACAACGTTGAAGTAACTCGCCGAGTGGTAGAAGTTGCTCACGCAATCGGCGTCAGCGTTGAAGGTGAATTGGGTTGCCTCGGCTCTCTAGAAACTGGCCAAGGTGACAAAGAAGATGGACATGGTTTTGAGGGCACCCTCTCCCATGACCAACTCTTGACCGACCCTGATGAAGCAGTAGACTTCGTGGAGCAAACTGGCGTTGATGCCCTCGCAGTTGCGATCGGGACCAGCCACGGTGCTTACAAGTTCACCCGCAAGCCTACTGGTGAAATCCTCGCCATCAGCCGCATCGAAGAAATCCACCGTCGCCTTCCCAACACCCACTTGGTCATGCACGGTTCTTCCTCTGTACCTGAAGATCTAATTGCGCTGATCAACCAGTACGGCGGTAAGATTCCTGAAACCTACGGTGTACCCCTCGAAGAAATTCAAAAGGGTATCAAGAGCGGTGTGCGTAAAGTCAACATTGACACCGACAACCGCTTGGCGATCACTGCTGCGGTCCGTGAAGCACTAGCTTCCAAGCCTGAGGAGTTCGATCCTCGTCACTTCCTCAAGCCTTCCATCAAGTACATGCAAAACGTTTGTGCTGAGCGCTACCAAGCCTTTAGTGCTGCGGGTCAAGCTAGCAAGATCAAGCCTGTTTCTCTGGATGATTTTGCTGCTAAGTATGCCAAAGGCGAACTGGGTGGCGCTACCAAGAAAGCTGTCACTGTTTAATTAACAGGTTCGACTCTTAACTAAAAAAGCTGGGTAGTCTTTAATGCTATCCAGCTTTTTTATGGAAAGGTTCAGGCGATCGCCCATCAATTATCGAGATGCCAGTGTACAAGCTGCTTTAGCTTCTGCGTCAGAGGGTACGAGTGCGACCACATGAGGCACAGGGCGAGGAATATATCCCACCAGCGATTCACCTTTGTAAGCGAGTGAAGTGCTGGCACCAGAGTCTAGCATCACTGCATCGCGAAAGCCTGCCTTTACCAACGCAATTCCTAAAGAAACCGAGTCAATTGGCTCTACTGAAACTCCGATGGTGGGTTGCCCGGTTTGATTGATGCCCCAGAAGGCTCGATGACGCACGGCATCAAAATCGAACAAGCTATTGAAAGTACTAGCAGGTTGAGGTTGGCTATTCTTCACTAGCCAAGCCGCCGCGACAAAAGCATCTGTCACACCTGCTAATTCTGCTTGCACCCCCTCTAAACTGTTGTGCTTGTCTGGGTTAAAGGGAATAAACTTAGCCGCTTGAGGACCCATTACCACTAGTGGCCGTCCCTTCAGCCTGGGATTGTCGCTGTGATTTCCTGGGACGAATTGCCCGTTACTTTGACTCATGACAGGGCCGATCATCACGTTGGAGTCCAAGTACCTGAGGGAGAAGAACCCGCCATCTACTGCCGCGATCGCCTGAGTTCCTTCTAGGATTTCTTGAACCTGGTAACGACTCTTGGCATGAATCGTGATCGGTTTACCTCCGGAAATTAACCGGAAAGGTGTCTCGTCAATTGTTGTTTCGGTGAGTTGCACTGGCGCAGAAAAATCAAATCCCAGATTCCACCTGGGCAGGGGAGATCCACCCCAAGCTTGATCTACAATATCGGGGAGGCGAGACTGTCCAAAGCGAGCGATCGCCAACAAGCTCTCGGATTCACCTGCAAAGCGCTCATCCACATCATCCATTGTGAATGCTGCTAAGTAACCCGCGTCCTGAACCACTTTAGCGACTCGGGCATCGTACTTTCCTTCTGGGTAAGTGAAGTAACGAATCGGCATGCCTAATTCAGCTTCTAAAAGCCGTTTCGACTCGGCTACTTCTGTTTGCAAATGATCATCTGTGAGTTTGGTGAGATCTGGCGGATGAGTCACACTATGAGCCGCGATCGTGACTAAGGGATCGGCAGCCATTTGTCGCAACTCTTCCCAATTCAGGCTAGAGCGCCCCAGCTTTTTACCAACCTTGGCAGTATAGATAGAGAATACCGCTGGGTAGCCGTATTTTTTGAGTAAGGGGTAAACGTGTTCATAGTGTCCCTTGTAGCCATCATCGAAGGTTAATAAAATGGGCTTTTCTGGTAAAGGCAACCCAGTTCGTAGATGCGTGGTTAGCTGATCGAGACTAATCGGGGTTAGCCCACGCTCTTGAATCAGTTGCAGGTGTTGCTCAAACTCTTCCGGCGTTACGTCAAAGAAAACTTGCTTTTCTGGCAGAATATCGTGATACATGATCACGGGGACTCTGGCCTGTTGAGCGCGATCGCTGATCTGTGGCCAAGGGCTAGGATTGAGATAGCTTACCAGTTGCGGTCCTAAGCCCTGAATTAAATGACTTAAACCAACTTCCGGATCACCAACCCAGGTGGAAGCTTTAACCAAATTCCCCATCCAAGTAGTTAGCTGAGTTGACGTTCTGAGATTGTCATCGGTTTGACAAACTGGCTCAGATGATTGTGCTTCTCTAGAGTTAAGCGCTAACAATCCTGCCCCAGACGCTAGCGATTGTGGAGAATGGCTCAAGTCCTGCGCGATCGCTGAATGGGACCACAGCAGCGTCATCAATCCTAAGGGCAGACCAATAGCGAAACGGAAGCGAAAGTTAATAATTCCAAGTCCGTGAGAGAAATTTTTGGCAGCTTGAGAGCCCAGGTGATGCTCCCGGCAAATCAACGTCATATTTTTGCAGGACAAAGGCACTGTGGCTAGATGTAACCGATACCAAAAGATTTGTCAGGTGTTACAAATCACACAAAAGGCAGATCCCAACTCTGCCACTGCAATCTTTAGACCAACCGTTTCCAAGGTTGTTCCTAGCAGGTTGTGTTCGCTAAACCTTAATTAGACACTACTCTGCCTGCCCCAAAAATCCGGGTAAAACCCTAACTTCACGCCGCTCTATCGAGGTGCTAAAAGCACATATTCATGCTTCATCCCTTGCCCAGAAATACTGCCTTAAAACATCCCAGCGGGAGCAATGCCAATGATCCACATGGGACACAATTAACCCGGTGGCATCAAGTTGCAACTCACTCCAACCTGTAATAGCAATCCTGGGTTGCCAAGGTAGGGGCGATCGCCACTTCAGCGTCCACTCGGTTCTAATCGAGTTGCCGTTCTGCTGAATATCATGCAGATCCATTTTGAGGTCCGCAAACCATCGCTCTAGAAAAACAATCATTTGCTTGTAGCGCTCTACCCCTTGAAAACGATTGAGCGGATCTTGAAAAAAGACTTTTTCTGCATAGATGCTATAGGTTTGGTTCACAGGAAACCGCTCATAGTCCTCACGTAGAACCTGCACAATATCCATTAAGACTCGACCTCAGGCCACAAACGCTCTAATTGACGCTTCCAAGCTGCGAGTACTTCTTCGCGGCTACTAGCTCCCTGCTCCAAATCTCCCATTAATCCTTCCTCATAGAAACGATTTAACGTTTGCAAAGTCGCTTCTAATGACTGTCCTTGGAGTTTGGCGACATGAATAATTTGGCGAATTTGGACTTCTACTAGGTCATTGAAAGGTTTGGCTAAACCTTGTTCATGCAGGGACTGCAAACGCTGAATCGCTGCTGTTAGGTCTGCGATCGCCAAACTTTCTAGACGATGCTGAAACACCCCCCACAAAACATCTTGGTGCAGGGCATAACGGGTTTCTTGAGTGGCATCAAAATTAGCTTCTAGCAGTTGTGGCATAAAAGCTTGCGCTTCTTGTGCAGGGGCGATCGGCAGGAGCACTCTTAACCAAGTGTGGTCTTCGGACAGCAAAACTAGGAGGCGGAAGTTTGTGGTTTCGATTTGCCAGGCTTCTGGCTCTAACCTTTGAGCTAAAGCGCCAAACAAGTTCGTCAAGGCATTGGTTATTTCGTCAGGAGTCATTGTAGAGCGCGGAATTTAGGGCTGTAGCATCATCATGACGCTCCACTTGGAAATGGCACAACCGTTACACATTGCCTCCACGTTGTAACTAATGCGGCTTACCCCGTCATTAAAAATAGTCGCAAAGGGTCTAAATGGATGTACCAAGGCAAGGGCTGCTCTTTAAGTGAAGACCATTTTTCTTTGAACACCTCTGCTTGTAAATGATAGTCCTGGTCATCGCTGGGAGCCGCATGCAGCTTCAAGTAGAGCGTCGTTCGGTGTAGCGTTTCACTGGTTTGAACTAACCAACAAGGGAAAGTGTTACTGCTATCCGGAGCGATCGCGGAATTGCTCTGCTCAGGAGCATTGGTAAATATAATGTGGTGAGCTCGGATACCAACCAGAGATAAGTCAGATGGAATCGGCTCCACAACCCTTAGCAGGCAATTCCAATTGACGGCTCGAATCAGTTGTGTTTCAACTATTTCCGCTTGGGAAAAGTTTTTGCAACCCGTTAGCTGAGCCACCACAAATTTAGTTGGCCGTTCCACGACTTCTGCTTTAGGGCCAGAAGCCACAACCTGTCCAGCAGCTAGGATCATTAGATTTTGGCAAATCCGGTAAGCTTCTTCTAAGTTGTGGGTTACAAACAAAGTAATCCCTGGATAACTTGCTAAAATCTCCTGTAATTGCTTCTCTAATTGACTGCGCAGATGAGTATCCAACGCCGAAAAAGGCTCATCTAAAAGCAAAATCTGCGGTTCGATCGCCAAGGCTCTAGCCAAGGCGACTCGCTGCTGCTGACCTCCCGACAGTTGCTGCGGATATCGGCGTTCTAACCCTTGTAGTTGCATCACACTGAGCAGCCGAGCCACTCTATCCGCACGTTCGCTTGCAGGCAATGTATACAGCCCAAAGGCGATATTTTGTCCAACTGTCAGGTGAGGAAAAAGCGCGTAATTTTGGAATAGAAAGCCAACCTGCCGCTGCCGACTAGGAAGATTAATGCCCCGCTCTGAGTCAAATAACACTCGGCCATTCAATACAATACACCCACTCGATGGCGTCTCTAGGCCAGCAATACAGCGCAGAGTCAAGCTCTTGCCAGAACCTGAAGCTCCTAAGAGTCCTAGTGGTTTTTGATCAGCTGTACAGCTAACTTTGAGCGAGAAGTTAGCTAACTGCTTGGAGATGGCGATCCCTAGTTCCGGTTTCAAGGATGCAGTTTTTGCTTCTACAGTGGGTCGTGTAGCACCCTTGGCCAAATGAGTAGTTATGTTGGCGGAATGCCCTTGTGGTTGGACTGTTTGCTGTTGCCTGAACCGATGTCGATAGTGAGACCAGTAATTTAGGTTAGCAATGGTCACTAGCGCGATCACTACCACCACTACTACCCAAACTAGAGCCTGAGACCTGTTCCCTTGCTCGACTGCAAAGAAAATAGCGGTAGGAATCGTTTGAGTTTCTCCAGGAATGTTGCCTGCCAACATCAAAGTGGCACCGAACTCTCCTAGCGCGCGTGCAAAGGTCAAAATGCTGCCCGCTATCATGCCTGGCCAAGCCAAAGGCAATAGTACCCGCCAAAAGATCCCCCACTCTGAAGCCCCAAGAGTCTGTGCTGCTTGAATCAGATCAGAATCAATTTGCTCGAAAGCACCTAGTGCAGTTCGGTACATCAAAGGAAACGAGACCACAGTAGCCGCAATTACAGTTGCAGACCAGGAAAAAATCACGTTCAAACCCAGAGGTTGTAGAACTTGACCTATCGGCCCATGCTTACCAAATAGCAGCAGCAACAAGAAACCAACGACAGTAGGTGGTAAAACCAAAGGCAGCGTCAGTACACCATCAAACCAGGGTTTTGCCCTGCTTGGGTAACTAAACATCCAACGGGCTACTACTGTCCCCAAGCAACCAGCAATCGTAGTAGCAGCAGCAGCAGTCTTTAGAGAAATCTCCAGAGGAGACCAGTCAAACGCCATGTCATGATGCCTTTATCTCCTGCAATAAAAACATCAATTGCTGGCAATGCCAAATCCATGCTTTTGAAATACAGCTTTAGCCTGTGGACTGGATAAAAACTGTACAAATTCTTGAGCAGCAGTTACATTTTTGCTATCTTTCAACACTGCTACAGAATAACTAACGGCAGAATGAGACTGTTCAGGCGCGATCGCTACGATCCTAACTTTTCTCGACGTTTTAGCATCTGTCAAGTAAACTATTCCAGCATCCACATTTCCCGTTTCTACATAGCTCAAAACTTGTCTTACATCTTTCGCTAAAACTAATTTTGGTTTAACTAATTCAAGAATTCTCAGCCAAGTCAAAACTTCTTGGGCATACATTCCAGCTGGTACACTCTCAGGATCTGCGATCGCTAAACGTTTAACACTTCCATTCTTGAGGTCGTTGAAATCTTTCAAAGCCGACACATTTTTCGGCTCAATCAAAGCCACTTGATTTGTTAAGAAGTTTTTCCGAGTACTGCTTAGTAGCAATCCTTGCTTCTGCAAAACATCCATCTGCTTGGTTGCAGCAGATACAAAAATATCGACAGGAGCACCTTGCTCAATCTGAGCCTGCAAGGATCCGGAAGAACCAAAGTTAAAAGTTAAAAAATTTTCTGGGTTTTCTTTCTGCCAAAGCAACCTTACTTCTTCCATTACATTTGTAAGGCTAGCCGCCGCTGATATGGTCAAAGTAGCTGATTGGCTTTTAAATGTTGAGGTTGTTGAGGTTGAAGACTCAGAGCTTGAGTTAACAAAATTACAACCAGCGATCGTTAAAGCGAATCCAGAGACCAAAAGACCTACTCCGGCAAGAGCAAAGAATTTCATGCAACTTATGAAAAGCTTTTAATTTGAAGCACCATATCACAATTGCAGTTATTTGTTTCAGTACCAGAAAACAAGTAGCTCGAAGTAAGAGATTTAAAGTGACCGTCAACAGAGAGAAACAACGTACAAATCAGGTATACCATACCCGAAACACAGAAAAGAGAGAGGAGCGCTTAGGCATGCTCCTCTCTCTTTTCTGTGTTTGATTATTGCCCTGGCATCGAGCTATTGTCCCGTGGGGCTGCCCCCAAAGTATCGTCGCCGCTACAGCGTTTCACCTCTGAGTTCGGGATGGGTCAGTGTGGTTCCACCGCGCCATGAACACC